>QOQK01000009.1 GCA_003331985.1 PS1 clade bacterium | reverse complement strand
AAGCTAGATTTCCACTAATAATGATTTCCCTATCCCCAATCTGGTTTATTTTAAAACTATCATCTACAAAAACGGTTTTGAGAAAATCTCCATAATCTTTATTCGTTCTTAGAGCAGGTGCATCGGTCGGGATGAGTTCAATATTCTCACTTAGGACGCTAAGATACAGGTCCGTATTTCCGGTTTCAACAGCTGTAATCCAATCTTGATAGAGGCTTTCAATAACTGCCGTTTCAGACTTCGCCAAATTAATACCTTGGTGGTTATCTAACTTATTATTCATATTATTTTCTCCACAATAAAACCTAATCTTGGAAAATGGATGGCGATGGCCCCCGCTTCCTTAGTCTCATTGGTCACTACAATCTCATCTAAATTTACACAAATTAGTTCACCCTGAACAGATATTTGCCCGTAATCGTCAGGCGTAACTTTTACATTGTCTCCTGGTTGAGGCATATTTTCATCGTCACTATTTTGATGGTTTATATTGGATAAATCAGGCGTTGATGTTTTGGCAATTTCAAGGGCTTCCTGTGAGGAAATTTCCTCTCTAATGCCTTCGCCATAGGACATAAGATTTTGGTACCAGGAATCAATATTTTTAAGTTTTTTCATCCATTCAAATGAGCTGGGAATATTTCCTTTGGCCATAAAAATATTAGCATAGCAGCAAATATCCGCCCAGTTAGGTTGTAATCCAAGAATAAAGTCGTTTTCTCTAAGCAGTTCATCAATATCCATAGCGTATTTTTTGAACTGGCTTTGATGGTGGTTGAGTTCTTTTTCGGCTGTCTTTTGGTTTATAAAAGTGAAAAATGACATTCTATCTTCCACCACTTCTGGCGGTATGTATTCCTTGTTTTCAATTAAAGATAAAATGGCGCCTGATCTAAATATTTGGTCAGACTGACTCTGCAATGCAGAGTTTTGAAGGGTCCCGTGGCTAAATAATTTTAAGTCATTAAAAAGGTTATTTATTTTTTGGGAAATTAATCTTGTATCACAATATATATCCGCTCCATATTGCATAACAGGAATTTTTCGGTAACCACCCGATAGAATTGTCATGGCAGGGCGAGGCATTACCATAGGTACAAGACATGATTTCCAGGGTATATTTTGCAGTCCGAAGCATTTTCTTATTCTCTCACCATAAGGTGATGGATCGTGATGAAATAAAACAATATTCTGCAAAACCAATGCCTTTCTTAAACACCTATATCGAGTTTAGCTGTACCTTTTTGTAAGTTAATTAGAGTTTCAGCGTCAAAAACATAGTCTACCGATTTATCATCTTTGAAATATGTTACGGCTCCATTGCCGATAAAGAGCATTTCTGTTTCTTCATTACAGCCAGCTTCAAAATGTTCAGCAAAAATTGGTTCAAATCCATATGTTCCCATATCAGCCTTACCAACATCATATATGAGCTCACCTTTAGTGATGAAAAACTGACCACTTCCCTGATGCCTGTGTGGCTGAAACTTTGCACCTGGGTCCATTTTGACATAGAGGGCCCACTCACCGGTTTTGACACAGGCTCTTAGGATTTTAAAATAAGTCCCTCCTCCGACATCAAGCCAGTCAAGTTGTTTGGTGTCAACCAGGATATCCCCCGCATCACTCACCTCGAAATTTTCCATCATCAACCCCCTATTTGGAAAAATTATAGGTAAATTTATCTGAAATACTAGTTTGTCTGTAAACTCTATTATGTATTAATTTAAACGACAGAATTATCGGAGAAATGTAATGAAAAAACTTGAGGGTAAAATAGCTCTTGTTACCGGCGCAGCAATGGGTCTAGGGCTTGCAGATGCAAAGATGCTTGCAGAGGAAGGGGCTCGAGTTCTCTTAACTGATATCGATGAAGATCGCGTTAGGAAGGAAGCTGAAGCTATTGGAGAAAATGCTAGATCTATTAAGCTCGATGTTTCAAATCCTGAGGACTGGAAGTTAGCCATCAAGAAGGTTGAAGAATTTTTCGGCGGCTTAGATATACTTGTTAATAATGCAGGTATTGTAATTGTGGCTGACCCAGAAAATTGTACTCTTGAGGATTTTCGTAAAACAAATTCTATAATGAATGAAGGTGTTTTCTTGGGTATGCAAATAGCTTTACCCTTGCTTAAAAAAAGCAGCAATGGGTCTATAATTAATATGTGTTCTACAGCAACTCATTTAGGGTACCCCCCATTCTTTTCTTATTCAGCTGCAAAGGGTGCTGTTAGATCAATGACTAAATCTATGGCCATTCATTGTCAGATGACGGGATTACCAATAAGATGTAATTCTATTCATGCAGGTGGCATTGAAACTCCAATGGTTCAAAATGTTCAGGGCCGAGGGGACGAATCGCCTATCGAAATTCCTCTAAATGGCGTTTTGCCTTCTGACTCATTAGGTCGGCCGGAGGATGTCGCGCGGATGGTGGTATTTCTTGCCTCTGATGATGCAAGATTTTTAACCGGTGCTGAATTTTTAGTAGATAATGGACTGGTGGCCCGACCAGCTGATATTGTACAATAAACCAAATTTTCAACAAAATCACTCAGAGGAATAACTAATGGATTTAGGCCTTAGAAATAAAAATGTTCTAATTACAGGTTCAACTGCTGGCATAGGCAGGAGAATTGCAAATTTATTTGCTGATGAAGGAGCAAATGTTGCTATTTGTTCAAGGACGCCTGAAAGCGTTAACAAGGCTGTTAAAGAGATTTCCCTTACAGCTGACGGAAGAATTATTGGGGCGCCATGTAACATCAAAGATAAAGAAAGTTATGAAAGCTGGGTAGAGAATATGGTTGAGCAGCTTGGCGGCGTAGACATATTTATCCCTAATGTTTCTGCAGGAGGGGGAAATGACAGTGAAAGAAATTGGTGGAATAATTTTGAGGTAGATGTTCTGGGAACTGTCAGAGGTGTTGAAGCAGTTCTCCCGCATATGGAAGAAAAGGGAGGTGCTATCACAATGATCTGCACTACAGCTGCCATTGAAACTTTTATGGAACCTCAGCCATATAATGCCCTTAAGGCTTCACTTATTACCTATTCAAAACAGCTATCCCAAGCTCATGGCAAGGACAACATACGTGTTAATTCAGTGTCACCGGGACCTATCCATTTTGAAGGGGGGGCCTGGGAAATGATAAAAACTTCTAATCAGAAATTTTTTGAGATAACAGAAAAAACACATGCACTAAAACGTATGGGTACACCAGAGGAAGTTGCTAACTGTGTTGTGTTTTTGTCCAGTGATGCTTCCAGCTGGGTTACAGGTGTTAATTTGGTTGTAGATGGTGGCTATACAAAAAGGGTTCAGTTTTAATTATGAAAATCAAGCGTAATCAGAAAATTGAGCGTACTTCAAAAAAACAGGGGCCAAATGGCACCCCTGTAAAAGCTGCTCCCAAGCCCAAGATGGGTACGCAAATTATCCCTAAAGAAAGATATACCTCCAGTGATTACATGCACCAGGAATGGGATAAGCTTTGGACTAAAGTCTGGCTGTTAGCTTGCAGAGAAGAAGACCTCCCAGAACCAGGTGATCACTATGTAACTGAAATTGGCGTTGAGTCCATTTTGTTGGTTCGTCAGAAAGATATGTCCATAAGGGCTTTTTATAATGTTTGCCAACATCGCGGCAACAAATTGGTGCACAGTTTTGAGCAGCCACAGGAGGCAGCCCAATCTTTCAAATGTAAATATCATGACTGGGAATATGGTTTGGATGGGGGATTTGTTGACATTCCAGATCTAGAGACTTTCCCACAAGGGGCCCCGGATTGTTCTGGGCTGGCATCCCTGCCTTGTGACACTTGGGGTTCCTTTGTCTGGTTCAGTCTCAATCCTGATGTTGAACCATTAAAAGATTATCTCGGAATTATACCTGAGCATCTTAATCCATATCATTTTGAAAGAATGGTGCTAACTAAAACTTTGACAGTGGAATGGGATTGTAATTGGAAAGCTTCTGTTGATGCTTTTAATGAAAGTTACCACGTACAAGGTATCCACCCTCAGCTACTTTATTATCTGGATGACAAGGACATTCAAATTGACTGCTATGAAAAACATAACAGGTACCTAATTGCCTTCAGCGTGCTCAGCCCACGTGTAATAGCTCCTGGCGAAATTCCTGCACCTATAAAAGTTGTTATGAAGGGCGCTGGAATGGACCCAGCCGCATATGAGGGCTCTGTCTATGATATTCGTAAGGATGTTCAGAAATTTAAAAGAGAAAATGGTCCAGAACAAGGAAAAGATTATTCAGAATTGAACGATGATCAGCTTACGGATGATTACCATTATATGATTTTTCCAAATATCACGATGAATGTCCATGCTGACGATATGATGATGTTTCGCCAGCGTCCGCATCCCGAAGATCCAAATAAAATGTTTTTTGATTATTATATGTATGAACTTCCTGACAATGAGTTCGATCAAGAAGAACATATTCGTCCAAAGCATAAAACATATAAATATGGTGATGTTTCTTTGGGGTTAGTGATAAATCAAGATGCATATAATCTTCCTCATGTCCAAAAGGGAATGAACAGCGCGGGGTATAAAGGTTTATGGATTGGCGATCAAGAACTTCGTGTACGCCACTTCCATAAAACTCTTGAGGATTACCTAGAAAAATAACTTTTTGGAGAAAATTATGTTGCCATTTCCCACTTCAATGAACCATAAGGTTGTTCAAGCAGCATTTGTAGTCAATAGCCTTAAGTCAGCCGCAGAAAAATGGACTAACACTTTTGGAGTAGGCCCTTTTTTTCTCATGGAGAACAATAAAATTAATGACCCTAAATATCGTGGATTGGCAAACGAAGTTGACTTTTCAACTGCAATTTCTATGGCTGGTGATGTACAGATTGAGCTAGTTGAACAGCATTGTGAAAATCCATCCTGTTATCGAGATATGTTTGCAAGAGGTCAGGAAGGATTTCATCATATTGCTGTTGTTTGTGATGATTATTTGCAAGAAGTTGAGAGATATAAGTCTCAGGGCTATGAACTAGCTTTTGAAGGTGTTTTTGGAACAACTAATTTTTGTTATGTTGACACACGCTCGGATATATCATGCATGGTGGAGTTGCTTGAGGATACTAGTCAAATAAGGACCTTTTTTGAGGCAATTAAAAAAGGCTGTGTAGATTGGGATGGGTCAAAACCAATCAGGTCTGCAGCTGATCTCTAGCCAATAATATTTTTGAATACTGGATCCATGTGGCCACGAGTTCCCCTTAGGGTCAGGGTTTTAAACATACCTTCATCAAAAATGCCAGATGATATCTCGTTATGATTCCAGTCCATAACTACTTGACGGTGAGATATTTTCCACTCACTTTCCCTTTTTTCTAATCGATCAACATATCTACCGCCGTAATAGAACACATGTGGGATACCGTCTACTTTCGACCAGTCAAATTGCGATAGGTACTTAGAACCAAAAATTTCTTCGACCTTATTACGGTCACCCCTTACTTTATGATAGGCAAAAAGATAACTTTCCGTACAAGCTGTCTTGTCATCAATCTCCATGTGGACATTCATAATTGCGTGCATAGTTACTTCAAACCATTGTTGAATTTCACGGATAATAAATTTTGCAAATTCTTGTGCTCCGCCATTGAATACGCCGTGATCATCTCGGGCATCATCCCAATAAACAGACCTCATCAAATCAACATCACACCTGTCTAATGCTCTACAATAGCGTGTTAGGACATCATAGATGCGGGTGCGGTCAATAAGTTCCTGAATATCTTTAGGATCAATATTTTCCATTAAACTAATCTTCACCTCTTGGCATTTTCGCTGGACCTATATAATCGAAAAAGTCTAAGGTCATTTCATCAGCAAGACATTCCACTATTTCAGGCACTAGTCTGTCATGAAAGTCTGTGGACATATGATAATTAAATGCGGCTTCATCATTGAAAGTTGCCACACAGAAATAGACCTCAGGGTTATCTCTTGATTTCAAAAGTTCGTATACGGGTGTTTCCGGTTCTTTAAGATAGGTAAGTTCTCTGAGTTCATTTTGAGCTTTTTCAAATTGTTCTCTCATCTCAGGTTTAACAACTAACTTGGCAATAAATGCTGTCATTTTTGGGCTCCAATTTTACTTCAGAGGATCGAGATATTCTCTTTCATAGCCACCATCTAAACATGGAATCATAGCAGCAGCAATTTCTTTGAAATGTTCAGTTTCCTGATGTGCCAAATCATCAGCTTCACTCACAAAACTTTCAATTACTATAAAGCTGTGTGGTTCTTTTAGGCGATAGAATTTATAGAGTAGACAGTTGGGCTCATGATTTTTGACTGCAAGCTCCATTTGTTCACAGGTTTCAATAAATTTGTCCTCCATTTCAGGAAAAACTTTCATTCGAGCAATAAATGTGTGTGTCATTGATAATTCCTTTCTAGGCTTGCCTGAGTGTGTCTTTTTCGCCACATATGCATATATTAACTCTTAAGGGTCTATACCTCAAGTTTTGGATAGTATTTTCTTATTTTTAAACAAATAACTTATCTAAATATATTTTTAAGGGGAGTGATATGAAAATCAGAGATTTGCATCAATTGAAGCTGCTGACTATTTCAGCTTTATTTGCGTCATCTATCTATTCTAGCAATGTATTTGCTCAGGAAGCTGATGAAGGTAAGTTTGATATCGAGGAAATAATTGTCACAGGTACAAAGAGGGATGTTTCTCAGCAAGACCTAGCTATATCTGTATCTACAGTTACCGATAAACAATTAGAAAACACATTTAAGAATGATGTGTTTGCATTAGGTCAGTTAGCTCCTAATGTAACCCTAACATCGCAGACTGGTTTTAGAGCAATCGCCGGTGGTATGAGAGGTACTGGTTTTGACTCAATTCTAGTTACTAAAGATGCTTCAGTCGGTGTTGTAGTTGATGACTTTGCATTCAATCATACAATGGCTCAGTCAGTAGCTATGTTTGATATTGAACAGATAGAGATGTTTAGGGGTCCACAGGGAACTCTATTTGGTAAGAATACTACTGGTGGTGCTATTAACATAACTACGAAGAAGCCTCAGTTAGGTGAAACTTTTGCCGATTTAGATGTTACTCTCGGTTACCATGATAGTAATGACGGCTCTATCGAAAAAATTAATGCTGCCGTCAATCTGGCGATAACCGACAACTTAGCTATTAGAATTGCAGTATTATCAGATTATTCTGATGGTTTTTATACCAACAGTAAAAGAAGTGGGCCTGTAGGAACTTTCGTTCCAGGAGGTGCTGACCTAACCACGAATGGTGGCGTTTTTAATCCGGCAAACGGCGCGGCCATGACCCAAGATGCAAATGGTGATTTCTATGTTCAAGGTAATGGAGATAAAATTGGTGGTACCGATGTATTAGCAACAAAGTTTAAGGTACGTTTTGAACCAACAGATAATTATCGCCTGGATTTCACATATGAAAACATTGACGATACTAGTGAAACTGTTGCTGCTGCCAACCTTACGCCTACTGGTGAAGGATACACATTCGGATTACTTGGTTTTCCAGGAATTGGGAATGCAAACCCTCTAGTTACAGGTCAATCTAATTGGTGTCACATTTGGGGTTGTAATGATCGTGGACACCAAATTGAGTCTGAGGGTTTTTATTTAACTCAAACACTTACATTTGATAAGTACACATTAAAATCCATTACAGGTGAGAGAAATCACGAGGAAATTCTTGCTAGCACTTATACTGGTGAGGCATACAACAGTCTCTATGATGCTTCCCGTAACACTCTCCGTGATCAGTTCCAGCAAGAGTTTAGACTGACCTCCAATTTTGATGGCCCCCTTAATTTTGTGAGTGGTATAGCCTACTACGAAGAAGATGTAGAGTTTGTTGTCTTTGGTGGCCTTGGTTTCCTGTCGCTTTTTGGTCTGGGAACAGACTTTTATGATGTAGCGGAAGTGCAAGCGTCTGTCCAAAATCGTGAAAGCCAAGCAATATATATTGATGGGAGCTATGATGTTTCAGATAAGTTGAAGTTAACCCTAGGTATTAGACATACTGAGGACGAAAAAACTTTTGAGCGTTACCAGTATGGTGCAGTTGGAGCGGCCTCTACTATTGGTGGTTTTGCTACCGTAAATACAACAACTTACAGTAGCCCACACGGAAATCCTTTACCCGAGGCTGCATATGCTTTTGTTTATAAAGACTCCAAGGATTTTGAGGCGGATACATTCAGGGTAGTAGCTGATTATCAACTAAATGACGATGTGATGCTTTACGCAAGTTATGCAACTGGATTTATTTCTGGTGGTTTCTCTGAGACATGCGGATCTATTCAGTATTGCTCACCATATGATGATGAGGAAAACGTAAATATTGAATTAGGTTTTAAAAGTGACTTAATGGATGGTCGTCT
Organism: PS1 clade bacterium; assembly: GCA_003331985.1. Taxonomy (GTDB): domain Bacteria; phylum Pseudomonadota; class Alphaproteobacteria; order RS24; family RS24; genus Micropelagius. Next base: position 24,325 of record QOQK01000009.1, on the reverse strand, counting down.
TCGTCTTAATGGTGCAATCTTTCAAACTGAATATGAGAACTTGCAGCGTGATACAGTGATTAACAAACTTGTAGGTGGTGCTAATTTCCAGGAAACAATTTCTGTGAATGAAGGCGAGTCAACTGCCCGCGGTTTAGAGCTTGAGGCTACTTATTTGGCTTCTGAGAACCTCCGTTTTGATGGCTTTCTCGGATTATTAGATCACGAGTATGACTCATTTGCTCCATTAATCAACCGAGGCACTTTTGTTACTGGTGCAGCAACACCTGGTGTCAATGTTAATCCTGACTTGTCAGGCCTTGATGTGCCGTTTTCACCGGAAGTAACCTACGGCTTAACTGCAGCCTATTTCCAGGATTATGACACTGCTACTATTACTTATAGTGCGAGCCTTCATTACAGAGACGAGATGGAAATTAGTCCTTTCCCAGCCAACGCTCAGGGGCTTGACGCTGATGGTAACTTTATAATTCAGCAAAAAGCCAATACCCAGGCTGAGGATAGAACATTAATAGATGCATTTATTATGTTTGAGCCAAATGACAGTGTTTCACTTACACTTTGGGGTAAAAACTTAACAAATGAAATTTATCAGATTTCATCTAACCCAGTTGGTACGTTGTGGAATTTTGCAACATTCGGAGAACCAAGATCCTTGGGAGTCCGTGCGTCATTTAACTTCTAAGTTAATTACACTCATTAGAAAGCCGGGTTAACGCCCGGCTTTTTTTGACTTTAAATTTATCAGGCAATTGATGAAAAATCGTAAAATTGAAAGACTTAGGAGCTTATTAAACCAGAATGAATTGGGAGGCATTGTTTTGTCCAATTCAGACAATGTGTTTTATACTTCAGGGTATAATAATGTAATGGATGGATGGCAATTGCCGGAGCCCATGTCTGCAGTTTTCGTACCTGCGGACTCAACTAAACCAATTGTTTTGTGTATTCCTGAGGCAAGTCTTATTGGCATTATAGTGTCTGAAAGAGAAGGTCATCCTATACATTATGATAAGATTTCCACATTTGATTTGCTGAATTTTTGTCAGACTGCCAGAGCTCATGATGCTTATATGCAGTTAAGTGAAGATATTTCTTCGCGCCTAAAAGAAATTTCAACCGATATTATCGGCGAGTGTCAAAATAATTTAGTTTTGTCTCTTGAGCAGGTTATTGATACTTATAGCTCGCAGAAGCCCATTCTTTTTGACGACATGAGAATTGCCTACAGGTTGTCACAAAAAATTGATTTTAATTTTGAAGATGGGTTTGAGCTCGTAATTGAGGCACGATCAGTCAAAACACCTGAAGAAATTGACTTGTTTCGCGAAAGTGGAAAGAAAGCCGACAGGGTAATGGCTCACACAGTTAAGCAGCTCGGGGTAGGAGCTAAGTGGTGTAATATTGAAAAATCAGTAGCGCATTTTATGATTGACGAAGGGATTGACCCCCTGCCAACAAGCCCGATGCTTTTTGGTGGGAGCTATGATTTGGCTTTCCGGCCAGATCTGTTTCGTACACATTTTGATAGCCCTTTTCAGGAGGGTCAAATTGCTATTCTGGAAACTCAGGGACGGTACAAAAATATTTGGTTGGATATTAATAGGACCGCTTATATAGGCCCCCCCCCTAAGGAATATATCGAGCAACATGAAATTGTAAAAAAATGTTTTTTGGATGTGGTCAATAAACTTAAACCGGGGAACAATTCATCTGAAATTTGCGCTCAGGCCAAAGAAGAGATTTCTTGCTCACTGGATGCTCCTGAAAAACTCTTGATGATCGTTCATTCAATTGGCCATGTTCCACTCGAGAGCCCAAAGATATTCCCCTCTACTGGTTTAGACTCTGCTCTCGAGGGATTTGAAATTAAGGAAAATATGATTCTTAGTTTTGACTGCTTATATTTTGGCAGCAAGCTTGGCCCGTCCCATATGGAAAATGTTTTTGTCATTAGCAAAAATAACAGTTCTTCAATTTACCAATACCCTTTAGATTTAATTGAGGTTCAATAGGAGTGAATATGCTTGAAAATTCTGAGTTGTATAAAGCGTATCGGGATATGAAGCTCATCAGAGAATTTGAAGAGCGCATACGTGCGGAATATCAACAGGGAAAATTGCCTGGCTTTATTCATATGTACAGAGCTCAGGAGGCCATTGCAGTCGCGATGTGTATGAACCTAACTGATCAAGACTATATCGCCAGTACACATAGAGGGCACGGTCACTGCATCGCCAAGGGTTGTACGGTTGAAGATATGTTGCTTGAGTTGTGTTGCAAAGATGAGGGGATTTGTAGGGGTAAGGGTGGCTCCATGCATATTGCTGATATGAGCAAGGGTATGCTCGGTGCAAATGCTATTGTTGGGGCTGGTCCCCCCATAGCTGCCGGTGCAGCTTTGACAGCCAAAACACTCAAAAATGGATGTGTGTCGGTAGCTTTTATTGGTGATGGGGCATCTGATCAGGGAACGGTAGCTGAGGCTTTGAACTTGGCAGTTGTGCTTAATTTACCGATGATTTTCATGTATGAAAATAATTATTACGCTGAATTTACAAAAAATCCCAAGCCCGATGGAAGAATTGCAGAACGTGCAGGGGCATTTGGCATGCCTTCTGTTTGTATAGATGGTAGCGACTTTTTTGCAGTATACGATGCTGCTAAATCTGCCGTGGAAAGGGGTAGAAACGGAGGCGGACCGACTGCTATTGAGGCTATAGTACCAAGATATTACGGACATTTTGAAGGTGATGCTCAACATTACCGTGAAAGAGATGAGGTTAAATCCTCACGGGCGATGTCTGACCCGATTAAAATATTTTTACAAGACCCTAGATCTGAAGGTTTATCCAAAAATGAAATTGAAAACATGGATAATGAAATTTCTGAACTTATAGAAACTGGTTTGGAAAAAGCCTATTCTGCAACAGAGCCATCATATGAGCAGCTTTTCACTGACGTTTACGTGGATTATAAGGGACATTAATATGGCTGAAATTTCTATTAGAGAAGCAATTAACAAGACCCTTCATCAAGAAATGGCAAGAGACCAAAGCGTTATTGTTATTGGTGAAGATGTGGCAAGCAAACACTCCGGTGGTGTTTATGGTGTTACTTTGGGTTTATCCGACAAATTTGGTTCAGAGCGCGTTATAGATACCCCAATTACTGAGTCAGCTATTATAGGCGCTGCTGGCGGTGCGGCCCTTACTGGCTTGAGGCCAGTGGCGGAATTGATGTTTATTGATTTTCTTGGTGTGTGTCTCGATCAGCTTATGAACCAAATCGCCAAATTCAGGTATATGTTTGGGGGCAACGTAATAACACCGGTAACAATCAGAACCATGATTGGGGCCGGGGCTGGAACAGGTCCTCAGCATTCACAGATTTTGTATCCCCTGCTTGTTTCCATTCCTGGTATAAAAGTTGTGGCTCCGAGCAATGCTTATGATGCTAAAGGGTTACTGACGCAGGCTATAAGAGATGATGACCCTGTTGTTTTTTGTGAGCATAAAGCTATTTACGACGAGTTAGCAGAGGTTCCTGATGAGGAATTTGTAATTCCTTTTGGAGAAGCCCGTAAAGTTTGTGAAGGAAATGACGTAACGATAGTAGCTTTTTCCCGCATGGTACTATTTGCTGAACAAGCTGCTAAAAAACTAAGCTCTGAAGGTATTTCAGTTGAGGTGATTGACCCACGAACGCTTTCTCCATTGGATGACAAGTCTATAATTGAAAGTGTTAAAAAAACTGGAAAGCTATTGATAGTTGATGAGGCTAATCCTTATTGTAGCATGGCCTCGGAAGTTTCAAGTGTAGTTGCTGAGAAAGCTTTTTATGCTCTGAAAGCGCCCATACGAAAAATTACCTCACCACATACTCCCGTTCCCGCAAGCCCGACGCTTGAGGCATTCTATGTGCCATCGGTATCGCAGATAGAAGATCTTGCGCGTGAATTGTCAAATTATTGATTTTAACTATTAATTTATATCTTGTTATGAAAAAAATCGTTCATCAAATATCAACTCTTATAATTTTATTTTTGGTTATATTTTATCCAGGATCCTTGAGAGCTCAGGAAGTAAAGACGGGTGAAGTGCTTTTCAAGGAAAACTGCGCCTCGTGTCATGACGGTAGCGTTCCAAAAGCCCCGCATGTTATATCTTTCAACTTTTCCTCTCCACAGTCCCTTTTGACGTCTATGACCGACGGGGTAATGAAACAGCAATCTGCCCATTTGCTCCTCGAAGAAAAAACTAGGATTGCGAATTATCTATCAGGAACAGAAAAGGGAGAAACTGAAAATTATGAAATAAAACGTTGCCAGAAACCTGTAAAACTCGGCAAAGTAAATAGTGAACAAAAAACCATAAAAAGCTGGGGGTTTAATTACCGCAACACAAGAAAAGTTTCCTCAGAATTATCTGGTTTAAATATTGGAAATGTTTCAGGTCTGAAGCTTAAATGGGCGTTTGCCTATCCTGGCGCAACAAGAGCCAGATCTCAGCCAGTTGTTCATGACGGTGTAATCTATGTTGGATCCCAACATGGCGAAATATATGCTATTGATTTGGATACAGGTTGCACTTTCTGGTCCTATCAGGCTCAGGCCGAGGTAAGAAGCGCTATAAGCATAGTACAATCCCCAAATTCACAAAATGATGGTCTGACAATTTATTTTGGTGATTTTAACGGCGCAGTGTACGCACTTAACGGTCTGACTGGGGAGGAGATTTGGAAAACTAATCTGAATGATCATAAAGATACGATTATTACAGGTTCGCCAAAATTCTATAATGACGTCTTGTATGTTCCCATGTCCTCTAATGAATGGGCCTCTGCTGCAGATCCGAGCTATGAATGCTGTTCATTTAGAGGCGGGGTAGCAGCCTTTCACGCTAAGGACGGAAGTTTAAAATGGAAGACGTACTCTATACTAGAAGCTCCGAAAGATACTGGAAAAAGAAACCCGCTTGATGTTCCTATACTTGCGCCCTCTGGTGTACCTGTATGGAATTCTCCTACCATTGATGTCAAACGGCAGCTTCTTTATGTAGGCACTGGGGAGTCCTACACTTCACCAGCAGCTCCAACAAGTGATGCAGTATTAGCATTCAGTCTCTCAGATGGAAAGATGGTATGGCACAAGCAGCTTCTTGCTGGGGATGCTTGGAACATGAGCTGTTTTATTGGTTCCAATTTCAACTGCCCTGAAGAGGATGGCCCAGATATGGATATTGGAGCTTCTGTAATTCTCATTGAGGATGAAAAGAAGGGAGATGTGATTGTTGTCGGTCAGAAAAATGGTGTGGTGCATGGGTTAAGCCCAGATAATAGTGGTAAAATTATTTGGCAGACAAAAATTGGGGTTGGGGGTTATGCCGGAGGTGTACATTGGGGGATGGCAGCTGATGGTTCGAAAATTTTTGCACCAAATGCTGATACAAATTTTATTGGTAGATTTAAAGATGAAGACCGAAGGCCCGGCCTATACGCAATTAATGCCTTTTCAGGGGAGAAGATTTGGTACAAAAAAGCCCACAATCAATGTAAGCAGGAGGACAAACCAGCTTGTGATCCAGGTTTATCGGCTGCTGTTTCCGCAACAGACGGTCTAGTATTTGCTGGTGGATTTGACGGTATTATTAAAGCTTATAATGCTATGGATGGAAATATTCTATGGCAATACAATACCAACCAGTCTTTTAACTCTATTTCAGGTCATCACGCATATGGAGGCTCCATTGAGTCAGACGGCCCAGTTCTTTACAAAGGGCACGTGCTTGTAAACTCAGGATATCTATACGGTTCCAGGATGGCAGGCAATGTTCTCTTAAACTTTTCCGTTGACTGATTTAATCAATTAAAATTCATTCTGATTAAGGAAAAAAATTTATGAGTAAAATTAAAGCTATCACTATCCCAAAATGGGGCATTGAAATGAAAAAGGGCACTATTGGCAATTGGTTGGTTAATGTAGGCGAAACCATTAATAATGGTGATGAAATTGTGGAAATCGAAACAGACAAAATTACTAATTGTTTTGAAGCGACTTCAGATGGCAAGCTTATTAAAGTTATAGCCAATGAGGGAGAAGAACTCCCAGTTGGTCATTTGATTGGCCTTATGTCTGATGAAGATGTTGATGAAGTAGAAATAGAAAATTTTATCTCTAAGTTTGTACCCCCAACATTTGATTAATTTTTAAATTAATCAGAAAAATTAAATTTTATATTAATTTTTTCTGGATTCCTGCCAAAGAAGCTTGGGGTATACTTAATAGGTTTGTCAATTTCGATGAGCTCAAAATCGCTAAACTTTTTTATTAAGACTTTAAAACTACTAATTAATTCTTGTCTAGCTAGAGAGGCTCCAATGCAATGGTGTCTCCCTACACCAAATCCTAGATGACCACCAGCTGGTTTTCTGTCCAGTATAATATCTTCAGGATGGCTAAACTTTTTTTCATCTCTGTTTGCTGATCCAAACCTTAGACTGAGTATATCGCCAGCTTTAAGGTCCACCCCGTCCAAACAAGTATTTTTACGTACTTCTCTGAACATTCCCTGTGCAGGGGACTCAAGTCGTAATATCTCCTCAACGAAATTAGGAATGAGGTGGGGATTAGATTTTAATATGTAAAATGTTTCAGGGCTATCTATTAACATTAGTAAACCTGATGATATGGCGGCAGTTGTTGTTTCGTTCCCCGATGCAAGTAGATCAATTGTGATGATTGAGAGCATTTCATCCATTTTTAAATCTTCGTTTTTATTGTCTTTTGCATTGGCAATGATTGATAGAAGATCATTAATAGGGTTTGCTTTTCTCTGATATATTAACTCACTAAAGTATTTTTGCATTTCTACAACTAAATTGGCGCACTCAATTTCCCTTTCATGAGTAATCATCATGCTAAAAGGTTCAACAATTGCATCTGACCACTCTTTGAATTTATGGATGTCTTGAGATTTCACGCCTATCTGATTAGCAATTACCAGCATTGGGAGAGGGTGGGCAAATTCTTTAACAAATTCACACATTCCATTGCTACTAAAATCATCTATAAGGTTTGTCGCTGTTTGCTCAATAAACGGGGTCATTTCTTTTACCTTAGCGACTGTAAATAGCTCGGTGAGTAATTTCCTTACCCAGGTATGTCTTGGTGGATCAGAGGTGGAGCAAGAGGCCTTAGGAAGCCAGCCGTTTTTTTCATATACCTCTATAACCTCTTTTGGCACCCCTTCTGGCTGGAGAGCCATAGGGCTCACACCACTTGAAAAAAGGTCTGGTTGACGCATCACTTCATTGCAAAGCTCAAAGCTCGTAATTAGGTAGAAACCTGTTTCAGGCATCTTATAAATTGGATTTTTGGCCCGCAAACGTTTGTATAAACTATATGGACAAGATTGAACCTGAGGATCCATTAGATTTTGATAATTTGTCATTTGTCTTTGCTAATTTTATAGGCAATCACATAATCACCTGGCGGGGTAGCTAAGACTGGAGAGCCGCCTGCAGCGACAACAATATACTGTTCATTATTTTGGGATATATAACTCATTGGCGAGGCATGAGCGGCTGTAGGGAGTCTATGTTTCCAGACTACATCTCCGCTATTGAGATCAAAACCTCTGATATAAAAATCTGTTGTTGCCGCAATGAAAATCAGACCTGTATCTGTAACAAGTGGCCCGCCAATGTTGGGAACTCCTTTGATAAACCATACTGGAAAAGGTGCTAGGTCTCTAGTTGTACCTAGCGGGACTTGCCAGTCAACATCTCCACTAATTAGATCAATAGATGCTAGCGTCCCCCATGGCGGGGGTGTGCAGGGAATTGCCAGTGGTGAAAAGAACCCTAGCCATCTCTGGTTGCAGAAGGGAGTGCCTTTTGATGGCTCTATAAACGAGAACCTTCTGTCTAGCCTTTTTTTCTGCCTATCAACTTCAGCTTGGCCGCATTTTTCTCTTGGAATTAATTTAACAATACTCGCCATGTGTAATGTGTTGACAATTAACTTTTTATTTACCGGATCGAGTGCGGGGCCTCCCCAATTATGTCCTCCGAATGAACCTGGGAAATGAATAGATCCCTCCTCAGAAGAAGGTGTGTAAATACCTTCATATTTCAATTCTTTGAACTTTTTCCGGCAGGCGCCTCTGTCAAAGGGAGTAAGACCCCAAATATCATCCTCATTAAAATCTAGGTTCATTAAGCTTTTAGGCTTGGTTGGGAAGGGCTGGGTGGGTGCGGTGTAATCTCCAAAGATTGCCCCTTGAGGAACTGGCTTGTCTTCAACAGGGAAAATAGGTTCACCGGTTTCACGGTTTAGTAAAAAAATATGTCCCATTTTTGTTGTTTGAGCTAAAGCACGAACAATTTTACCATTAAACATAAAGTCATAAAGTGTTGGTTGGGATGGTATGTCAAAGTCCCAAATATCATGATTAACTGCCCTAAAGTGCCATTTTACTTCCCCTGTTATTTGTGAAAGCGCAACTATAGAACTTGAATAGTAATCGGAACCATTTCTATGCCCACCATAATAATCTGGCGATGTGTTGCCTGTAGGAACATAAACTAGTCCCAGTTCATCATCTGCGGAAATAAAAGACCAGACATTTGTTGTACCTCTTTGGTAAGCTTCTTTGGATTCACTATTCAAAATTGGTTTTGAATTTGGGGGGATGGTATCCCAGGCCCATGCTAATAGTCCGGTTTGAAGATCATAGGCTCTTACAACCCCGCTGGGGACATCAGTAGAAATATTATCAGCAACTGCGCTACCTGTTACCAATAGGGTACTTGTTATTAATGGAGGAGTTGTAAGGGAGTAGTCAGAGGGGTTGTAATCACCAAGACCATCAGTGAGGATTATTTCACCATTATCTGCAAAGTTATTACATTTTTCTCCAGACGTGGCATCTAAAGCAATAATTCTTGCGTCCATAGTTGGAGCAAAAATCATATATTTGCATTTTGCCTCTTCATTAAGTGCTGGATTCGTCCAGGAACTTACACCCCTACATCTTGGGACACCAAACTTTGAGAGATCAACCTGAGGGTCATAGGCCCAAATGACTTTACCATTTTCAGGGTTAAGGGAAATAACCCGATTGTATGGAGTGCAGTAAAAAAGGGCATTATTATAATGGATTGGGGTAGCTTGAAACCCAGTCTGTAAGGGTTTTTCCCCAGAAATCCCATCAATAAAATTGTCCCCCTGTCTGAAATCACCAGAACGATGTGTCCATGCGACATCCAGCGTTTTAATATTATTCAAATTAATTTGTGAGTCGCTTATATAGTGACCACCTTGGGCTGTTCCACCAACATGAGGCCAATGTGAAATAGATTTGGAGGTAGTTATTTTGGTTGCTAACTGATTAATTTTTTGTTTATCAGATGTTTTAGGGTTGCGATCACTCCCAAATGAGTTTGGAAAGGCATATATCGGAATTGAGGATAAAGAAGAGAATATTACGAATAGTAACACATAACATATCGGTCTTAACATAATCTGCTTCCAACTTTATCCAAAAAAAATTAATCTGGATATCTATATTAATCGTTTGGAGAGGATTATGGCTAGTAAATATTTGTTAGAGGGAAGACGGGCAATTGTAACAGGCGGCGCTTCAGGAATCGGTGAAGCAATTGTTCAGGCCTTTGTTAAAGAAGGTGCTGAAGTTTTGATTGTGGACATTCCAGAAAGTAAAATTTTAAATTCTTATAATGAAAATCCCAGCATAACTCCTATAGAAATTGATATAACCGACCAAAATGCCCCAGAGGTCATCATCTCAAGTGCAATAAAATCAATGGGCGGGTTTGATGTTCTCGTAAACAATGCAGGTATTTCTATACCTAATACAGTTGAAGATGATGGAGATGACATCTGGGAGCGTACAATGGCAGTAAATGTAACCTCTATGTTTAAAATTTCCCACGCTGCTTTGCCAGAACTCAAAAAATCAGATACGGGAAGAATTATTAATCTCGGTTCCATAATGTCTGATATGGGCGGGCCTGGACTTTTCGTTTACGGCACATCAAAACACGCAGTTGCCGGTATGACGAAATCTATGGCTGTTGATCTTGGTCAATATGGCATCACAGTGAATTATCTCCAGCCGGGCGCAGTGGTGACAGCATTGTCAGCCCCCTATTTTGAGGATGATGATTTCCGTAATTACTGGATTGAGAAAGCTCCTGTCGGGCGACTTGGTCAACCGGAAGATGTTGCGCATGCGGCTGTATTTTTGGCGCAAAAAGAGAGCCAATTTATTTCCGGCCTCGGTTTGAATGTCGATGGCGGCGCTATTGTAAAATTCTAGCAGGCGTCAAATTCTAAGAGTCGAGATTATTTGAAGTATTCCGGCTTGCCCATGGGCCAGACCCAGCCATGTTGCGCCATACCGCCATCAACTGTGATAACTTCACCGGTAACGAATTTTGAGGAGGGGGCGACGAGATAAATTGTTGTCTCCGCCACATCCCAGACATCACCGAGGCGTTTCATTGGGTTGGCCCTGTGAAATTCCTGTAAAGCTTCTGGCGGATATTGCGTCACGCCTTCGGTTTCAATCGCGCCGGGGGCGATACAATTCACACGGATATTATGTTCGGCCCATTCGGTAGAAACAGTTTTCGAAAGATAAATCACACCCGCCCGCGCCGCACAGCTATGCGCCGATTGCGGCATGCCACGTTCCACATAGGCTGCGATATTAATGATATTACCTTCTTGTCGGGTATCACGCCATTTTTTGGCGGCTTCTTGCATCATCCACCATGTGCCGTTCAGATTGGTATCAACCACGGCAAGCCAACCCTTGCGCGAGAAATCAATCGCAGCCTGGGAAAACTGCCCGCCGGCGCTGTTAATCAGGGCGTGAATGGTGCCGTGGCGGTTAAAAATATCAGTAATGAAACTTTCAACATTTTCAGGATCACGGATGTTCACTAAGGCATATTCAATATCGCGCCCGACATGTTGCTTGATGCCGTCTTTGACTTCTTTGAGCTTCTCCTCGCGACGACCGCAAATCACTACCTTGGCCCCCAGTCGCGCAGCAAGAAAAGCCATGGCGCGTCCCATACCTGTACCCGCGCCGGAAATGACAATGGTCTGCCCGTCAAGCAAATCTTCACGATATACGGTTGAGGCAGTCGCGAGTTCTTCAATAGACATGCCTCCATATTCAGAAGACTGAAGGGGCTGGTTTTCGTCTGACATATAACTATCCTATTCGTTCATCCCAAAAATTGAGACTGCTGCAACATTTCTGTTTGGAATACCACCGAGATTATGCGCCAGCCCGAATTTGGGATCTTTAAGTTGGCGGTCATTGGCGCGGCCCAGTAGTTGCAGATAAATTTCATAGGTCATCCGCAAGCCCGATGCGCCGACAGGGTGACCGAAACATTTCAGACCTCCATCAATCTGGCAGGGAATGTCGCCGTCAGCGTCAAATCTGCCATCAAGAATATCTTTAGGGGCCATGCCATCATCTGAAAGCCACAGATCCTCCATCAACACTAGCTCGGTAATAGAGAAGCAATCATGGACTTCGGTCATGCTAATATCCGTGCGTGGATCACTGATGCCGGCCTCGGCATAAGCGCGCTCTGAGGCTTTGCGCGTCGTGATTGTTCCGGCGCCGTCCCATGATTGATGTCCCATTTCAACACCATTAGAGGGTGATAGTTGCATGGACTTCACAGTAACAAAATTTTCACCGACAAGATCTTTGGCAATTTCCGGGCGGGCGACAATCGCGCATGATGCACCATCAGAAACGCCACAACAGTCAAACACACCGAGCGGATAAGCAACCGGTGGAGCATTCAGAATTTGTTCAATGCTCAGCTTTTTGCGGAGATGCGCCTTCGGGTTCAAAAATCCGTTTTCGTGGCTTTTCCATGAAACATGCGCCATTGCCTTTTTAAGGTCTGCCATGTCCAACCCGTATTTATGCGCATAGGCAGCGCCGAGTTGTGCAAAAGCGCCTGGCGGCGTGAAGCCAGGCTGATAAAGGTCTTCAAATGTGCCTTTTGTTCTTTCGGGAAGGCCGGCAAATCCTGTATCTTTTAATTTCTCACATCCGACAGCAAGCGCGATATCACATGCGCCAGCGGCTACAGCGTATACTGCGCCGCGCAGGGACTCAGTTCCGGTCGCGCAAAGGTTTTCCACGCGGGTAACGGGAATGTTAGGCAAGCGCAAATATTGTGACAGCGGATAAGCAGATTTGCCGACATTTTGCTCGTCATAAAAAACCCCAAACCAAGCTGCGTCTATGCTTTCTTTTTCAATCTTGGCATCCACCAGCGCTTCTTCAAAGGCTTCAGTAATGAGATCTTCGGGGCGTGCATCCCATCGTTCGCCGAATTTGCTACAGCCCATGCCGATAATAGCAACTTTATCTTTTATGCCTTCAGCCATGTTAGCCCTCTCGCCTCACATTTTTCTCTTAGCGGCAGCTTTCCAAAAATATCTATGGAAGCCACGTTTATCGTCAATATCCTTGATACGGAAATCCATCTCGACTTTGTCCCCTATGGCAATGTCCCCGGGCGAAAATCCTGTCATTTCAATGAACATATTGCCGCCGCCTTCAAAGGAGATGTTCCCGTAAATCAGTGGCGGGTTTCTGTTAAAGGCCATCCAGTCTTCCGTAAAAGATTTCACGGTGGCAGGTATATCGGCAAAACGATAATCCTGCTGGGTATCAAGCGCATTACATTCGGGGTTCACGCATCGTCTGGCTTTGGGGAATTGAGGTGTCTGACATGAGGTGCAAAATCCGCCGACAAGACCGTAAATATCGCGGCTTTTGTCAAAAGCAACAGTTTGCGCGGTTCGATTATCACGTTCAGCGCGCATCCCCCAATCCGGGTGAAATTGCCCGTTAGAAGCGAGGAAGCGCGGATAATTATCTTCAACCCGTAGATTGGTCATAAAGTCCTGCACCGAGATTGAGGCCTTATAACTGCTTATATGTTCAGTCGTTTTAAGAAGAATGGCATCCATTCCCTGACCAAAACCTGTCAATAAAATTAGGCTGTTTGGCGCTGCGCGATCAAGGCAATCATTCAGCATAAGTAAAGGATGTGCGACACCAGAGAAACCACAATCTGTAAACAGGGCATCCGCAACAGCATCTTCTTTGATGCCGCATGTCCGCGCAATAGCGCGCGCATGGGAAGGATAAGCGACAGGAAGAATAAAGTGGTCAATATCCTCAACGCTCATATTATTGTCTGCCAAAAGTGACGCAATGAGTGGCGCTGCAATTTTTGCAAGCCCCTCCTCACGAACCCAGCGCTCTTCCAGAACATAATCCGTACCACTTTCTGCTGTACGGTAATGATCCACAAAATCTGAGCAAACGGATTGGGCGGCAATCAACTCTGCGATTACATTTTCAGACCCTGTCAGCACGGCGGCGCCAGCATCACCGGCGAGCATCTCCATTACATTTGCCGGTTGAACAGGCTTTTTCTCTCCGGCAGCAATCAGCAAACCATCGCCTTGATTATGGCAGGCCGCCACAAGTGGAGCGAGGGCTGCCCGTTGACTGCCTGATGAATCATGGCAATGCGTGCGGTCAGCTAAATCAAGTGCAGCCGCCACAATGCCTGCATTAGAACGATCAAGAAACGGGGCTGTGGTCGAAGCAAAACTGAGATTTTGAACTTGGGCGGCATCGGTAGTGTTCAGCAACTGGCGGGCGGCAGCAACGGCAAGCGTTACGGCATCTTCATCCCAATCGGCATAACTTCTTTTACCTTTAGCATAAGCCTTTAGGCCACCTTGAATCCAACCAATCTGGTCAAAAATAGCCTGACGCGAAATTGATTGAAATGGCAAATAGCTGCCATATGCCGTAAGCCCGAACTGTCCCATCGGATATCCTTTATTCCCCGGCTTCGGAGGCGTAAGGATCCATAATATATGGCTCCATTAGAGGCTCAATACGCGTACCTTCCGGGAGATTTTCTTCGCCTATAAGTCTATCAAGATGTTCATGCCAGTGATAGATGCGTCTTTCTTGATAAGAAAGTGGCGTACCTTGAAAGCCGTCAGACTCAACTGAGATTTGAATTTGTTCAGCAAATTGAGTGTCTTCTTCCAGAATTTTATCAAAATTCCCAAGGCGGGTATCCCAGACATCTGATAAAGGCCCATCCCCCCAATCCGGTGCAACCCAGATGACTTCAATTTCCATTGTGTTAATTGTTTTCGGCCAGAAGATAATTAACGAGTTGCCACTGGCATAAGGCGGGCAGACAATATTGGGATAAATATTATAAGAGAAATTATTTATACGCCCGACTTCGCCGACAGTCTCGACTTCGGGTAAACCTTCTACGCCCGGATCAACCCAATCAGGATCCCGATGTGGGGTAACCATGCGCGAATGACCATTAGGCCAAAGTTCAATATGAGTGCCCAGATGATCAAGAAATCTATCAACTGTTTTTTGGTGAATAGACTTTAGGTGATATGTTTCCTGAAATGCATCCAATAGGATTTTAACATTGCACTTAATATCCAATGTTGTTTTACGGACGAGACGCATATTTTCACTCTGGAACTGCGCCATATCTCTTGGCACGGGATGGAGATAATCCATCAGTGGCTTTGCCTCTTTATCAAGATTGACGAAAACCATTTTGCCGAAAACTTCAACAGCGACCTCAACCAGACTGTGACAGGACTTGTCAAAATCCGGGAAGTCGCGCGGGTCACGCATATTAATTAGATGTCCTTTATCGTCATACGACCAGCCATGATAGGTGCATACAAAAAGATTACGACGGCCAGTTTGCTCTCGCACAACCGGGGCACCACGATGACGGCAGGTATTATAGAAACCGCGTAATTTATCATCTCTTCCGCGCACGATAAAAATCGGCGATCCGATGCGCTCCCAGAGATAAAAACTGCCCGGTTCAAGCAATTCATCCATATGGCAAGCATAGAGCCAGCTTTTTTTCCAAAGGTGTTCTATTTCAAGCTCAAAAAAAGCCTGATCTGTGTACCTTTTTGCAGGTATTGGCGGCAATTTAGGAAATCCCGGGGGTGGCCCTTCACGGGACTGCTCGTATGCCATACCTTTTTCTAAAGATTCAATGCGTGCAGCGTCCATTTGATATCCTAAATATGAAAAAACTCAGTGTAGGTATCCATACATATAAAGAAATTGTATATAACTCTCAATCATACCAGTTCACTTTTATGGAAAGAGTTATTACAAAAGCACCAACTCACTGTAAGTTTGAATATATGTCTAAACCTCTAGAAAATATAAGAATTGTCGATATTGGCCGTTATGTCGCAGGACCTTATTGCGCAACACTTCTAGGTGCGCTTGGGGCGGATGTTATTCGGGTTGAGCGCCCTGATGGTGGTGAGGATAGATTTATTTCGCCCCTTTCATTTGATGATAGCGGGCAGCCTGGAGAGGGCGGTTTGATATACCAAACTGGATGGGGCAAAAAATCACTTTCACTCAACTTATCTGACGAAAGTGGGCGTGAGATTCTAGGCAAATTAGTTGCTACGGCAGACATTGTGGTCGCCAATTTGCCACCGGCGGCACTTAAACGCCTCGGTTTGGACTGGGAAACACTCTATCAAAGCCATCCTGAGGTGATTCTAGTGACCCAGACCGGGTTTGGTGATATAGGTCCAGACAGCACAAAGGGCGGCTTTGATGGTATCGGCCAGGCGATGTCTGGCGCGATGTACCTCACCGGAACCCCCGGAAATCCTGCCAAGGCTGGCGCACCTTATGTCGATTATGCGACAGCATTGATGTCTGCCTTTGCAACCATGGCTGCCCTGATGGAACGTGAAAAGACCGGCCAAGGCCAGCATGTTCAGACATCTTTGTTAAATACGGCGCTGGCTGTGATGAATGCGCATCTCATTGAACAGGGTGTTACTGGAATTAACCGTGTCGGAACAGGTAATCGTGTGCAGACCTCTGCACCCTCAGATGTTTTTGCAACATCGGACGGGCATATTCTGGTGCATACAGTGGGTAATAATTTGTTCAAACGATGGGCAGAGACTGTCGGTAAATCCGAGCTTGTAGAAGATGATCGGTTTCAGTCTGATCAGCACCGTGGCGACCATAATGATGTTTTATGCGACATCATGGCTACGTGGTGTGCACAGCGAACAACATCGGAGGCATTATCAATGCTGCAGGAAAAGGGTGTGCCCAGTGGGCCTGTTTTGTCGCTACAGCAAGCTCTTGACAATCCGCAGGTCGATGCCATGTCTTATTTTACATCTGTTGCTGTCAATGGAATGGAGGGTACATTTGCCCCTGTTCTGGGTCTGCCGGCACAATTTTCATCATTAACTCCCAATGCGCCAACCGCGCCACCGGAAATTGGGGGGCATAATGCAGAAATTTTAAGTGAGCTTGGGTTGTCCGAGGCTCAAATTGAAGAACTCGAAGCACAAGGCATTATCTAGCCGATAGGGAGATATCATGGATTTCAAATTAACCGATGATCAGCAGGCATTTCAACAAACCGCCAGAGATTTCGCAAAATCCGAATTACCCGAAGCTGCACAAATTTGTGAGACAGAAGCTTCACCCCCGACCCATGAACTCATCCGCAAATATGGCGAGATGGGCTTTTTGGGCATTAATGTGCCTGAAGAATATGGCGGGCTTGGTCTCGGTAATATCGACGCGCTGATTGTGCTTGAAGAATTTGCCAAAATATCATCAGCCATTGCATTTCCTGTTTTCGAGTCGTGTGTCGGGCCGGTTAAAGCGATTGAGCATTTTGCCGAAGAGAGCCTGAAGAAAAGGGTCATTCCTGAAGTCTGTTCTGGCGATATGATTGTTGCGGTTGCTATGTCCGAGCCGGATGCTGGCTCGGCTTTGACTGATTTGAAAACCAAAGGCCGCGTAACAAATGACAAGGTGATTTTGAACGGGTTAAAAAGATGGTGTTCCGGCGGCGGTCATGCGGATGGCTATGTTGTATATTGCCGTTTGTCCGATGATCCGGGTGCCAAAGGCATTGGTGCCGTTTTTGTCGAAAAAGATGCGCCGGGCATATCTTTCGGTCAGCAGGAAAGTCTTATGGGCTTCCGCGGTGTTCCATCCTGTGACATTTTCCTGGATGACGCTGAAGTACCGTTGGAAAATATTATTGTTCCGGCAGGTGGGTTTAAAAAACTGATGGAAGCATTTGATCTTGAGCGTTGCGGCAATGCCACTATGGCACTGGGTCAGGCATCTGGTGCGCTTGAAGAGGTGATGACCTATGTGCAGGACCGCAAACAATTCGGTAAACCAATTGTCGATTTTCAGGCTGTACAGATTAGGCTGGCGGAAATGCAGATGCGTGTAGAAGCGGCACGCCTGTTGATACATCGTGCTGCTTCAAATGCTGAAGATAATCTACCGAGTATTCTCGACTCCTCAGTAGCAAAATGTTTTGCCAATGAAATTGCCCGCGAAGTAACATCTAACGCTGTCCAGATGATGGGAGCTTATGGATATTCGAAGGATTTTAATATGGAACGTCGGATGCGTGACTCATGGGGCTGGGGAATTGCTGGAGGTGCTATTGATATTCAGAAGGTGAATATAGCCTCCGCAATGGTGGGTCGACGATTCAATCAACGTGCTCAGTAAGTTTTCAGCAGGAGTTTAAAGTGTCTGATAATTTTGTCTTGGCAACTGGGGTTGATACCCTCGCAGAAAATGAAAACCGAGCCTTTGATTTAAATGGTGTTTCGGTTCTGATTTGCAAAACTGTGGATGATATTTACGCAGTTGAAAATATGTGCACACATCAACTCCAGCCACTTGAAGGCGGGCGTATTCGTGGGTGTTTCATATTCTGTCCGCTTCATGGGCAGAGGTTTGATTTAAAAGACGGTTCACCGATTGGTGCCCTGACAAAAAAACCGATACGGGTTTTTCCGGTCAAAATTGAAAATGAAGAAATTTATGTTGATATGGGCGCTTAATCTGCCGTGAGGTAGCGCTTTTGCAACTCTTCCAATTCAGCGGGACCAAGTTCGAGGCCTTCCTTGAGGAAACTTTCGACAGAACCATACTCTTCTTGAATGGTTTCGAAACCTGCATTCAGATAATCTGCCTGAACTTTCATAACCGCATCCAACAAATCATCCGCGATGTCTCGCTCAAGACGCTCCTTGAGGTTCTTCTTGCGAATTTCTGTGGAGGCTGCTGTGAGTGTATTCGTTAGCAAATAATCTTTCATAATAGTGTCTTCCGGCACCTTAAGAGCAGATAAAATCATCGCTGCGGCAAAACCTGTGCGGTCTTTACCGCCCATACAGTGAAACAGCAGGGGAATATTCTCATCTTCAAGCAGTAGCTTAAAGAAATTGGCAAAAACATTATTATGGTGACTGACGAAGCGGCGATTGGCGGTTTTCATCATATCATGCAGATGGCTGGCGTCTGATAAATCACCACTGAAAAGACTGCGCCACATATCTTCAACAAAAGCGCCGCCCTCAAAAACTTCCATCCATAAGGTCTGGGTATCTTCCAGCGTATCCGTGCGGCTAGGGGCTTCTTTTCTCTCATGATCTGAACGAAAGTCGATAATCTTACGAATATTAAGTCTTTTAAAATAATCCATATCTGTGTCGGTCAAGGCAGACAGCCGGTCAGCTCTGTAAATGACACCCCATTTGACGGCCTTGCCGTCCTGATTGATATAGCCGCCCATATCACGGAAATTACGGGGGCCGTCAAAGGGAAGACGCCGCCATTTCTCGCGTTCAGTTTTATCGGTTACGGCAGGTATGGGACGGGCTACGCTTGGCGTTTCATTGGGGTCTTGCGAATTTTTATCTAGCATTTTGTCTAACTTTTTAACTGGTATTTATCAAATACAGGAACATCCTAGTGAGGCATTGTAACAGAAATATGATTGGCCTAGTCTAAATCAAGAATTGATTTTAACCAGTCCATAAACGCATCTCCTGTGGCAACGCGGTCAATATCTTTTGCGGTTAACATGGCAAGCGCTGCCCCGGTTTCAAACTGTATCGTCTGTGTGGCGCGTTTTGATACATCTGTGTCCTTTGACATTTTTCCAAGGCTTTTCAGACGCGAAAAAAGCTTTTCTAAATATATGATACGTGCTGACTCAGCGTGTCTGAAGCGGGTTCTGAAAATCGGGTTTTGAGCAGCAAACCCCATTAATTCAAGCCGCACACGCCAGTAATCTTTTGTAGTTTCATTATAGGGCAGGCCATTTTTGATGGCCTCAAAAAAGGCAATTGCGGGATCCGAGTGATGAGGGAGCAAGGCGCCTTGTTGCATGGCCGGTAAGATTTTATCGCTCAATACAGCGCTGATTAGGTCGTCTCTGGAACTGAAATGATAGGTCAGCGTGCCGAGCGAACAATTAGCCTGATTGGCAATATGTCGGAATGTTAGCCTGTCTAGTCCATGCATAGATATAAAATCATACGCCACATTAATTAAACCTGCAGACCCGATACGACGGAGGTGGTTTTTGGTAGATCTATCGTCAGCTTTATCTGATGCCTTAACTGCCATTACGCTTCGATAATGCCCCGCTCGATTAACCCGTTAATCACGCGTTCTGCAGCATCTTCTAAACTCATATCATCCGTATTAATTTCAATTTCAGGGTTTTCAGGCGCTTCATAGGGGCTATCGATACCGGTAAAGTTTCTCAAATTTCCGGCGCGTGCTTTTTTATAAAGCCCTTTAGGGTCTCTGCTTTCAGCAACTGATAAGGGGGTATTCACAAAAATTTCAATGAACTCGCCCTCTTCCATAAGGTTGCGTGCGAGGTCTCTTTCAGCTCGGAAAGGAGAAATAAATGAAACAAGCGTAATTAACCCTGCATCCACCATAAGTTTTGAAACTTCGGCAACACGGCGGATATTTTCCACTCGGTCTGCATCAGTAAAACCCAGATCGCGGTTAAGGCCATGACGGACATTATCACCATCCAAAATAAAACTATGCCGTCCGGAGGCGAAAAGGCGCCTTTGGACTTCATTCGCAATCGTGGATTTGCCGGATCCTGACAAGCCCGTAAACCATAAAACAGCAGGGCTTTGACCTTTCTGTTCGGCATTGGCCGCTTTGTTGATATCAAGATTCTGCCAATGAATATTGGCCGCTCGTCTTAGCGGGAAATTAATCATACCCATGCCGACAGTATTATTGGTCATCCGGTCAATCAGAATAAAGCTTCCGGTTTGGCGATTTTCATTATAGCTGTCAAATGCAATCGGGCGATCCACGGCAAGTGTACAATTCCCAATCTCATTAAGTTGCAATGTCTTCGCCGGTAATTTTTGCAGCGTATTTACATCTGTTTTATGTTTGGGTGCGTTGACGGTTGCTGAAACGAGCCTGGAGCTTGTTTTCATTCTGTACGAACGCCCGGGTAGCATCGGCTCTTCTGACAGCCAGATGATGGTGGTATCAAACTGATCGGAAATTTCGGGCGGGGTCTCGGAGGTTGCAATCACATCACCACGAGAAATATCAATCTCATCGGTAAGGGTCAGTGTCACAGATTGTCCGGATACGCCTTCATCCAAATCACTATCCATAGTGACGATACGGGCGATTTTGCTTTGTTTGCCGGATGGCAAAACACGTACATCATCCCCGGGACGGACAATGCCGCCGGCAACGCGTCCTGCATAACCTCTAAAATCTAAATCTGGTCGGTTGACCCATTGCACGGGCATACGGAACGGTAGGCTGGTTTCCTCGGCTTCGACATCTACACCTTCAAGATAACCAAGCAAGCTTGGCCCCTCATACCAGGGCATGTACCGACTGCCATCGACAACATTATCTCCAGCCAAAGCCGAGACGGGAATGGCGTGAAGATTAGGGATATCGAGTTGATCGGCAAAGGTTTTGAAGTCGTCCACAATCTCGTTAAAAACCTTTTCACTGTAATCAACCAAATCCATCTTATTCACTGCTAAGACAATATGCCGGACACCCAGCTGTGAGGCGATAAAGGCATGGCGTTTCGTTTGGGTCAGCACCCCTTGGCGGGCATCTATCAAGAGCACAGCCAAATCTGCCGTCGATGCGCCGGTTGCCATATTGCGCGTATATTGCTCATGACCGGGGGTATCGGCGACGATAAACTTTCGGTGTTCTGTGGCAAAAAAACGATAAGCAACATCAATCGTGATGCCTTGTTCACGTTCCGCTGCCAAGCCGTCGACCAAAAGAGCGAAGTCAATATTCTCACCCTGTGTGCCAACTTTCTTCGAGTCTTGCTCAAGTGCAGTGAGTTGGTCCTCAAAAATCATTTTTGACTCATAGAGCAATCGTCCGATGAGCGTTGATTTGCCATCATCAACGGAGCCGCAAGTTATGAAACGTAAAAGAGATTTATTTTCATGCGCCTTCAAATAGGCGTCGATATCGCTTGAGATTAAATCGGACTGGTGCATTAGAAATACCCCTCTTGTTTTTTCTTCTCCATTGACGCGGATTGGTCATGGTCAATGACGCGGCCTTGGCGCTCTGAGGTACGGGTGAGGAGCATCTCCTGAATAATGGCTTGTAATGTATCGGCGGTGCTTTCCACCGCGCCCGTTAACGGGTAACACCCCAATGTTCTAAAGCGCACATTTTTTAGTATTGGCTGTTCATCGTCTTTAAGCGGCATGCGGTCATCATCAACCATAATGAGTGTGCCATCGCGCTCGACCACAGGACGTTCGGCGGCAAAATACAGCGGGACAATCGGGATTTGCTCAAGATGTATGTATTGCCAGATATCCAGCTCGGTCCAGTTAGATAGTGGAAAGACGCGAATTGACTCACCTTCATGCTTTTGAACATTATAAATTGACCACAATTCCGGGCGCTGGTTTTTTGGATCCCATTGGTGTTGGGCTGATCTAAAGGAGAAAATCCGCTCTTTGGCGCGACTTTTTTCTTCATCTCTGCGTGCGCCTCCGAAGGCGGCGTCAAATTGATATTTATCAAGCGCCTGTTTCAGACCCTGTGTTTTCATAATATCTGTATGGACAGCTGACCCATGGGTAAATGGTCCAACACCATCGGCCAATCCCTCCGGATTTGTGTGGGTAAGCAACTCAAGTCCCAGTTTAGCGACCAAATCATCCCGAAATGAAATCATTTCCTTAAACTTCCAGCCCGTATCTACATGGAGAAGCGGAAAAGGTGGTTTTGAGGGATAAAAGGCTTTCATGGCGAGGTGAAGCATCACAGCGCTGTCCTTGCCTACAGAATAAAGCATAACGGGATTTTGTGCTTCAGAAACAACTTCACGCATAATGTGAATGGCCTCTGCCTCTAGTCTCTGAAGATGTGTCAGATGAATTTGTGCGGTTGCGGACATAATAAATCTTTCATTTGAAGATGGTAAGTTTGCATGGTGCATTGCAAATTACAATCATATTCGTACATATGTACGAATAAAAATAACCTATCCCCCTTTCCCTGTTTTCTCCCTCTTATCGCTCGGATTTGGCTTGTAATTCAGAATGGGTTGGATAATCATGTCGACTGATAAATTCAGTGAGGGATACATGGCTGCAGTTTTTGAAACACCAATGGATATGCTGGGTACCGAGGGGCAAACACTCGGGACTTCAGAATGGATGGAAATCGACCAAGATAGGGTCAACATGTTCGCCGATGCGACTGGCGACCATCAATGGATTCACATTAATAAGGAAATGGCGGAACAAAGCCCGTTCGGGACTACCATCGCACATGGTTTTCTTACTCTTTCGCTGTTGCCAATGCTGATGAAAGAGACCTACTCGATTACTAAAGTCGCCATGGGCATTAATTATGGTTGCAACAAAGTGCGTTTTATCAATCCGGTGAAGGTTGGATCTCGCGTGCGGGGTATATCCGAAGTTGTATCTGTAGAAGAAGCGGGTGGTGGCATTCAATTGGTTGTCAAAGCGACAATTGAAATTGAAGGCGAAGAAAAACCAGCCTGCGTGGCAGAGACCGTCACGCGCCTATTTGGGTGATTAAACTTTAAAGCTTAATGCTTGAAGTGGCGCATTCCTGTGACCACCATAGCTAGCCCTGCCTCATCCGCAGCGGCAATCACTTCATCATCACGAATTGAACCGCCCGGTTGAATGACGGCGGTTACGCCAGCTTGCGCGGCGCTGATTAGCCCATCCGCAAAAGGGAAGAATGCATCTGAAGCGACAACCGATCCTTTTGTTAGGGTTTCAGTTTCTTCTGCTGCTTTAGCGGCATCTTCGGACTTGCTGGCGGCGATACGCGCGCTGTCAATCCGGCTCATCTGCCCGGCGCCAATGCCAACTGTTGCGCCGTTTTTAGCATAAATAATTGCATTTGATTTAACATGCTTGGCAACTCGGAAAGCGAACAGCATATCCTCTAGCTCTCTGTCATCTGGCTGGCGCTTCGTCACAACCTGAAGCATTTCTCGGCTAATACGGCCATTATCTCTATTCTGTACAAGTAAGCCACCGCTGACGGTTCTTACATCCAACCCTGCTTCGGCTGGGTCTGGCATGCCACCGGTGAGCAAGAGGCGCAGATTTTTCTTTTCCCCAATAATCGCGCGCGCGTCTTCATCTGCATAGGGAGCAATAATAACTTCCGTAAAAATTTTGGTCGCAGCCGCTGCGGTTTCTGCATCAAGTGGTTTATTAAGCGCGATAATCCCGCCAAAGGCGCTGACAGGATCGCATTTAAGAGCGTGAGAAAAAGCGTCTGACATGGTCGCTGCTGTAGCAACACCGCAAGGGTTAGCGTGTTTGATAATCGCACAGGCCGGCATGTCGGCATCCATTTCAGCAACAAGTTCAAAAGCTGCATTGGTGTCGTTAATATTGTTGAAAGAAAGTTCTTTCCCTTGAATTTGATCCGCTGTGGCAACGCCAAAACGTTCCGGCCCGCCAACATAAAAACCGGCATTCTGGTGCGGGTTCTCACCATATCTTAGTGATTGCTTCAAACGCCCGCCAAGACTGCGATAATCCGGCTCTGTTGATATGTCGAGTTGGTCAGCAAACCAGTTGGAAATCGCGGCATCATAAGCTGCCGTTCTTGCATACGCCTTTTGCGCTAAACTTTTGCGTAAACTGCCCGGTAATTTTCCCTCATGTTTGTCAAGCGCTTCAAGGACTGCCGTGAAGTCTTGATTATCCACAATCACCGCAACATCACCATGGTTCTTGGCTGCCGCCCGGATCATCGCCGGTCCACCAATATCAATATTCTCGATGCACTTATCAAAATCACCACCCGCCGCGAGG
>QOQK01000008.1 GCA_003331985.1 PS1 clade bacterium | reverse complement strand
ACGTGCACCAATGACGATTGCACCTGCAAGAGCTGCCCATCCGCCTGTAGAGTGTACCAAGGTTGAACCAGCGAAATCAGAGAATGCAAAGTTAGCATCCAAGAAACCGCCGCCCCATTCCCATCCACCAACAATAGGATAGATGAAACCAGTGAGAACTAGCGTGAAGATAAGGAAAGGCCAAATTTTTAGACGCTCGGCAATTGTTCCAGAGACTATTGAGGCAGTAGTTGCACAAAATACCATCTGGAAATACCAATCAGAGCCAGATGCATATCCACCAGAATAATCTGGTGTTTCAGCTCCAACTGCTAGATCATCAGCTGTCCAAACACTTAAACCACCGAGAAATCCACCTTCATCGACGCCATACATGAGGTTATAACCAACGAGCCAGTAAAGAAGGCCGGCTGTAGAATACAACGAGATGTTCTTAATACAAATTGCTGCAGCGTTTTTAGATCGAACACTACCAGCTTCCAACATGGCGAAGCCCGCAGCCATAAACATGACCAAGAATCCACACACAAGAAAGAGGAAAGTATTGAATACATATTGGGTTTCAGCGCTTACCTCAGCATGTGCAATTCCTGCAATTAATGCAAAAATTCCAAAAAAGATAAAAAACTGAAATCCTGGTTTTTTAATAAAAGACATCATTTACTCCCTATTATTAAAATGAAAATACAGTCGTTAAAAAAATTAAATGATTATTAGAATCCGATTCCGTAAGAGACGAAGATTTTCATGTCTTCATCATTTGCGAAAAACTCATCATCAACTTGACTAAATGTAAGTGAAAAATCGTCTTTAGAGATGGTCATTCCAAAATCTGTTTGTTCATCTGCGACAGAGTCTTTGTCGTAGATACCGTAGTGAAGGCTAACGCCAAAATCGCCAGTCAATGGGAGTTCATAATCAAGAGCAAGATAAGTCTCATCTCCACTATCAGCATCGTAATCTGCATCAACTAGATATGAATATGTTAATGAAAAACCAGCAGCGCCTACTGAAACATATATTTCTGAAAAGTCTAAGTCATCACCGCCTGAATACATGTAGGCAATGTAACCAACATCATAACTAACATCTCCCGCATCACCGGCGTAACCGAAGTAAACGTCTTGTTCAGAATTTGTATCATCTGCAAAGTCAACGTTTGATGCCCAAGTGCCTGCATAGAAACCGCCAGCAGAGAAATCTAGCCCACCAGATATGGCTGCTTGGTCATCGGTCTGAGTCATGCCGCGCCAGACGTAATTGTTCGTGAAACCGATGTTACCTTCTAGGGAAGACTCTGCTTTTGCTGGGGTTACCAAGGATGCAGAACCTAGTAAAAGTCCAATTGCTGTTGTTTTTACCAGATGGTCTTTGAGTGAAATTAACATTTTTAAAATCCTTTCAATGTTGTTCAATGTGCAAGGAGGGCTTACACATACATACTTATTCACGAACTGTGCCAAAAATTTATAATATGAAAGTTATATTTTATAAATATTTGATATTATTAATTAAATTTTAAATAAACGGCTTCCGGCTCGTTTTTTAAGCCTATGTGATGCTTCTGAAGGTCTGTATAATTTGCCTATTTATTAATCACATAAATAATATGATTAAATATTGTGCATATTTTAGGTTAACAGCTCATAAACTGAGAGGGTTACTTTAAAACCGGGTTATTATCTGTCATAGCCCACAATATCGACCAACCGGCTGGCTTTTGTTCGGTTTGCAGCAATATCCGCAGCATGTGTCGTGTCCGGCTTCAGCGCACCCCATGATTGAACAAGTGGTGACGGCAATGTGTCGGCTCTGACAGGGTATTCATAGTTCAAATTGGCATAAATCTTTTGGGCTGCCTGTGAAACAAGAAATTCCATGAGTTTTTGCGCATTTTTTTTATTGGGCGCATAACGTGCCATCACCATGCCGGATAAATTAACATGTGAGCCCGTGGTGTGATTATCTGGAAAAACCATGTGAACGGATTGAGCCCATTCTTTTTGCTCCGGGTTTTTATCATTTTCAACCATGGCACCCATATAATAAGTGTTCCCGATAGCTATATCACATTCCCCGGCATAGACAGCACGGACTTGAGCCCTATCGTTGCCTGAAGGTTTGCGCGCCAGATTTTTTTTAAGGCTCCCCAGCCACTCTTGCGTAGCCGCTTCGCCATGTTTTGTCAGGTAAGCAGCGAACATGGCAAGATTGTATGGGTGTTGGCCTGAACGCGTACATATTTTTCCCTGCCATTTTGGATCTGCCAGTTCAGCATAGGTAAGTTGGGTCACCTCCGGCAGTCGATTGGATACAAAAGCCACTCGTGCGCGATGGGTAAGGCCGAACCATCGATTTTGTTGTCCGCGAAAAGCCGGTGGGATATATTGTATCAGAATATCTGAGTTTACTTCTTGGGCAATCGTCTGAGACGCCTCGAGTAGACGCGTAATATCCACTGTGAGGAGAACATCTGCTGGACTGCGCTGCCCTTCCAATTTGATTTTCTCTAGCAGGCCTTTTTGAGCAAATATAACGTTAACCTTAATGCCGGTTTGGTCGGTAAATTTGTCAAATAGAGGTTTCACCAGAAAAGGCTGGCGATAAGAGTAAACATTTACCTCGCCTGAATTTGCTTCGCTGTGTTCTGGATTAAACAGCGAACCAGTCAAGACAAAGCAAGTCATAAAAAGAAGTGTAAAAATTTTGTCTTTTAAGATGAACACTGACAAACCTTAAATTTGAACAACAAATTTCAGGGTAATTATGTTTTTAAACCCCGCGTTAATCCCAAATATTTAGCATAACGGGCGGGGAAAAGTCTTCTCATAATATCAATATGAAGTGCATCTCGACCGATGAGAATGCGCGGGCTTTGTTTTTCTATGCCTTTAACAATAATCTTACCGGCATCCATCGGCGTTGTGAAAGCCATTTGATTGAACCCTTTTTGCAATTCACTTCGGGCTTCCTCAGTATCTTCATCTTGGGGGAGACGGGTGCGTGTGGCGATTTTGGTTCTGACCCCGCCTGGGAAAACCGTCGATACGCGGACATCATGGTCTAGCATTTCAAGGCGAAGCGCTTCTGAGAAACCGGCAACGGCAAATTTGGCGGCATTATATGCCGACTGCGTTGACATGCCGATTAACCCAAGAATGCTTGAGACATTAATAATATGCCCATTGCTTTCTTTAATTTGAGAGAGAAAAGCCTGAGTGCCGTTAAGAACGCCGTAGACATTAATGCCCATCATCCATTCCATTTCTTCCACTGTCATTTTTTCAACACTGACACGCATGGATACGCCCGCATTATTCAGGAGAAGATCAGCCCCACCGAAATCTGTTTCTACACGCTTGGCAAGTTCAAACACGGCATCTCTATCCGTAACATCAAGCTGGAAGTGATCGGCTTTTCCGCCATCATTTTTAATAAGCTTGGCTGTTTCTTCTGCCGCATCTGGATTGTGATCATTAACAATAATATGTGCGCCCTTTTGAGCAGCAACTTGAGCGGTCGTTCGACCAATGCCATCACCGCTTCCGGTAATGACAAAAACTTTTCCATTAAGCTGTGTCATAAATAATCCCCCTTTACGCAGCTAGGAGACTAACATGAAGATTAGGCTTGGCCTGAACTTTTTCTGCGACGTCTTTCGACCGGTTGATAGGCCTGAACGACATGAGTTTCGCAATATGGGTTGCCGGGTTTGCTTCTCGCACCACAAAAATGAAAGTTTGAATTTCCTGGATCGCCGATAGGCCATTTGCAAGTATGTTCCGTAAGGTTCAAGACGCTGGCACGTTCTTCCGGCGATAGAATAGGCTCAGGCGCAGGGTCATATTTCATCTCGTCTAAGCTCTCGTCTTTGTCATATGAAAGCTTGGTACCCGCAATACTTGGTTGCGTCTGGCGTGTTCGAGCGGTCTGTGTGCCTACTTTGGCAGTTGATACCCGCGCTGGTGTAGCCCGTCCTGAGAGACCGAGGCGGTGCACTTTGCCTATCACGGCATTCCGTGTCACACCGCCCATTTGACGGGCTATCTGGCTCGCACTTAAACCTTCTGTCCAAAGTTTCTTGAGTAATTCTACCCTTTCTTCTGTCCAAGCCATGATTATCTCCTGAATTAGTTGCGCATGTGATGCCGTTAACAATAAAACTCACTACATCTAGTGGTTTATTTCTTAAAATCTACAAGATGTAGAAACTACGTCAATATACTGAAGACCATTATCCACAGATGAAACGTCAAAAAACCGAGTTTTCCCCAGATTTACATCTGTAAAATCATCTATTGCCTGAAACGCAGAGGTAATCTATGGCTAAGACATGTCATCTGAACCGCAGAACACCGAGAATTCTACTTTTCACCACACATGGCCTGCTCAGGGCGCTAGACGCTTTGGATTGGTGAATTGGGTCGGGTTATGGACACTTTATTTGCGCGAAGTTCGTAGGTTTTGGAAAGTCGTCTTTCAAACTGTAGGCGCGCCTGTGGTGACGACCTTGCTGTTTTTGGCAATTTTTTCTTTAGCATTAGGGGGCTTGCGTCCTGATATCGGCGGCACACCTTTTACGAGTTATCTCGCCCCGGGTCTGGTGATTATGGCAATGTTGCAAAACGCCTTTGCCAATACCTCATCATCTTTATTAATCGGTAAGGTGCAGGGTAATGTGGTTGATATTCTTATGCCGCCCTTATCTGCGGGTGAATTAACCACTGCGATTGCGCTGGGTGGCCTGACACGCGGGTTGGTTGTCGGTGTATTCACCTTTTTAGGCATGACCTTTTTTGTCGATTTCACACTCAGTAACATATGGGCGGTGCTGTACTTTGCGGTATCCGGTTCGCTCTTAATGTCATTTATGGGCATGTTGGTGGGTATCTGGGCTGAAAAATTTGATCATATGCAGGCGATTACTAATTTCATTATTACGCCGTTGACATTCTTATCCGGCACTTTTTACTCAGTGGATCAACTACCCGAGCCAGCGCAGGTGTTTTCATCCTTTAATCCATTCTTCTATATGATTGACGGTTTCCGCTATGGCTTTATCGGTCAGCCGGAGGGCAATCTAGTGGTTGGCGTACTCCTTCTGGCGGCTTTAAATATTATTCTATGGGTGAGCTGTTATATTATGTTTGATCGCGGCTACCGCATCAAAGCCTGAATTCAATCTCACACCCCCTCAATTCATTGACAAAGCTGGGGTTTTTCATGGATAATAGGCATTGTTGGATTTTATTAGTCGCCCTGCCTTAAACAGTGTCGGGCGTTTTTTATTTCAATCTAATTTGGTTATTTACGGATATGCAAACGCACGACGATAATGGGATTAACCCGGTCATGGGTACTTATAATCGCAGTCCTCTGTCATTTGTCAGGGGCGATGGCGCGTGGTTGGAAACAGAGTCCGGGGATAAATACCTTGATTTTACGACGGGCATAGCTGTCAATTCGTTGGGCCACGGGCATCCAGCACTTGTCGCGGCTTTAAAGGAGCAAGCCGATAAGCTCTGGCATGTCTCTAATCTATACACTGTGCCTGAACAACAAACACTCGCGGCAACGCTCACTGAACTGACATTTGCCGAGAAAATCTTTTTCTGTAATTCGGGTGCCGAGGCCATTGAAGGTTCAATTAAAACAGCACGGAAATATTTTGCCGATAAGGGTGATGATGGTCGTTATGAAATCATTTGTTTCACGGGGGCTTTTCATGGGCGGACCTTGGCTGCGCTGGCAGCCACCGGTAATGAGGGGTACCTCAAAGGTTTCGGGCCGCCATTGGCAGGTTTTAGGCATGTCGAAGAATTTGATGTTGAGCGTGTTAAAAGCGCTATCACTTCGGCAACGGCAGCAATATTAATTGAGCCTATTCAGGGTGAGGGTGGGGTTGTTCCTGTGCCTTTTACTTTTTTAAGACAATTAAGGGAACTTTGCGATGCGCATGGTCTGCTTCTGATCTTTGACGAAGTGCAATGTGGTATTGGCCGGACAGGTAAACTCTTCGCGCATCAATGGACGGATATCACGCCAGATATTATGTCTGTTGCTAAAGGCATAGGCGGTGGTTTTCCCCTGGGAGCGATACTTGCCACGGAGGCCGCGGCATCAGGAATGGTTCCGGGCACACATGGTTCGACCTATGGCGGTAATCCGTTGGGTATGGCTGTTGGCAAAGTTGTTATCGATACGATTGCCGCGCCCGAAATGCTGGAGACAATTTGTCAAAATGGTCTGGCATTGAAACTAAAAACCGCCTCAGTTATTGACCGTTTTCCTGATATCCTCTCTGAAATCCGCGGTGAAGGCCTGATGCTTGGATTGAAAGCCGTGATTGAAAATAAAAAGCTTGTCGAGGCGTTACGGGATCAGAAATTGCTCACAGTGGGTGCGGGTGACAATGTGGTAAGGCTGTTGCCGCCCCTCACTATAACGCTTGAAGAAATCGACATTGCGGTTGAGGCGCTGGAGTCTGCTTGCGAGGATTTGCGGGCGACTGAGAATGCGTTGGGTAAGATAGTGGATAAGACAGTGGAGGAGGCTTAGAGATGACGCCGAAGCACTTTTTAGATTTGTCTGATTTAACGTCTCAAACTGTAAGAGACATTGTTGACGAAGCCAGACGCAGAAAAGAGGCGCGTGCGGGGTTGCCAAATGGCACACCGGATGCAGACCAACCTCTGGCTGGAAAATTACTTGCCTTGGTGTTTGATAAACCCTCTACCCGGACACGTGTGTCTTTTGATCTCGCCATGCGGCAACTGGGCGGTGATACGCTGATGCTCAACCATAATGATATGCAACTTGGTAGAGGTGAGCCATTGTCGGATACGGCAAAGGTACTCAGCCGTTATGTGGATGCTATTATGGTGAGGACGGGGCCGCATGAAAATCTGACTGAGCTTGCAGCGGAAGCCAGCGTGTCGGTGATTAATGGGCTTACAGCCTTCAGCCACCCCTGTCAGATTCTCGCTGATATTTTGACAATTGAAGAACATCGCGGTCCCATTAAAGGTCAAAAAATTGCTTGGCTTGGGGATGGTAATAATGTGTCCGTCTCATGGATACATGCGGCAAGCTTATTGGATTTCGAATTGCATCTCGCCGTGCCGGATAATTTCAGGCCACCCGAAGATGTCTTGTCATGGGCTGTTGAAAGAGAAGCTAAAATTGTTTTTTCCGATACTCCCGAAGCGGCAGTGGATCAGGCAATAGCTGTTAATACGGATTGCTGGGTGTCGATGAGTGATAACCCTGAGGAAGCGGCGGCAAGGGCGAAAGCTTTTGAACCTTACCGGGTGACTGACGCTTTAATGAACATGTCGGATAATGGTGTGTTCTTGCACTGCTTACCTGCCTATCGAGGCAATGAGGTAGAGGCAAGTGTTATAGATGGGCCGCAATCGGTGGTATTTGACGAAGCGGAAAATAGAAACCATATACAAAAAGCAATTTTGCTTTGGTGTTTTGAAGGATAAGCCTCCGGCACATAATATGGATAATATTTCTCTCCCTTATAAAATCGAGAATGTCAGCGCGCATGGTCGAGTTGTCAGGCTGGGTTCAGTGATTAATGAGATACTCTCCCGCCATGATTACCCCGAAGCTGTTTCGGCTTTGTTGGGCGAGGCGGTTGTTCTGACAGCCATGCTGGCATCAAGTATGAAATTTGAGGGTCGTTTCGTTATTCAAACGCAATCTGATGGACCCGTCTCAATGCTTGTATGTGATGCGCGCTCTGATGGCAGTTTACGCGGTTATGCGAAACTCGATAAGGAAGCTTTTGCGGCGCTGGGCGAAAGTCCGACGCAACAGGATATGCTAGGCACCGGACATATTGCTTTTACTATCGATCAGGGACCGGATATGGAGCGGTATCAGGGCATTGTACCATTAGAGGATAATCTATTGTCTGCGGCGCTGGCATATTTTGACGGCTCTGAGCAAGTACAGACGCATTTGAAACTGACAGCTATGCCATTATTCCGCCCCGGCGGGGATATGGAATGGCGCGCGGGCGGCATTATGATTCAGCAGACCGCGCTTCAAGGTGGCTCTGATATGGGAAGAACCAGCACACACGATGACTGGGTGAGAATGCAAACATTAATGGAAACGACTGAACCGGATGAATTGCTGGACCCTGAACTGAGCCCCGAACAGCTTGTTTATCGTCTTTATAATGAAGACGGTGTAAGGGTTTTTGACGTCAAAGATTTCAGTTTCAATTGCGGATGCTCGCGAACGCGCATAGAAAATATGCTAAATTCTTTTCCTGAGGAAGATATTTTGAGTATGCAGGAAGAGGGTCAGGTCACCGTCACATGCGAGTTTTGTAATGAGATTTATCAATTTGATGCGCAATTGCTCAAGGATGTTTCGATCAATTAACTTCGTCAGGGCGCTTTACTTGGAAAGCCTATCGAAGCTCGGCATAAATGCGTTCATTATTGGCCCTGTTGTTTCACTCCTTATTTCATGCGCATCTGCCCCACCCGCACCGCCTAGTTATGATTTGACGTTCCAACATTTGCCCAGATTACAAATTGCGGCCGGGTCGATTGAAATGAAATCTGCTTATCAACCCGATGAGGTAGAAAATCAAATAGACACCCAAAAACCACAAAATCCGACCTTGGTGGTAAAACAATGGATGAAAGATCGTCTGGAGCGGCAATCCGGGTCGACTGCGAAGTTGGTTTTGACGATAATCGACGGGCGGGTTGTGAGTAAACAAGAGACACAATCGGCCACTTTTGGGTTCTTGACGTCAAAAAAACAGGTTTATTCAGCCAGCCTGGTGGTAGATGTGGCTTACTATCCTGCCGGAATGGAAATTGGTCAGGCAACCGGTAAAGATTTGCGTGTTAAAATCGTGTCAGATAAGGCGGTTTCTGGGACTTATAACCTGAATATGCTCGATGAGGCATATTTCATGCTAATTAGTGATTTGGCGGGCGAATTTGATAAACAAATGCACCTCGTGCTTAAAAAACTAAAAATAATATAAAAAGCATGGTTGTCGGAACTGGTAATCAGCAATTCAGACGTTATATAATCATTAGGACAGCGAACATGTTGGCAAAATTTGAAGATTTATGGAAACGGTATGTATTTCCGCCCTTAAGCGACTTTGCGCGGCTGGTTTACAAACTTTTGACTCCATTGCCTGAGAAGGCCAGGCTTCCGGTATCAATTATCGGCGGATCTGTGCTGTTTTATGCCCTCATGGTGGTCACAAACCCAAAAACAAAAACTTTTGAACCACGCGAGCAAAGCTGGGATGTTAGGGTTCATAACGTCGTTTTTGGCACTACAATTCCAGAGTTTATGTCATTCGGCGAAGTAATGGCTGAAAGAAATATTTTTCTACGTGCTCTGGTTGATGGTGAAGTAATTTCTGTATCTGATGATTTACATGAGGGAGCATTTATTAAAAAGGGTGAAAAACTTTTAACTATTGACCCATTTGAGTATGAAAACGCCCTAGGAGAAGCCAAAGCTCAGCTTATTAGTGCTGAGGCCTCTTTAAAAATGAGCCTTCAAGATTACGAGCGTGCTCAGAAATTGTTTGAAAAAGGAACAGTTGCGCTAAGATATCTTGATGAGAAAAAAACAGATTTAACAGTAAAAAGAGCAAACGTTGATCGTCTTAAAATTGTTGTCAGGCGCGCAAAAAGAAACTTAGAGAATACTAATGTTGTTGCTCCATTTGATGCATATGTTAGCAAAGTAACAGTCGATGAAGGTAGGCTAGTTAATAGAAATGATCACATTGCACTTTTGAGTGATGCCTCTAGTTATGAGATACGCTTTAATTTATCAGATAGTGAATACGGATCTTTACTTTCTACCCAAACAAAAATTTTAGGCCAGCCAGTAATCGCAATTTGGAAGGTTGGTGATAAAGAAATTTCTTTTGAGGGCAATGTTAAATATGTCGGCGCCCGCATCGACCCGTCTATTCGTGGTGTAGATGTTATTGCAGATGTTAAAGATATAGGTAATTCCCAAATTCGTGGTGGGGCATTTGTTGAAGTTATTATGCAAGGCAATAAATTAAGCAATGTTGCCTCGATCCCTGAAGATGCAGTTTTTACTGATAATGAAAATATTAAATTCGTTTACGTGATTACTAACAATCGTCTTGAGGTGAGAAGAGTAAAGAGCTTGATGAAGGTAGGCGGAAATATTCTTATTTCTGAGGGTGTTTCAGATGGAGAGAATGTTTTAACCACAAGGTTTACAGAAGCCGCTGAGGGTGTACTGGTAAATATCCCATAATGGACGATAACATCAATAATGAAATTCCTCCATTCTCAGAAGTTCCGAAAGATGAGAGGCATTCAACTTTTACCGAGCTTGTGAGATTTTTCATTTCACATAGAAATGCCGCTCACTTGCTTATGTTGTCGATGATCATCTTTGGCTTTCTGGGGTTAAGAGAACTTAACACCCAATTTTTTCCAGAAATAGAAATTGAAGTAGTTGGTGTTACTATTGTTTGGCCAGGTGCCAGTGCAGAAGATGTTGATGTAAATATTGTGGAACCTTTACAAGCACAATTTCGTTTTCTAGCGGGTGTTGATGAACTTGAGACTAGGTCCCGATTTGGGTTAGCAACCTTTAATATAAATTATAAACGTGGCTCTGACATGTCTCAGGCAACTAATGATGTTGAAGCCGCTATAAGTCAAATTACAACATTACCAAAAGACATCGAAAGACCAATTGTAAGGCAATACGTAAATTATGATCCTGTAGGAAACATTTTATTAAGTGGCAATTTCCCAGAGCGTGCGCTTAAAAGTTACGCCTTAAAGTTGAGAGATGGTCTTCTTGACGCAGGTGTAGATAAAGTCGATCTAGTTGGTGCAAGAGATGAGGAAATATGGGTTGAGGTAAGAATAGACCAAATCAGAAGGTATGATTTAACTATAAATCAAATTGCTAGTGCTATTCGCTCTAGTTCTTTGGATATGCCGGGAGGGTTGGTTCGTGCAGAAACAGAAAAACAAATTCGTGCAACAGGATTAAAAAAAACAGCCGAGGAGATAGGGCAAATTGAAATTCGGGCTCTGACAAGCGGTGAGCGTATACTGGTAAAAGATGTAGCAAGGGTTTCAGAAAATTTTAATAGTGACCAGTCTACAGGATGGACTGATGGAAAACGTGCTGTTCAAATAAAGGTTTTCCGTTCAGAGACATCGGACTCACTTGATACATTAAAAATACTTCGAGAATTTGCTTCAGAAGCAGAGACAAAACTTCCTCAAGGTATGGAATTAAAAGTCTACGATACTCTTGCCGATAAAATTGCCCAACGTCTAGGGCTGCTTCTTCGTAACGGCCTTGGCGGCATGGTTCTGGTGCTAATCACCCTGTTTTTGTTTTTGAATGCGCGTATTGCATTTTGGGTCGCGTTGGGAATACCTATTTCCATTATGGCTACTTTAGGCTTTATGTGGCCGCTTGATCGTACATTAAATATGCTTTCTATGTTCACTTTCATTATGACACTGGGAATTATTGTAGACGATGCGATTGTTGTTGGAGAACACTCAGCAACTGTTTTTAAAAGAGGAACAACCCCTGACTATGCTGCTGAAC
The DNA here is from genome assembly GCA_003331985.1 of PS1 clade bacterium. Taxonomy (GTDB): domain Bacteria; phylum Pseudomonadota; class Alphaproteobacteria; order RS24; family RS24; genus Micropelagius. The sequence continues at coordinate 23,215 of QOQK01000008.1, read as the reverse complement.
GGGGTGCGATTAGAATGTCTAAGCCAATTTTTGCGGCAGGCCTTACAACTCTTGCTGCTTTTTTTCCAGTTCTTACATTAGACAATGTTTTTGGAGATATAGTTCGACCAATCCCAATAATTGTTTTTGCGGTTCTGGCAGCAAGTTTAATTGAATGTTTCTTCATTTTGCCATCACACTTAAAACACGCATTAACTCATCCTGAGAAACCTCCTACAGGTTTTAGAAAACGTTTCCTTGATAAGTTTGAGGAGTTTCGTCATGGACGCTTTAAGCAATTAACAATATCTGCATATAAAAACCGTTACACGACACTCAGTATTGCTATTGCATGTTTTATTATTGCAATTTCCTTATTTGCTGGAGGCAGATTGCAGTTTAGGTTTTTCCCCGCTCCAGAAATGGAAAGAATAGCCGCAACAATTATTTTCCACTCTGGAACACCTAGAGAAATTACAAAAAAAGGTATGGAGGCAGTAGAGTCAGCCCTTCAAGAAACTGATAAACAACTTAGAAATGGTAATAAGTCTCTAATAAATGAACATTTTTCACGTTTAGGAAGTATAGGATACAGCTCAGGTAATCATCTGGCTTACATAGAAACAGAGTTAATTGCCTCAGAATTGAGAACTGTAAGAACTAAAGAGTTTATTAAAAAATGGAAGGAAAACTTTCCGCCAATCGCTGGTATTCGATTCACAACTGTTGAAGAGTTGGGAGATGGTCCAGGAGCTTCACCAATAGAGTTAAGACTTCAGGGTGACTCATTAATTAATTTAAAAAAAGCAGCAGGAGAGGTTGTTGAAGATCTTAAGCTATACCCATCTGTAATTTCTCCTTGGGATAATTTATTTTTTGGCAAACAAGAAATTTTAATAGAAGTTAATGCAAATGGTGCCGCGCTTGGTTTTACAAACCAAATAGTAGGGCAACAGCTCAGAAATGCGTATGAGGGTGCTATAGCGCGAAGATTTGCACGTGGAGATAATGAAGTTACAATTCGGGTTATGTTACCCCGTGACTATGGAAAACCACAAAGTATTGATAACTTTTTTTTGGCTGTGCCAGGAAGTTCGCCTATTAGGTATATTCCTTTTGCGCAAGTAGTTGATGTATCAGAAAAACCTGGATTTGCTTCCATCCAGAGGGCAGGAGGAGCTAGAGAGGTTTTAATTCGGGCAGGATTTGCAGACAATTCAGGTAATCCAGCAGATGTAATTAGAGAATATTCTAAAACTAAGTTACCAGGTATTTTGGAAAAATATGATGTCCAGCAAGTTGTCAGAGGGGAACAGGAGGACATGAATGAAAGCTTTCTTCAACTGTTAATTGGTCTTTTTATAGGGTTAGGCCTTATCTACGTAATTCTTGCACTTGTATTTTCGAGCTACTCAAAACCTCTAGTTATAATGTCAGTAATTCCATTTGGCATGATTGGAGCAATACTCGGCCATTATGTGCAAGGGTATGAGTTTAATTTCTTAAGCATGATTGCACTTCTTGGTCTATCGGGAATTTTAGTTAATAATTCAATTATTCTTATTAGCCGAATAGATGAACGTCAGTCGAGTGGAGAGGATTTCGAGGAATCGGTCATAAATGGTGTAAATGATAGATTAAGAGCAGTAGTTTTGACATCAATGACTACCGTTCTGGGTTTGACGCCAATGCTATTTGAAACCAGCACTCAGGCGCAGTTTCTTCTACCAATGGTCATTACAATGGCATGGGGTCTTGCTTCTTCTGCATTTCTGGTGCTTCTGCTGGTTCCAGCTATTTTGGGTATTCAATGTGATATTCGTGACTATTTAATTCAGCGGAAGCAATTACGCGCTCTCGCAGAATAAGCCACGCCCTCTTAGCTTAATCAGTTACGCCAGAACCGAGGTGTCAGCATCACCAATACACTGAAGAGTTCCAATCTACCGAGGAGCATTGCGAGGCATAAAACCCATTTAGCGGCGACCGGAAGTTCCGCATAATTTCCCTGCGGGCCAATAACTTCACCCATGCCCGGGCCGACATTCGCAATCCCCGCGGCGGCGGCGGAAAGAGCTGTTAAGGCATCTAAACCGAGTATGCCTAATAGAAGAGCGATGAGTCCAAACAGGGTGAAATACGTAAAGGCAAATGTAAGTACTGATGCAGTCACCGTATCCGGCAGAGCGTTGCCGTTATATTTCATTACAAACACACCATTGGGATAGGCCAACTCCTGCACCTGACGACGGAGACTTTTAAGCACCACCTGAACACGGAACACTTTGAGGCCGCATGAAGTTGAACCGGCGCACCCACCAATAAATAAAACAATAAACAATAGGCAAATAGCAAAATTTCCCCATTGGCCATAATCGCTGGAGGCATAGCCAGTGCCTGTGAGCAATGATGTCGTGTTGAAAATTACTTCACGCAATGCTGTTGAGGCGGAGACATCCTGAGTGATCATGCGATATAACCATAAGGTCGTGATGATGGTTACGAGCAGGGATAAGAACCCTCTTATTTGAGCATCAGTAAGAAGGGGCTCCCGATTGCCTTGTATGGCCTGCAGATATACGACAAATGGCAAGCTGGAAATTATCATAAAGAATACGGCGACAGATTCGATACCCAGGCTATTGAAGTGTCCGAGGGAGTTGTCTGATGTTGAGAAACCGCCTGTCGAAATTGTCGTCATGGCATGGGTAATGGCATCAAACAGGTTCATCCCTGCAATGAGATAGGCAAAGGCACATAGAAAGGATATGAGCAGATAAATTTTTGCGATTGATCCGGCAACTTCTGTGGCGCGGGGTAATATTTTTTCGGAATTATCGGAGGACTCGAGCCTGAAAAGCTGCATACCGCCAACATTCAGCATGGGTAATACTGAAATTGCCATGACGATAATCCCAATGCCGCCAAACCATTGCAACATAGCGCGCCATAATAAAATTTCCGGCGGCGTCGTATCCAGACCGGTTATGATTGTTGCACCGGTTGTTGTCAGACCTGACATGGCTTCAAAAAAACTATCTGTATAAGTTAGCCCTATAAGACTGAAATTTAGAGGTAATGCTGCAAATGCTGTGAGCGCTAACCATGAGAAGCCGGTTAAAACAAAAGCCTGTTTAACTGTCAGTGGGCGCAATTCACCGCGACTGGTCAAGATAAGCGCAACAGCAAAAAAACCAGTAATACAAGCGCTAACGATAAAGCTCTGCCAATCTGGGCTGGTTTGAAAAATTCCCGTCACGGCAGGGACAAGCATGCCGACCGCAAGGCTACCCAGCATTAGGCCAATAATAAACAATACAGTGCGAAACTCATTCATCAGTGAAGCGCGGTCTTGGCGAATGGGCTTACCAGAGAAAAGGCCGGTATTTCAGCATCAAAATCCCTGCCACTTGCTGTTCGCATTAAATAATGACCACACATAAAACCGCTGGAAGTTGTGAGGGGTGTACCAGATGAATAGGTATAATCCGCGCCCGGGAGAAGTGTTGGTTGTTCGCCGACAACACCATCGCCCTTCACCTCTTGAAGGCGGCCCAGCGCATCTGTAATTTTCCAGTGGCGGGCAAGAAGTTGAACGGTTTCTTCACCTAAATTGACGATAGTTATTCTGTAAGCCCAAACATAATACCCTTCATCAGGGTCAGACTGGTCGTCGATAAACCGGGTCTCCACAATAACCTTGATATTTTCTGTTATGGCTTCAAACATTTTCCCGACCGGTTAAGTGGCGCCAAGAGAAGACGCATTTTATGAATCAAGTATTTCCAAGGCCTGTGCAAAATCATCTATCAAATCTTGTGGGTCTTCTAACCCGACAGAAACACGCAGCGTTCCTGGTGTGATACCGATCTTAAGCCTCTCTTGCTCCTCAAGCTTCTGATGTGTCGTTGTCGACGGATGCGTGATAAGCGATTTAGCATCTCCGAGGTTATTGGATATTTTAACAAGCTGCAAATTATTGGCGAGTTGAAAAGCAGCTTTTTGTCCACCTGATACTTCAAATGAAAACAGGCTACCGCCACGTTGCATTTGTTTTTTGGCAAGTTCGTAGTGCGGATGACTTGGGTTACCCGGATAAACCAGTCTTGAAACTTTTGGATGGATACTCAAAGCCTCGGTTAGTTTTTCAGCGCGGTCACAATGAGCATGAACTCGCAATTCCATTGTTTCAAGGGCTTTCAGCATCACCCAGGCATTAAATGGGCTGATAGATGGCCCTGTCTGGCGAATGAAATTGGCAAGATAATCATCAATCCAGTCTTTACGCCCCAGCACAATACCGCCGAGACACCTGCCTTGTCCGTCAATATGTTTGGTTGCTGAATAAATCACAATATCTGCGCCCAACGTGAATGGGTTTTGCAAAACCGGGGTGGCAAAGACATTATCAACCACCATTAACGAGTCGTGGCGGTGGGCAATCTCTGAGATAGCTTCAATATCGAGGATATCCAACATTGGATTTGTCGGGCTCTCCAGAAAAAAGATTTTTGTCTCGGGCAGGGCCGCGCTCTCCCATGCTGTTAAATCTGTGCCATCAATAAGTGTCGTTTTGATGCCATAGCGCGGCAGCAATGTTTCGACAATATAACGGCATGACCCGAACAGCGCCTTAGCTGCAACAACATGATCACCGGCTTTTAAGTAACACAGCATTGCTGCGGTAACGGCAGCCATACCTGTCGCAGTAGCACGGGCGTCAATTTCAAAACCTGTTTCGAAGTTAAAATCAGCGCTTTCAAAAGCAATCATCCGCTTTTCGAAGCTTCGCACTGTCGGATTCCCGAAACGGCTATATTGATATCCGTCATCCTCTCCCAGAAAACGCGCTTGAGCTTGTTCAGCACTGTCATATACATAGCCAGAGGTCAGAAACAATGCTTCTCCGGTTTCCCCATAGGCGGTGCGTGGCTCGGCTTCATGCACAAGATTGGTCGTTTTGCGCCATTTGTTTTTATTTTTCTCTTTTACCATCAGATACTTTCCGTTGGCCTCTTATAAATAGGCCACTTATAAAAAAACCCGGCCAAGGGACCGGGATGTCACCCGGTCCTTTTAGCCATTTATTTAACGTGGCTGCAAGCCGACCGGCTCAAATCACCACACCCAAATGCGGAAAATGACGAAAAAAACTGTTTTCGTCAAGTGTACTGTTATCCACCGCGTATTTTAGCACAGCACTTGTTTTGATAGCCGTCCAACCATTTAATAAACAATAGCGAATCGATACCCGATTTTCAGGATTTAATATGCAACTGTTTCCAGAAGAAGAACAAACACCTGTGACAGCTCCCGGGCAAACTCATGCAACAGGTATATTACCCGCTCATGGTATCCGTAACATGATCCGCGACCAACAAATCTGGGCCGTAAACGGACAAAAATCGGGTGTTTTGGAAGATCAGATACAACCGGCAAGCCTTGATTTGCGGCTGGGGGATAAGGCCTATCGGATTCGGGCAAGCTTTCTGCCCGGGGTCTCGGGTCAGGTGATGCAAAAGCTTGAAATGCTGGCATTTCATAAGATTGATTTAACCGATGGCGCCGTGCTTGAAACCGGATGCGTTTATCTCGTTCCACTTATGGAAGCACTCGCCTTGCCCGAGCGAACCGGCGGTTTTGCGAACCCGAAAAGCTCAACCGGCAGAATTGATGTTTTCACACGCGTGATTACAGATTTTGGTGTCGAATTTGATAAAGCACCACCCGGTTATAAAGGCCATCTTTACCTTGAGGTCAGCCCTCGTACGTTTCCTGTATTGGTGCGGGCGGGATCGCGGCTTTCTCAAATTCGGTTTCGTCGCGGCAATCCGGCTCATTCGGATGCTGAAATTAAGCGTCTGCATCAGGAAAGCGCATTGGTTGATGGGCGTGCCAATATTGATGGCGGGCTGGCACTGTCAATTGATCTCGCTGGTGACAAGCAAACAGGGCTGATCGGTTATCGCGCGAAACGCCACGCCGGGCTAATCGATGTAGATCGGGTGAATGCTCTTCCGATGAACGAATATTGGGAACCCATATATAATCATGGCAAGAACCAACTCATTCTGGACCCAGACGAATTCTACATTCTGGCTTCTAGAGAGTCTGTTTCCATCCCGCCTACACATGCGGCGGAAATGGTTCCTTTTAACCCATTAGTAGGAGAGTTTCGCGTCCATTATGCAGGGTTCTTCGACCCGGGATTTGGAGCAGGTCTAGAAGGCAAGGGTAGCCGTGCCGTGCTAGAGGTGCGCTCGCGAGAAGTACCTTTTATTTTGGAGCACGGACAGGTTATCGGGCGGCTAATTTATGAACGCCTGACTGACAGGCCGGAAGTGCTATACGGCAAGTCGCTTTCTTCAAATTATCAGCGTCAGGGGCTTCGGCTCTCCAAGCATTTTATTCAAGAATAGAGCCGTAATATTTGTTGCCTGTTTATAACCTAATCCATGCCTGAGCCTACGGGGGTATGATTAGTCTTTTCCCAAGTAAATGGTGACCAGAATAGTTGCGCTATGGCACGGCAGGTGATGAACCCAGCTAATAGCCAGATAACAAATAAGCCGAAAATATCCTTGTATAAGTCGGAGCGTTTTGCGCGACGACAGACATAGAAATATGAATAAAAGATCATTGCCCAATTTATGAAAATAACAAAAAGCTGCCATTGATAGTCAGCGAGACTCTGGATGTCTGGAATGCTAAAAAGACAAACCCCGATAAAAACCCATACGCCCAACCCATATAAACATCGGGTGAGTATCACGAGATGAAGGCCTATATAGCCTATCACGCCGACTTTTTTGATGAGTTTTAAAGGCTTTCTCAGGAGTACGAGTAAAGTCTGGAAATGCCCCTTTTGCCAGCGGGTACGTTGCTTGACAAAGTCCCAGAAATCTCGAGTAGGGCTCTCAATTGTCGGCGGGTCAATCATGGCAGTTGTGTAGCCGCGAAATGCCATACGAATTCCTATATCTGCATCCTCGGTCACATTCCAACTATCCCAACCATAGATTTCCCGAAGAACATTAACTTTGAAATGGTTGGAAGATCCACCAAGTGGCAACGGGATTTTGAAACGAACCAAAGCAGGCAAAATAAATCTGAAAAGATGTAAATAATCGAGAGTCATCTGGCGCGCCAAAAACCCCTCATTTCTTTCAAGCTTGATATCTAATGGGGCTTGCAGGCAAGCAAGTCTTTTATCGTTGATATTCTCATGTCGTGCAAATTCAGAAGCGGCAGCGCGCAACTGGTTTTTATGAGGTATGTCTTCAGCGTCATAAATTACCAATAAATCTCCACTTGCATGGGCAAGGGCATAATTACAGGCGCGCGGTTTTGTGCGGGGGATACCATCAGGAACAACAAGAATTTTTTCATTCACAATGCCGTCGGCTAATGCTTCAGATAAAGCCTTTCTCAGAGCTTTATAGGTCTGGAGGTCCGACTCCTCCACCACATAGAAAAACTCAATTTTTTTTGATGGGTAGTTTATTTGCCTCATTGCGTAGGTAATTTGTCCCACCATATTAGCCTCTTTGTATAAGGGTAAAATGACGGTGTATCGAGGAAGTTGAATATCAACTAGAAATTCAAGGGTTAGAGGGGTACGCACATCCAGCAAGATTGCCATCACATAAAGTGGGAAATAGGAAGTAAGCATTAAGGTTAATAAAAACAGAGGCAAACTATTGCCATTGATAATTGCACCCATCATCAAGCTGATCATTAGGGTAATGATGACTGCAAGTCGTGGCGGGATTGGTTGATGGGAAGAGTCTTCCGGCGCATAGCGGGCGAGAGCATGCGTTACATCACGAATATCAATGTTTGTTTTTTTTAGCCGTTTTAATACTGGTACAGATGGCTCATGGAACCCGTCTTGCAATTTGTCTTGCCCCCTGCCACACAGCCTTACAGATACATGCGGAGAGTGCTACTTATTGCAAAGAGAATAAATCTAGATACTCACAAAAATAGAAAAATTGTCTTTTTGCTTATTATATATTCCTGTTTTTTTGAGGCGTGAGTCACGAGGGAATTTTTCGAAATCTGGCTCGAGCGCCACGTTCAATCGCGGCGGCGGCAAGCTTATCTACTTTTAAAAAATCTCTGATCATATCGAGAAGGTGCAATTCCTCGGGCGTGACTGTCAAATCTGCAGCGGCAATTTCAACAGCAAGGGCATAAGCAGTTTCATGCAATTCATCAGGCAAGGTGCTCGCGAGCAGGGTCATTAAGCTGTCCAGCCCTTCTTCCACTGCCATTAATTCGACAAAACTGTCGGTGACAATATCCAGATCTTCGGGTGGAAAATTCTCAAATACCGGCAGGAAATCAATCAATCTTTCGACACGCGAAAGCTCGGCATCACTAATTGCTTCATCGGCTGCTGCCATAGCTAGCATGAGATGAATAAGAACCTGCTGTTCTGTCATAGGGGTGTGAATAGTCATGTCCCTTCCTTAAATTAATGTTGGCGAACATAATGTTGTTTGACAAGCTTTTCTCAATCGCTAGTTTCTCGCATATATTTGAAATATTGCCGATTGAAATATAATAAAACTTTTATAGGACATCAGACTTGGAAAACTGGAAAACTTTAGCCGCAGATAGCAAGGCTTGGCCTTTTGAAGAGGCTCGAAAAATCCTGAAACGTTTAGAGGCATCAGGCAGGGACGATGTGCTGTTTGAAACAGGCTATGGGCCAAGTGGCTTGCCTCATATTGGTACATTTGGGGAAGTGGCGCGTACCAGCATGGTGCGCCAGGCTCTTGAGACGCTTGCGACGGATATCAAAACGCGACTGATTTGTTTTTCTGATGATATGGATGGCCTGAGAAAAGTGCCTGATAATGTGCCTAATGCTGACATGCTTACGGCGCACCTTGAAAAGCCCCTGACCCGTGTGCCTGATCCATTTGAAACACATGACAGTTTTGGCGCACATAATAATGCCCGTCTGCAGACATTTCTGGATAGATTTGAATTTGATTACGAATTCGCCAGTGCCACTGATTATTATGCGTCAGGTCGCATGGATGAGACACTGCTTAAAATTCTCGCTAATTATGAGGCCGTAACAGGCATTATTCTGCCCACACTTGGCGAAGAACGACGCAAAACATACAGTCCGTTTTTGCCGATTTGCCCAACGAGTGGCAAAGTTTTGATGGTGCCGTTAACAGCACGAGATGAAACGGCAGGGACGATAAGCTACTCCCATCCTGAAAGTGGCGAAGATATTACAACGCCGGTCACCGGTGGAGCATGTAAATTGCAATGGAAAGCTGACTGGGCGATGCGCTGGGTCGCGCTGGGTGTGGATTATGAAATGGCCGGTAAAGATTTGATTGAAAGCGTCACGCTCTCCTCAAAAATTTGTCGCGCGATAGGGGGGACACCACCCGAAGGGTTTAATTACGAACTGTTTCTAGATGAAAACGGCGAGAAAATTTCAAAATCTCGGGGTAATGGTTTGACCATTGAACAGTGGCTGACCTATGCCGCACCAGAAAGCCTGTCGCTTTATATGTTTCAAAGTCCGCGTAAAGCCAAACGGTTACACTTTGATGTCATCCCAAAAAATGTTGATGATTATCTAACATTTTTGAATAAGTATTCCACGCAAACGCCAGAAGAACAGCTTACTAACCCCGTCTGGCATATTCACGGCGGTAAGCCACCGTCAGGTGATTTGCCGGTAAGTTTTGCGCTGTTATTGAATCTTGTCAGTGTGAGTAATGCTGATGATAAAAATGTACTCTGGGGCTTTATCAAGAATTATGCTCCTGAGGCATCACCTGAAGATTTGCCCATATTGGATGCAATGGCAGAGTATGCCGTGGCCTATTATCATGATTTTGTAAAGCCAACGAAAAGCTACCGCGCCCCGGATGAAACTGAAAAACAAGCAATGATATTTCTAAGGGATAAGCTTAATGATTTATCCGGTGACTTGGATGCGGAAACGATTCAGACCGAAGTTTATGCGATTGGTAAAACCTATTTTGAAGATAATCTGAGGGATTGGTTCAAGGCGCTTTATGAAGTTTTGTTGGGACAGTCTCAAGGTCCACGCTTTGGTTCATTTATCGCTGTATATGGGTTGGACCGCACAGTTGAGTTGATTAACCAAGCTTTGAATGGTGATTTAACCGGTGATAAATAGGGACAGCATAATAATAAGAATGAGATGGATGCGTGACGCCTAAAGCGACTTTTATTTATAAAATATGTCCTGAGCAGGATTGGCTTTCAGCCGCCGATAAAGGCATTTTCACTGGCACACAGCTTGATATTGAAGATGGGTTTATCCATTTCTCACCGCCGGAAGAAGTTGAGGCGACAGCTGCAAAATATTTCGCTGGTCAAGACGGGCTGGTGCTGGTGCGCTTTCCGGTAGCCAGCTTGAGCGCGGCATTAAAATGGGAAGCCTCGCGCGGAGATGCCTTGTTTCCACATTTTTATGCACCATTGGACCCTCGACTTGCAGATAGAGTCTGGCCTTTACGCCTGAACGGTCGTAAACATATTTTTCCTGAAGATATGACAAGAGACACGCCCCATCAGGAGCATTAATGCGACTATATAAAATAATACGCCCGTTAATTTTTTGCTTACCCGCCGAGTTGGCTCATCGCCTGACTGTTCGTGTATTGTCGACAATCGGTAAATTTATCCCTACTTCCGGTCGCGATGACTACATCCTTTCCGTATCGGCAATGGGGCTTAAGTTTTCCAACCCGTTTGGCATGGCGGCAGGGTTTGATAAAAACGGTGAGTTACCTGAAGCTGTTAGTCGGTTGGGTTTTGGTTTTACCGAAATCGGAACTGTTACCCCGCAACCTCAGGAGGGTAATCCGACGCCTCGCATTTTTCGTGTGACCAGAGATGAGGGTATTATCAATCGTCTTGGATTTAATAATGAGGGTCACCAAATTGTTCGAGCGAGATTGGCTTCTTATAAAGCCCTTCTGCCGCATGGTTTTCCGGTGGGGGTAAATATTGGTGCGAATAAGGACTCACCAGATCGCATAGATGATTATCGCATTGGCGCGGAGGTTTTCTCAGAGCTTGCCGATTATCTGACGATAAATGTTTCCTCGCCCAACACGCCTGGATTGAGAGATTTGCAAACTGCTGAAGCGTTGACACAAATCATTACGCAAGTGAAAGAAGTCGCGGGAGATGTGCCTGTTGTTTTGAAGGTGGCTCCTGATTTAACACATGACGATATTGCCGAGATTGCTAAAGTAGCCCTTAAGGTGAAACCTGCGGCTCTTATTGTGTCAAATACCACGATAGATCGCGATAGGATGAAAAGCTCTCCCTATAAATGGGAAGAGGGCGGGTTGTCTGGACGACCCTTGATGCAAAAATCCACAGAGGTTTTGCGACAATTTTACAGACATACAAAAGGTGAATTGACGCTCATAGGTGTCGGCGGGGTAAGTGATGCTGCCGGTGCATTGGAAAAAATCAAATCAGGTGCGTCACTTATTCAACTTTATACGGCTCTTGTGTATCAGGGGCCTGGACTGATAGCTAAACTGAAACGCGAACTGGCAGACTTATTGCGCGATGAGGGTTTTGCATCGCTTGAAGATGCCATAGGGGTTGATGTTTCATATGACAACCTTACCGAGCCAAAAGAGAAGGGGGCGCAAATGAAAGTGAAAATCTTACATAATCCGAGATGTACCAAATCCCGGCAGATGCTTGCTCTTTTAGAAGAAAAAGGAACCAGCCCTGAAATTGTTGAATATCTCAAAACTCCATTAACTGAAAAGCAGATTAAAGCGCTTTTGAAAAAACTCGGTCTTACAGCGCGTGAAGCTATGCGTACAAATGAGAAATTGTATAAAGAGTTGAGCCTTGCTGAGGTTGATGATGAAGCCGTTTTGATCAAAGCAATGTCAGAAAACCCAATTTTGATAGAGCGGCCAATTGTTGAAACGCCCAATGATGCGGCAATCGGCCGACCGCCAGAGAATGTACTGCCCCTTTTGTCAGTGTGAAATTCAGGGTAAGACAAGCCTATAAAGAGTATAGTAAAAAGACATTTCGGAGGGGATATGTCTAAAACCGAAGCTATTATAGCCGGAAAAAGAGCTACCACGCGCGCGAACAATAAAGATTCTATCTTGATTGCTGCGCGCGAGGTTTTTACCGAAATTGGTTTCGGTGGAACAACTGTGCGCGATATTATCCGGCGAACGGGCTTGGCTAGCGGAACGTTTTACAATTACTTCACGGGTAAAGAAGAAGTTTTTGAAGCACTGATTGACGATATTGGTGAAAGACTGCGCCCGCGCCTGCGATCAGTCCGCGCCAATGCGAAAAACTTTGAAGACTTTATTGAAACGAGTTTCCTCGCTTATTTTTCTTATTTCGCCAATAACCCCGGTGATTATGGTCTGCTTCGCTCAAATCGTGGACGCGAGGGAGGGTATTTATCAGGCCCCCAAACCCGCGCAGGTCTTGAGGAGTTGCGCGAGGATTTATTGCAAGCCATTCAGGCTGGCATTGTTCCGGATTTGGATGTGGATTTTATGACGTCCGCCATTAGTGGCTCGGCCTTTTCAATACTTGATGAAATGATGACTCGTACTCCGCCTGACCCTGTTCAGACAGCTCGTTTTGCATCCCAACTATATCTTGGTGGCGTTCGTTCTTTTGTGACCAAATAGACCCGAAGTTATCGTTTTACACGTTAGCCGCGAGATAAAAATTTAACGCAATTGACAATAATGACGATACTGCGCCCAGCGTAAGACCCGCGCGCAACCGGGCATACCAGACTGGCAGCATACCATTTCGCGCAGCACTGATATCTGATAGCCCCTGAACACTATGGCATGCGGCAAGGAGTAGTGGTCCCAATGGGATAGCCGGAAATACTAAAACACCATATGCCAACAAAGCAGGTAGAACGCTCAATATAAACGTTCTGGTGTCCAAATGATGCAAGGCTCCGCCCCATCTTACTCCGCCCAGAAATGATAAAATAATTGCCCCGTAAACCATGCCAAAAGTTCCGGCAATACCCTGCCATCCCTGTGAGGGGGGCATCCAGATAAACAATGCAGGTGCTAAGAATGGTATCAGCCCTCCCACACCAAGCCATAAAGCCACAGGTGGAATGGTCTCGATTTCATTCAGGGTGTCACTCTGGGCGTCGTCCATCATCTTTTAAATTAACCAAGAGTTGAGAGCGCAGGAAACCAATCCAGAAGATATGTGGCGAGGTTTTGCAGTGAGCCGGAAAAAATCAGCACACCGGTTGTAATTAGTAAGCCACCGGTGATTTTTTCCAACAGGCCTAATCTCTGTTTGATTTTAGGTGAGCTTTTCAGAAAATACCCCACGCCAACAGCTGACAAAACAAAGGGAACCCCCAGCCCTGCCGCATAAGTAGCCAACAGTCCAACGCCTTGTTGAAGGCTGTCGCTGGATGCCGCGAGGGTCAGTATGGTTGCCAAAATAGGACCTATGCAAGGCGTCCAGCCAAATGCAAATGCCAAGCCAAGACCAAAAGCGGTTAAAAGCTGTTTTTCGCCTTTACTCTCATCACTATTGACAGGTTTGGTGACGCGAAGTTCGCGCTGCAAGAAAGAAATTCTAAAAATACCCGCCATATGCAGACCGAGTATGACGATAAAGACACCGGCAATTTGGGCAAGTAAGTCCTTATGACCCAGAATAAACGGATTAATTGCCGCCGCGCCCGCGCCGAGTGAAATAAAGACGACCGAAAAGCCGGCAACAAAAGCCAATGCGCCCGGGAGAATACGCCCCCAAATGACGTTTTCATCCGCATCAGACAGCTCTTCAAAGCCGATACCGGCAGCAAAGCATAGATAGCCCGGCACAAGTGGAAGGACGCAAGGTGAGAGAAAACTCAGCAAGCCTCCAAGAAAAGCCGCCCCGAGGGAGAACCCGAATTCATCCATGCATCACCATTATTAAACCTCTTATTATAACCCGCTTATTATTAGCTTCTGCTTTAACTTCTGCGGCGGAAAAGGACTGTTGCTATCCATCCAAAAAAGACAGCAATCAATACACCCGTGATACCATATAGGATGGGAAGTTGATGTGCCAAGCGATGAAGGAATTGTTCGAAGCCAGCAATGCCGACAATTATTGTGTTGTTTTGCATGCTCAGAACATTTCCGGCATCAAATAAAATTATTTTTGCTTCATAGATTCCCATTGGAACACCCGGGGGAAGGGCGATTTCGGTTCTAAAAAGTCGGTTGCCGATTATTTTCACGCCGGACGGATTTTCAGAATATAAATTGCGGCTTTGTTTGTTGCGGATAAGGCCTTCCAGAAATAAATCGGTATCTTCGTGGGTTGAAGCAAGTTTTGTGGGAACGTAATCTAGACCGATACCCATTTCCTGACGAATTTCAGGAGAGGCTATATCAGCTAACGCACGTGATGCGGCAACTGCATAATAGGATGGTGTTGAAGAAACTGATAGTGACTCTGTGTTCACCCATAGTCCGAAGGTTTTGTCTTTGCGTCTAACTTTTAACGCTTCATCCGGCCCGCGCAGTATCACAACGATATCCGGTGAGGCATTTTTCCGCGAGGTATCAAAAGCGCCAAACAGTAAAACTGTTTCTCCGTCGAAATTTGCCTGAATGGCAACTTCGGATGTTGATAGATCGGTTACAAGCTCATTTGCCTTGACCTCTGACAAAGGAATGGCAAGCAACATGAATAATATGAGGCATGTGTTAAAGCCTCTTATGTTGAGAGCTATGCGCATTACGGCATGACCCCTGAAGAAGATAGGGAGTAAATTTCGGTTGGCATGAAAAGTAAATCATTCAGCATTTTAAGGCCGACGCCCAGCACAATTAGCGCGAGTAATGCTCTCAATTGTTCGCCTCTGAGCTTTTGTCCTAGACGGGCGCCAATTTGTGCACCAACGACACCTCCAATAATCAAGATGGTGGCTAACACAACATCGACAGTCTGGTTTTTCACAGCATGCATGACTGTCACAGCTGCAGAGACAAAAATAATTTGAAAAAGGGATGTGCCAATCACCACATTTGTCGGCATACGGAGCAGATAAATCATCGCCGGAACCATGATGAAGCCGCCTCCGACTCCCATAATTGCTGCCAGCACACCGACAAAAAACCCAATCAGAATTGGCGGGATAATGCTGGTGTAAAGATGAGATACTTTAAACCGCATTTTAAAAGGCAGGCCGTGTATCCAATTATGTTGCCCCGGCCGTCTTGCAGGGATGGGGCGTCCAATTTGTCTGGCATGGATAGCGCGAATACTCTCTATCATCATGAGCAGCCCTATGACGCCAAGAAAAACCACATAGCAAAGAGAGATTAAAAGATCTATCTGCCCCATTTCGCGCATCACAGCGTAAAGTTGAACCCCGACTGCCGAGCCCAGCAATCCGCCAACCAACAAAACGCACCCCATGCGAATATCAACACCGCGTTTTTGGAAATGAGCCATTCCGCCGGAGATGGAGGAAGCTAAAATTTGATTGGCTTCACTCGCGACGGCTACAGTTGGGGGAATACCGATAAAAATCAGAAGCGGGGTCATAAGAAATCCCCCGCCAACGCCAAACATGCCGGATAAAAAGCCTACAAGGCCACCAAGACCAAGCAGCAAGTAAATGCTTACGCTGGTCTCTGCAATGGGTAAGTAAATTTGCATTTGGTTTTGTTGTGTTGTGGCTCAAAGTTATGACTTATCACGCAAGGCTCGATTTGCATAGTGAGCTTAGTGAGCAGTATTATTAGTTTCTTACGAAGTGATGTTTTAATATCGGGCGTTCTATTATTGGGTAAATATCCACTTTAAAATCTCGCCATGATTGGAAATTAATCTATCTGAAATATCATAAGCTTGAATTTTTATATACAAAGGTGGAGAAGATCATGTCACCTCTTGCAACTCAAAAAATACAGATGCCATTTCACGGTCAACCAAACGCTTTTTTCGAAGACAGCATAAATTACTTGCATTGGGATGCTCCCAAAAGTGCGCCTGTAATTCATTGGGCTCATGCGAATGGTTTTAGCGGCGGCACCTATGCCCCATTACTTTCAAGACTTACTGACCTAGCTCATATTTATGCCTGGGACGCGCGCGGTCATGGTGCAACCAAACTGTCTGCAAATCCGAAAGAACTGAAAAGCTGGAGTCCTTACAAGGACGATATGATTCGTTTCGTAGAGAAACTCGCAGACCGCCACGGACAAAAAATCTATCTCACTGGTCACAGTCTTGGCGCAACAACGTCTATTCTTGCTGCTGCTGAACGGCCTGACCTTGTCGAAGGGCTTGTGCTCGTCGATCCGGTTATTATTCCTTATCATCTCGGTTGGCTATCCGGCTTTTTACATCAACTCAAATTACCGCATCCTGTCGGTCATCTCATTCGTCGGTCCAGCCGACGCCGCAGAGTTTTTAAATCTCGTTCAGAGATTGCTCAGTCCTATTACGGGCGTGGGGCTTTTACAAAAGATGATGAAGGTTTTCTCAATGCATATCTTGAATCGGCGATTGAGCCCAAAGAGGGAGGTGTAGGTCTCTGTTGTCAGCCTGAATGGGAGGCACAGAATTACATTGCTCAACGGCATAATTCGGCGCGTGCCATCAAAGCCCTCACATGTAATGTGGTGCTGGTGCAAGCTGAGAAAGGCTCAACGGTTTATTCCAACAAGCCGTTTTTGAAAACCCGTAAACCTGTGACGTTTAGAACAATCGAGGATACAACCCATTTTCTGCCATTTGAAAAGCCCGATGCTGTCGCCTCACACATTGCCGCAATGATTTCAGGTGAGCCTGCCTGAGTTCTTGATGGGTTGAGCCTCTATTGCTCCGATGTCTCAAAAGGCGCGAGATAATTTTCATAGCCTTCAGCCGCCATGTCCTCTACCGGAACAAATTTCAATGCGGCTGAGTTTATACAATAACGCAATCCTGTTGGAGCGGGGCCATCATCAAATACATGCCCCAAATGGCTATCGGCATATTTGGAACGTAATTCCGTACGTTCTATGAAAAGAAAATTATCAGGCTTCTCGATAATATTATCAGGTGTCAGGGGGCGGATAAAAGACGGCCAGCCGGTTCCACTCTTATATTTATCTCTTGAAGAAAAAAGAGGTTCTCCGGAAATGACATCGACAAATATCCCGTCACGCTGTTCGTTCCAGTATAAATTGTCGAAAGGCTTTTCTGTGCCGTCTTCTTGCGTCACATAATATTGAAGTGGGGTGAGTTGTTTTTCTAGGGTTGTTTCATCAGGTTTGACATAGCCATTTTCGTCCCATGCAAATGAGGGTTGAACAGCGCCGGTAAAAATAAAAAGAACTAATATCACGCGTGGTATTATTTTGAGCATTGATTGGTGCATCTTTTCATTTTTTATCATGTGAGTCTCCTTATTTAATGAGAACGGTTTTGGCTTCACGGTTCATCTATGTATGATTATTTAGTTGAGGGATGTGGTTTTTTTATGTCCCTGATTGTGACGAAATTGTGCAGTGATGAAATGCTGCATACCATTTGAAAGAAAGGGGAGGATCTCATGTCTCAAAAATTAAAACTTATTGTTGGCTTTGCATTATCTGTTTTTTTGGTCGCTTGTGTGATGGCTTATCTGGCAGTCGGGTTGAGTGGCTTTGACAAAGTGCTTGCTGAGCCCTGGGGGCTGGTCACTATACTGGACCTGGTGCTTGGGGTTGTCTGTATGACCGCCGTTATTTTTACCGTTGAAAGTGACTGGAAAAAAGCTGCCATGTGGTCTGTGCCGATCTATTTTTTCGGAAATATCGTCACAGCTATATGGATTCTGACCCGTTTGGACCAAATCACTGATTCAAAATGACCTGTGGATAAGTGACTACAATTGTTTCGTAACCATGAATGCTTTCAAATGAAATTTTTTTTAAGAATATTTGCCTGTAATTTCAATGACTAGAGCGCAAGTCTTAAAAAATACAAAAAAAAACATATACTACCTGTTGACGCATCAAATGGTTTGAGACACTATATCTTGTAGTTTTTGCTGATTTGTCGGATTTTATGACGGGTCAGATTTGGGGACTAATTCTCGGCCATGATCGACGTTTTTCATGGTGTGTTTTTACGCACCTGCCGGTAAATTGCCCCCAAATTTAGGCTCAAAAGATGGCAATACACAGCTTATTAAGATGAATTTTTGTCTAATCGAAATTTATCTTTGGCACTGAGGACGGGCGAATGTTTAATAATACTGACAGAAAAGATGGTCAGACAGAGGCTGCCGAGCAGCAGGTTCAGGATGTGTTGAAAACAGCATCGCAGGAATTAAGGGGCAGCCGTAAGGCTGAAGGTCATGATGTGACCGCACAACCTCAGATGGATTTTGAACGGGGCAATCAAATTGTCCAGTTTGAAGACCGTCCGAGCGTAAAAATTGATTCCTCACGCGACGCTTTATTGACTGAATTTGGCAAAGCCACGCTGACAGACCGGTATTTGATGCCCGGTGAGACTTATCAAAGTTTATTTGCGCGTGTTGCTTCTTTCTATGGTGATGATGAAGCGCATGCTCAACGACTTTATGATTACATATCGAAGTTGTGGTTCATGCCTTCAACGCCGATTCTTTCTAATGGCGGCACCACCAGAGGCCTTCCTATTTCCTGCTTCTTGAATGAAGCCAATGACAGCCTCTCTGACATTGTGGATTTATGGAATGAGAATGTCTGGCTTGCCGCACGGGGTGGTGGTATTGGATCTTATTGGGGGAATTTGCGTTCTATTGGTGAGAAAGTAGGTCAAAACGGTAAGACTTCAGGCATTGTGCCCTTCATTCGCGTCATGGATAGCCTGACCCTTGCTATTTCTCAAGGTTCTCTGCGTCGGGGTTCTGCGGCAGTTTATTTGCCGGTTGATCATCCAGAGATTGAGGAATTTATTGAGATTCGTCGCCCGACCGGTGGAGATCCAAATCGTAAAGCCTTGAATTTGCATCATGGTATTCTGATTTCTGATGCCTTTATGCGCGCCGTTGAAAATGACGAAGACTGGGCGCTTCGCAGCCCTAAAGACAATTCTGTCCAGGCTTCGGTAAAGGCGCGTGATTTGTGGATTCGCATGCTCACCGCACGCATTGAGACGGGCGAACCTTATATGATTTTCCGGGACACAGTGAATAATCAGCGTCCAGAGCATCAAAAGCTTTTGAACCTTGAAATTAAAACCTCAAATCTATGTGCTGAAATCACCCTCCCAACAGGCCAAGACCATTTGGGCGAGGACAGAACAGCCGTTTGCTGCTTGTCATCTGTAAATGTCGAAAAATATGAAGACTGGCAGGATGACCCGAACTTCCTACCTGATGTGATGCGCTTCCTTGATAATGTTCTGGAGGATTTCATCCAACGAGCGCCTGATAGCATGGCAAAAGCAAAATATGCCGCGATGCGTGAGCGCAGTGTCGGTCTTGGCGTGATGGGCTTCCATTCATATTTGCAAGCCAACATGATTCCATGGGAATCTGTCATGGCGAAAGTTTGGAATAACCGTATTTTCTCTCACATTAAAGAGCAGGTTGATCATGCGTCCCGCCAGATGGCTGAAGAGCGTGGCGCATGTCCCGATGCAGCAGAATGCGGCATGCAGGAGCGATTCTCCAATAAGACAGCAATTGCGCCAACCGCTTCCATTTCAATCATCTGTGGTGGGACCAGCCCCGGCATTGAACCTATTGCCGGTAACAGCTTTACGCATAAGACGCTGTCAGGCTCATTTAATGTCCGTAACCGCCATCTAGCTAAATTGCTGGATGAAAAAGGTCGCAATGATGATGATACTTGGTCATCTATCGTGACCAGTGGTGGCTCCGTCATGCATCTTGATTTCCTCACAGATGAAGAAAAGGCCGTCTTTAAGACTGCTTTCGAGATTGACCAGAGATGGTTGATTGAATTTGCCGGCGATCGTGCACCGCTAATCGATCAGGCGCAATCTCTAAACGTATTCTTACCCGCCGATATTCATAAACGCGACCTACACCAAATTCATTATCAGGCATGGAAGCGCGGCGTGAAGAGTTTATATTATTGTCGTTCACTTTCTATTCAGCGCGCTGAAAAGAATGATGGTGAAGCGCACACTGATCAGGATACAGCAAAAACTGTTGCTGTATCGACCATCGATTATGAAGAATGTGCTTCCTGTCAGTAAACCGCTCATTAGGTTTGCTCTTTTGGATGCAGAATAAATTACAACTTAACTAAGAGGACGTGTGTCATGTCACTTCTAGAAGACCGCATTGTTTATAAACCATTCCTTTATCCGTGGGCGTATGACTCTTGGCTCACTCAACAGCGCATTCACTGGTTGCCTGAGGAAGTTCCACTCGCCGAGGATGTTAAAGATTGGCACAAGAATATGACAGTAGGTGAAAAGAACCTCCTGACACAGATTTTCCGGTTTTTCGTCCAAGCTGATGTGGAAGTGAATAATTGCTATATGAAGCATTATTCTCAGGTTTTTAAACCCACAGAAATTCAGATGATGCTTTCTGCGTTTTCAAATATGGAAACCATTCATATTGCTGCCTATTCGCATTTGCTTGATACAATCGGCATGCCAGAAGTTGAATATGAAGCATTCCTGAAATATGGCGAAATGAAAGACAAATATGACTACATGCAAGAATGGGGTGTTGAAACAAAAACCGACATTGCCAAAACGCTTGCAGTCTTTGGCGCTTTCACGGAAGGCCTCCAGCTTTTTGCTAGCTTTGCGATTCTGATGAATTTCCCGCGTTTCAATAAAATGAAAGGCATGGGTCAGATTGTAACTTGGTCCGCGCGCGACGAGACCTTGCACACCAATTCGATTGTTCGCTTGTTTAACACTTTCGTAAATGAGAATCCGGAAATCTGGACTGAAGAAACGAAGAAAGATTTGTATAAGGCCTGTGAGACAGTTGTCACACATGAAGATGCTTTTATTGATCTTGCTTTTGAAATGGGCGGTGTTGAAGGTCTTGAGCCAAGCGAAGTCAAAAATTATATCCGCTATATCGGTAATCGTCGTCTGACCCAGCTTAATTTGAACCCGATTTACGATATTGAGAAGAACCCTCTTCCTTGGATGGATGAGATGTTGAATGGTATTGAACACACCAATTTCTTTGAGAATCGTGCCACGGAATATTCAAAAGCCTCCACTTCTGGCACGTGGGATGAGGCCTTCGGATAAGCACATAATACAGACAAGCACAGCAAGTCAGGGTTAGTCTTTTCAGGCTCCCTGACTTTGTTTTTTGCCATATGTGTTTTTGTCGGCTAGGTTTTTTGACAAATAACTTCCTGAAAATAATAAAAATAGGGGGATATGATGTTTGTATTCATCAGGGTGGCCAGTTCGCTTTTCTCACAAAATCTGGTTTTGCCAATATTGGCTGTTCTACTCATACCATCTCATGCGTTAGCTCAAAATGAAACTGATACAGCTACTCACTTCTATGTGACTGCCGGTGCTGTCTTAGAGAGTAGTTTTGAATTTGCCGGGCAGACGAATGATTTGGAAGAGGAAGGTAGCGGCTTCTACCTTGGAGGCGGGTATTCTTTCAATGACATGATAAGCCTTGAACTTGGCTATACAGGTGCGAATGACTATACAAATAAGCCGGGCAATATTCTGATGTTAAAATGTATGAATTATCTGGCCTTACGCATATTCGGATGAAAAATCCTTTCTCACCTTATTTACGGCTTGGCCTTTATCTGGCCAGTTCGGATGCTTCAAATACTTCCGAAAATGAAGGTAACGGTTTTCTTTATGGCTTTGGTGTGGATTATACGCTGTCTGATGGCCAGTATTTGAGGTTTGATTTTACACCAGGAAATATAGAAGGCGATGAATTAGATAGGTTGATGATTGGACTTAGCGTGGATTTGCAATGATAAATATTTGTCTGCTAAATTAGCTGTAATTCTTTCCTTTAAATTTATTTTTCATCATCATAACCGCTGACTTTAGCCTCTTGTCAGTCCCTGAAATTCAGGTCATCATTGCTTCTAATTATGAGGTAAAGAATGATTGATTTGTACACATCACCTACACCGAATGGATACAAGGCCTCTGTCACGCTTGAAGAACTTGAGCTGGATTATACGGTTCATGTGATTGACCTTCAGGCCGGCGATCAAAAAAAATCTGAGTATCTTGCGATTAACCCGAATGGCCGGATTCCTGCTATTATTGACCGTGATTTGAACGACCTGAGAGTGTTTGAAAGCGCTGCGATTATGATTCACCTTGCAGAGAAAACCGGCAAGCTTCTGCCCACCAAAGCAGAGGACAGGGCCGAGGTAATGTCGTGGTTGATGTTTCAGATGGGGGGCATTGGCCCCATGATGGGGCAGGCGAATGTGTTCTTCAGGTATTTCCCGGAAAAAATACAGCCAGCGATTGACCGCTATCAAAATGAGGTTCGACGCCTTTTTGAGGTGCTTGATACTCATCTGGCTGAAAGTGAATGGTTGGCAAAAGACTTCTCTATTGCTGATATAGCGAATTGGTGTTGGACACGGACAGCGAGTTGGTCAGGTGTTGAAAATCGTGATTTAGAGCATATGCAGCGTTGGCAAAATGCTATGGAAGCGCGGCCTAAAAGTGTGGCCGGCACGAAGGTACCTTTTGATATTACAGAACTCTTAAAGGCTGAAGGCAAGGATGCGGATCAGTTCGCTAAAGAAGCTGAAAAGCTGGTGCAGAAGTAACCGGAGAACTGGGCATGGGGTATGAGAGAAAGTTTTGGAAATGGTGCTGCCGGAGAGAATTGAACTCTCGGCCTCTCCCTTACCAAGGGAGTGCTCTACCCCTGAGCTACGGCAGCCTGTTATCGAGGCCATTAAGTGCCACAGCACGACCAATTAGGCAAGTCTCAATCAAATCACTCTTAACGGTTTCAAATGTCACCATCTAACAATTCACCAGGGTCAAAACCTGACCGCAACGAACGGCTGGGTGCGGCATTGCGGGCTAATTTGCAACGTCGGAAAGAGGGTCGTAAACAAGCTCAAAAACAAGTAAAGCCGCGTTCTTCATCCCTGTCAGGGAAACTGTCAGCGAACTCAGCAGCAAATTCTGAAGATACCGGTAAGGAATAAGAATAATGGATAAAATTGTCATAAATGGCGGCAATAGGCTGATGGGTGAT
>QOQK01000007.1 GCA_003331985.1 PS1 clade bacterium | reverse complement strand
CCAGCAGTTTGAAAATGGAACAATCCGAGTTCTCATTTCTAACACTGTCCAACAAACAGCGATGCAACATTTAAGGGATATTGCCTCTGAGACTGGGGTGAGTATTCTAAACAGTAACTCACAGCCGAAAAACACGCGCCAACTTGGAGCAGAGATAATTAAAGTTTTGCAGGTCAGAACCGAAAAGTTTGAATTGTAAATTTAAGCGCAATTATAGCGTTTCGATAATGCCGGAGAAATCTTTAACATCGCCGCCATTATCGCAAAAAGCTTGATACATTTCGGCGGCGTGGCTCCCAAAAGGAATATTGGCGCCGCTGGCTTCTGCGGATTCCAGCGCCAGTTTCAAATCTTTCAGCATCATCGCGCCGGCAAAACCGGGTTGATAGTCACGATTAGATGGTGCTGCCGGAACAGGGCCGGGGACAGGGCAATAGCTTGTCATTGACCAGCTTTGACCGGAAGCCTGAGATGAAATGTCAAAAAAGTTTTGTGCATTGAGGCCAAGTTTTTCAGCCATTTTAAAGGTCTCACAGGTGCCAATCATAGTGATAGCCAGCAACATATTGTTGCAGATTTTAGCCGCCTGTCCTGCGCCAAAGCCGCCTGCGAGTAATGTCGCTTTTGACATCGGCTCTAAAGCTTCCTGAACTGCTGTAAAATTTTCTTCCTTACAACCAACCATAAAGGCCAGCGTGCCGCCATCAGCAGCTGCAGTGCCCCCGGAGACAGGTGCATCAGCCGAATTAAAGCCGGCCTCTTGGCACATATTCGCAACTGTCTTAGCGCTTTCAACGTCAATCGTGGAGCAATCAATTAAAAGGGCTCCGCTTTTAGCATTAGGAAGGACTTCATTTTCGTAGAGGCCACAGACATGCTTTCCTGCGGGAAGCATAGTGAGGACAATATCGGCTTGTGAGATAGCGTCTGCCGCACTTGTAGCTGCTTCGCAGCCATTTTCGACAGCCCGTGCTACAGCATCTGCGGAGAGGTCAAATGCCAAGACTTTGCGTCCGGCTTTAGCCTGATTTGCGGCCATGCCCGATCCCATATTTCCTAATCCAATAAAGGCTACAGTTGTCATCTTTCCCTCCGGTTAACTTATGTCTCAAGTGGTGCCCACGCCTGATCAGCAGGCAGGGGAGCAAATACGGCGTCTATTTCGGCATCCGGCACATCGGCAATGCTGGCATAACGCCATTTCGGGTCATTATCTTTGTCCAAAATAACCGCCCGGACCCCTTCGTGAAATTCTGGATTCATAACAATGCGCGACACGGCGGCATATTCCATAGCCATGTTATCGGCGAAGTCTGACATCGCGCCGCCCAAGCGAATTTGTTTTAACGCTACTTTGACAGATTGTGGTGATTTGGTTGCCAGGGTGGCAAGCTGTTTGGCTGCCCATGACTCATCCCCAAGATTGGACTTCTCAGCTTCTAACTTTTCAACTATTTCTTCTGCGCGGTTCGATGCAAAACATTCATCTATTTTGGCGCGTGTCTCATTGTCAAGTTGAACGTGTGCGCCGGGGTCTTGGTGTTTTTCGTCCAGCAAATCTGCAGGGCTTTTGCCAGCAGAAAGGCCTTCGGCTATATGCGCGCGCGCGGCATCTACTCGGTCAGTGGTGACATAGTGCGTCGCGATACCGGCGGCAAAACTGTCTGCCGCTTTTAATCTGTTGCCGGTCATTGCCAGCCAAGCACCGAGCTCGCCATCAAGACGAGGGAGAAACCAGCCGCCGCCGACATCCGGCATTAAGGCGATACCGGTTTCCGGCATTGCAAAAACAGTGTTTTCGGTAGCTATACGGAAAGCACCATGCACAGAAATGCCGACACCCCCGCCCATGGTCACTCCGTCCATTACAGCTATGACAGGCTTGGGATAGGTTTTCAGAAAATGATTAAGCTGATATTCGAGACGGAAAAACGCGCAAGCTTCAACACCATCGCTTTTGCCACTCTCAGAGAGCATTCTAATATCCCCGCCCGCGCAAAAGCCGCGAGTTTCAGGCTGGTGGTCAATCCATATGGCTTTGACTGTGTCATCTTCACGCCAAGCCATCAAGGCGTCTATCATAAGCTTACACATATTGAAATTTAGTGAATGTAAAGCACCCGGTCGGTTGAGGGTCAAGCGACCCAGAGGCCTGTCAAGGCGGCAAAACACTTCATCTTGTTCAGAAATTTCGTTTGGCATGCTTACCCCTATTTCAAAAGAGTTCTTGAAATAATGACGCGCATGATTTCATTCGTGCCTTCAAGAATTTGATGAACCCGCAAATCACGCAGAATGCGTTCGATGTTATATTCTGACAGATAGCCATACCCGCCATGCAGTTGCAGGGCTTGGTTGGTAACATCAAAGGCGGCATCCGTAACATGCTTTTTAGCCATGGCGCACCATTTGGTGGCATCTACCTCTTTGGCATCTAAGCGTGCGGCGGCATTATAAAGCATCAACCGAGCGGCCTGAAGTTCAGTTTCCATATCCGCAAGTTTAAATTGTGTGGCTTGAAAATCTGCAATTGCCTGACCGAATTGTGAGCGTTCTTTGACGTAATCTAGGCTTTGCTCCAGAGCAGCCTGTGCGCCGCCCAGTGAACATGCGGCAATGTTCAGGCGTCCACCATCCAGACCCATCATAGCGAATTTAAAGCCGTCGCCTTCTTGCCCGATAAGGTTTTCGGCGGGCACGACAGCTTCATCCATAATAACCTGACGCGTTGGCTGGCTATTCCAGCCCATTTTTTTCTCATTCGCACCAAAGGAAAGGCCGGGCGTGTCTTTTTCCAGCAAGAAAGCAGAAACACCGCCAGCACCTTCGCCACCGGTTCGAGCCATAACCAAATATAAATCGGAGGCACCCGCACCGGAAATGAATTGCTTGGTGCCGGTTATTTTATAGACGTCGCCATCTTTTATGGCCTTGGTAGACAAACTTCCTGCATCAGATCCAGCACCGGGTTCTGTTAAGCAATAACTGCCAATCAAATTCATAGCAGTCATATGCGCCCCGTATTTTTCCTTTAGGAAATCGGAGCCAAAACTCGTTAGCATCCATGTCACCATATTGTGAATGGAGATAAATGCTGCAGTTGAGGGGCATGCACGGCTCAGTTGTTCGAAAATCAATACGGCATCAAGGCGTGAAAGCCCGGTTCCGCCACATTCTTCTGGTGAGTAGATGCCACCAAAACCAAGCTCTGCACCTTCGCGCATCATGTCGACGGGAAAATGTTTTTCCGCATCCCATTCATTCGCAAAAGGTTGGATTTTTTCATCCGCGAAATTTTGGGCCATATCGCGGATCATTCCCTGTTCTTCAGTTAATGCAAAAACCATTTTTAAGCTCCTTTTAAGCTCTGGCTTACTTGTCTTTGAAATCGGGGTCGCGTTTATCAATAAAGGCTTGCATGCCTTCTTTTTGATCTTCGGTAGAGAAAAGTGCATGGAACAGGCGACGTTCAAAACGGATACCCTCTGCGGTAGAAAGCTCCAGCGAAGCAGCGACCATTTCCTTCGCCGCCATGAGTGAGGGGATGGAATAAGAGGCGATTGTTCCTGCAACTTCAGTCGCAACACTCATCAAGTCATCATGAGGCACAATTCTACTCGCCATGCCGCATTGCTCGGCCTCTTCAGCCTCAACCATGCGGCCTGTTAAAATCATGTCCATAGCTTTGGCTTTGCCGACAGCTTTTGTAAGGCGTTGAGACCCGCCCATGCCGGGGGTTACTCCAAGTTTAATTTCCGGCTGACCAAATTTCGCCTTGTCGGAAACCAGCACAATATCGCACATCAGTGCTAATTCGCAGCCGCCGCCAAGCGCGAAGCCACTAACCGCTGCAATTACAGGTTTCCGGCATGCAGCAAATCTGTCCCAACCTGCGAAGAAATTAAGCTCAAACATATCGTTAAAGCTTTTGGGCTGCATTTCCTTAATATCCGCACCAGCGGCGAAAGCTCGGCCTGCGCCAGTCAGAATGCTCACAGCAATACCATCAGTTTTGTCGATGGTCTCAAAGACCTCGGCAACCTCGGCCATGACTTCGCTATTCAAGGCGTTTAGGCTGTCCGGGCGATTAAGCGTCACCTCAGCAATGCGGCCTTTTTGTTCGAAAGTCAGTGTTTGAAAGTCTGCCATGTCAGCCTCTTTTTGCGCTATTGCATTGTTGGAATGATAAACGACTGGTCGTCAACGTCGCCGGATGGCCAGCGTTGTGTCATGGTTTTTACTTTTGTGTAAAACCTCACGCCTTCAGTACCATGCTGATTTACATCACCAAAGGCAGACCGCTTCCACCCACCAAAACTGTGATAGGCCACCGGAACCGGAATTGGGACGTTAATCCCAACCATACCGACATTAACTTTGGATGCGAACTCTCGCGCTGCCAGACCATTACGGGTGAAAATCGCCACGCCATTACCATATTGATGGCGGCTTGGCAGGCTGGCGGCTTCTTCAAGGTTTTCAGCGCGTACTACTTGAAGCACAGGGCCAAAAATCTCTTCTTGATAGCTTTGCATTTCCGGTTTCACATTGTCGAAAAGTGTCGGACCGATGAAGAACCCATTCTCATGGCCTTGCAGAGAATGCCCGCGCCCGTCAACAACCAGGTCAGCACCTTCGTCAACACCCATTTGAATGTAGCTTTCGATTTTTTCACGATGCGCCGATGAGACCACAGGTCCGTAATGCGCTTCTGCGTCAGTTGAGATTCCGATTTTAAGTTTCCCGACTTCTTCTTTCATGCGGGAGACAAATTCATCTGCCGTATCTTTGCCGACAGGCACAGCCACAGGAAGTGCCATGCAACGTTCGCCCGCAGAGCCATAAGCCGCGCCTGAAAAGTCAGCAATGACCTGATCCATATCGGCATCTGGCATAATAATGCCATGGTTTTTCGCCCCGCCCATGGCCTGAACGCGCTTACCATTTGCTGTGCCGTTTGAGTAAACATAATGAGCAATATCCGAGGAACCGACAAAGCTTACTGCTTTAATATCGGGGTGAGTCAAAATAGCATCCACGGCAGTTTTATCTCCATGAACGACATTCAAGACACCGTCAGGCAGTCCAGCTTCTGTCATAAGTTCGGCCAGTCTGAGAGGCACGGAAGGGTCTTTCTCTGATGGCTTCAGGATAAAGGCGTTACCGCATGCAATCGCCACCCCGAACATCCACATGGGTATCATTGCAGGAAAGTTGAAGGGCGTAATACCCGCGACAACACCAAGCGGCTGGCGAACGGAAAAGACATCAATGCCGGGGCCTGCGCCCTCAGTATATTCACCTTTGAGCAAATGCGGGATACCACAAGCAAATTCAATAACCTCAAGACCGCGCTGGATGTCGCCTTTAGAGTCGGCAATCACCTTGCCATGCTCTGAGGACAGCATGGCTGCCAGTTCGTCCATATTGGCTTCCAGCAATTCTTTAAATTTGAACAACACACGGGCGCGTCTTTGTGGGTTGGTTGCGCTCCAGCCTTGTTGTGCTGCTACGGCGACTGCCACGGCATCTGACATTTCGTCCTGGGTAGCAAGCTGAACTTGCGATTGAACCTCTCCGGTGCTGGGGTTGTAGATATCCCCGAAGCGACCTGATTGCCCTTCAACGGTTTTGCCGGAAATGAAATGGGGTACGGTGCGCATGGTAGTCCTCTCCTAGAAAAAATCAGGCTTTTATTAAAGCTCTGGTGATAAGATAGTATAGATTATTGAAAAACTTCACTGTTAAGAAAATTAGTTAAGTCTCTAGCTGTGACCTTTGGAAGCACTTCCATTGGCATGTGTCCGACCCCTTGATAACTCACCAAACGAGCGGATAAGATGATCGATCTCAACCTTTTGGCATATTTTAGACCAACCATTTGATCTTCTTCCCCCCAGATTAATAATGTCGGGTGATTTAACCGACCAATACGTGCATCGAGCGGTTCATCCAACAACATTTGTTTAAGCCGCTTAATAAATACTTCTCTGTTAGTGCTGTTCAGCATTAACTCATAATATCTGTCAACTAGCTCTTTACTCACAAAAGCTTCAGACCCGTATCTGGTGATGAGTGCTTTTTTAACTGTGTCATAGGGGGTGATGTAGCGCAGGGCCTTACTCATGCCTGGGTATTTAGTGATTTCCAACATGCGCGGTGCGGTATCTGATCTATCAATTTTAAGACCCATTGCTGCGATAAGCACGAGCGCTTGAACTTTATTGGGGTTATCGACGACATAATTCATGGCAACCCCGCCTCCCATTGAGTGACCAACAAGCACAAATTCGTCGATATTCATCCAGTCCAGAACATCTGCTAAATAATCGGTCAGAGCGTTTAGGTCGTAATTAGTGTCTTGGACAGGTGTGGAGAGACCATGCCCCGGCCAGTCAAAACTAATCAGCCGATATTTATCGCCCAGTTCTGCCACCCATTTTTCCCAGACATGTAAAGACATGCCAAAACCATGCATTAAAACCAGTACTTCACCATCGCGGTTACCCTCATCGCGAATATGGACGGTGCTGCCATTTTCCAGAGTTATAAACATAGAGTTCCGGTTGCTGTATTTATCAGCGACTTCGGAACGCGGTAGGTCGGAAATTATAAAAAACCCTGAGATAAAAAACCCGATTACGAGAAGGCTAAAAAGCCCAGCTGTGAAAAAGCCAAGTATCTTGAAAATATATTTTTTCACTTTATTCCCTTGGTGTTCAGACGCTTTCGGTTTCTAGCGCGCACCCTTCAGGCACTGTCTCTAGAGCATTGAGAGAGGGGTCATATTTATAAACTGTTGAGCAATATGGACAAATGATATTGGCATCCTGGCCCATATCTAAAAAAATATGAGGATGGTCATAAGGAGCGGAAGCGCCAATACATTCAAATTCGCGAACACCAATTGTAATTTCTTTGACACCCTGATCATTTTTGAATTTTGGAGTTAATTTATCAGCCATATTGCTTGCCTCACCCATTGGGGTATTATTCTTACATCCAGAAAACACTAGGGTATGGATTTAAGCCTGTTTCTGAATGTAACTGTTACACTTAGGTTTCTTTTAAACGTCTTTTAAACGTCTTGCAAACTATGTAGCGCTTGTAATGCAAGTGCTGCGGTCTTTAGAGTTAGTGTGTCTTAACTGCACCCGCACCCGCCCAGATGAGCAATACCTTCCTTGCGCCATGCGCTCTGGACAGACATTTTGGAGGTGTCACCGGTTTCATTAAAGCTGTCTTTTGCTTTTTGGCGCAAATCTGCATCCATCATAAAATCCAGAGTTGTCATTGCCATGGATTTGGCGCCATCCAGTACGGCTAAATCACCGGTTTCCGAGCCCGCATAATGGGCAAATTCAGGATTATGAATGACAACTTCAGGTGGCGCGCAAGCAATCATTGGATGAATGGACGGTACGCGGTGGCTGACATTGCCCATATCTGTCGATCCGGCGGCATTAGTGGGTATCATATCTATCGGAAAAAAATCTCGTCCGAGAGTTTTAGCATTTTGACGATAGGCTTCAGCCATATCCCATGAATTTTTTATCTCTAGATAGTCCACTTTCGCCCAGTTGATTTCTGCTGTGCATCCAGTTGCCATTGCGCCGGCTTGCAAACAGTTTTCGACGCGTTTTTTTAAATCCGCGAGTTCCGTTCCGTCCGATGCGCGGACATAAAAAGTTCCTGCAGCGCGATCCGGCACAATATTAGGTGCTTGCCCTGCATCGGTAAAGATTCCGTGAATTCGTTCAGATGATTTAATATGCTGACGTAATTGTGCGAGGGATTGGTAGGCTGAAACCAGGGCATCCAGTGCGTTAATGCCTTCATGGGGTGACCCAGCGGCATGGGCGTTTTTGCCGTGATAGATCACATTGACTTCTGTCATCGCAAGGCTTGGCATTGTGAGTAAATTAACGCCTGCTGGGTGAACCATCATAGCAGCATCAAGTCCATCAAAAGCCCCTTTTTGAGCCATATATTCTTTACCGCCGCCTTTTTCTTCTGCTGGCGTTCCGAGATAGCGAACCCGACCAGGAAGTTTTCCGTTGAGTTTGGAAAGTGCGAGTGTTGCGCCTAATCCTGCTGCGGCGATAATGTTATGTCCGCAGGCATGACCGATACCGGGAAGGGCGTCATATTCTGAGATTATGGCAACCTCGCAATCGTGTTCGTCCTGAGTGCCGAAAGACGAAACAAAAGCTGTTTCAAGGCCAAAAGCGTTGCGCGTTATATCAAGGCCATTATCTTCAACCATAGTGCACAAGCGATCCGCAGCATAAAACTCTTCAAAGGCGAGTTCCGGTCGAGCGTGAATGTCTCTACTGACCTTAATAAGATCGGTCGCCATGTCGTCTATCACTTTAATGACGATTTGTTTTAACTCCTGCACCTGCATCAGCCTCTCCTTTATCACATGCTAAGCATTAGCTTAGGATGGAGCAATCATATCTTCCTATGCTTGCATGCAACGAAAAACGATTATACTTATGAATACAACTATACTTATAAACGAAGATAGCTAGGGAATAAAAAATGGCGGGCGAGGGAATCTGGGAAGTAATCCGACAGCAGGTGGAAGATGTAATTGCGTCAGAGCCGGTCATGGAGTCTTTTCTTAAGACAGTTGTTTTGGAACGGCAGTCTCTTGCTGACTCGGTGGCTTTTAATCTGGCAACCAAATTTGCCAATGAACATATTTCAAGGGATAAAATCTACACTATTCTTTTAGACGCCTATAATGCCGATGAAGTTATTATTGCTTCAATTGAGGAGGATATTGTGGCGGTCTATGATCGTGACCCGGCCTGTACATCCTATTTCGCGCCACTTTTATTTTTTAAAGGGTTTTTGTCTCTGCAAACATATCGTGCGGCCCATCATCTTATGACCACGGGTCATTCAGGAACAGCATTATATCTGCAAAGTCGGGCATCTGAGCTTTTTGGCGCTGATATTCATCCTTCAGCTAAAATCGGCAAAGGTATTATGATTGATCATGCTACCGGCGTTGTGATTGGTGAGACAGCAGTTATCGGAAATGACGTATCCATGTTGCATGGTGTTACGCTTGGCGGTAGCGGGAAAGAGGGAGGCGACAGGCATCCCAAAATCGGTAATGGTGTTTTGATTAGTGTCGGGGCGAAAGTGCTGGGTAATATCCGGGTCGGTGATTGTGCCAAGATTGGTGGCGGCAGTGTAGTTTTGACTGATGTACCCGCCTATTCGACTGTTGTTGGTGTGCCTGCGAAAGTCGTTGGCAAGGTTTCCACGCCCGAACCGTCGCGTGAGATGGACCATAATTTTGGAAAAGATATTTGAGTATTTGGAGAGATAAATATGAATAATGACGAAATCGTCAAAGTTGAAGCTTATCTGAGAAAGTTGTTTAAGACCGAAGCGCTGGAGCTTAAAAGAAGTCCGCGTCAGGATATGGTTGAAGTTCTGATGGATGAGGAATTTATCGCCACTTTGACCAAAGATGATGAAGATGGTGAGGTCAGCTATAATTTCTCAATGGCAATTCTTGATTTTGATTTGTCAGATGATTTGGCTGGTGATGAAGGCTTTGACGAATGACCCTTTATGCATTGGGTGATGCTAAGCCTGAATACCCTGAAAGTGATAACTGGTGGGCTGCACCAGATGCCCAGATTATCGGTAAGGTAGTTTTTAAAGAAAATGCCAGCGTTTGGTTTGGGGTCGTCATTCGCGGTGATAATGAAGCTATCACCATTGGCGAAAATTCCAATGTTCAGGATAAATGTGTTCTGCATACGGATATGGGATACCCGCTAACAATCGGTAGTCATAGCGTGATTGGTCATCAAGTGGTTTTGCATGGTTGTACGATTGGCGATAACACGCTTATCGGCATGGGTGCGACAGTGATGAATGGCGCTAAAATCGGCAATAATTGTCTCATTGGAAGCCACGCTCTGATTACTGAAAATGTCGAAATACCTGATAATTCGATGGTTTTGGGTGCGCCCGGTAAGGTCGTTAAGACATTGGAAGATGAGGCGGTTAATTTTATTCGGCTGTCGGCTCTGTCATATGTTGATAACTGGCGGCGTTTTAAATCAGATTTACATGTTCTGGACACATAAACCTCTTGCCTGATGTGAGCGCTTCTCACATTATCTTTCATAATGACTTAAAGTGCAGGGGCTTGCCTAATTTGCTGGCGAGGGGGATAAATTGGAGCAATATGATTACATCATTGTAGGGGCCGGTAGTGCCGGATGTGTGCTTGCCGCGAGGCTTACCGAGGATCCTGATTGTCGTGTGCTTGTGCTGGAGGCCGGCGGTAAAGACAGAAATCTTTTTATTCATATGCCTGCAGGTTATTCCCAAATAGTGCCTGAGCCTGGAAAGTATAATTATGGATTCGAGACGGAATCCGATCCCAATATGGATGGCCGGCAACTTTACTGGCCACGTGGAAGAGGTTGGGGAGGATCGTCATCAATCAACGCAATGATTTACACAAGAGGTCACGCCAAAGATTACAATTTATGGTCGCAACTGGGCAATAAGGGCTGGGGCTATGAAGATGTTATCCCGTATTTTAAACGCGCAGAAACTTATAAAGGGAATGGCGACACCGAATATCATGGTGAAGATGGTCCGCTAAGTGTTCAAAAATCTGATCGTCAAAATGATGTCCTGCTGGATGTGTTTGTGAAGGCAGGTGTTGAAGCCGGTTTTCCTGAGACGCAGGATTTTAATGGCAAACAACAAGAAGGCTTTTCGCGTTACGAACATACAATTAAAGGGGCGCGTCGGTGGAGTGCGGCACGCGCTTATTTGCACCCGTCTTTAAAAAGAAAAAACCTGACTATCCTGAGCAACGTAACAGTCGATAAAGTCGTATTTGAGGGTAATCGCGCGGTTGGTGTCGACCTCATCAAAAAAAGAAAAAAACTTACAGTGTCGGTCAACAAAGAAATTATTCTCTCGGCTGGGGCGCTTAACTCGCCGCAAATTCTTTTGCGCTCAGGTGTTGGTGATGCTCAGACACTGAAAGATTTTGAAATTCCGGTCATCCATGACTTGCCGGGTGTGGGACAGAATTTGCAGGATCACCTCGCAGTGGTTTGTCAGTTTGCCTGCCCGCAACCCATCACAATGCACAAATCTGTGGGGCCAATACCTCAGGCTATTGCAGGGATAAAATATTTGCTTGCAGGAAAGGGTGATGCCTCTTATCCGCCCTGTTCAGCCGGAGCTTTTTTTAAATC
Organism: PS1 clade bacterium; assembly: GCA_003331985.1. Lineage (GTDB taxonomy): Bacteria > Pseudomonadota > Alphaproteobacteria > RS24 > RS24 > Micropelagius. Next base: position 36,531 of record QOQK01000007.1, on the reverse strand, counting down.
AGCTCCCGAGAAAGATATTCCCGATATTCAGGTGCATTATGTCTCGCTGGGTCTGGAAGATAGCCATGCGCGCGGCGATAAAACATCCACTCAGCATGCCTTTAGCGGGCTGGTATATATTTGTCGCCCCGAAAGTCGTGGCTCTGTCGGACTGAAGGACACTGACCCACAATCTCCGCCGATTATTCAACCTAATTACCTTTCAACTGAAAATGACCGTCGCGATTTAAGAAATGGTGTCCGTCAGACACATAAGGTTTTTAAACAGGCGGCATTCGATCCGTATCGTTCCGATAGGTTAAAACCCGGGCCAGAGGTGAATATAGAGGACGATGAGGCGTTGGATGCTTGGATTAGGGAAACTGGTGAGACTCTTTACCATCCTGTCGGGACTTGTAAAATGGGAACAGACACTATGTCGGTGACTAATGAAAATGGGCAAGTGCATGGGGTGAAGGGTTTACGCGTTATTGATGCTTCACTCATGCCGACGCTGATTGGCGGCAATACAAATGCGCCAACTATTATGATAGCAGAAAAAATATCTGATCATATTCGTGGCAAAGATTTTTTGCCTCGTCAGGCCTTGGACTTTGTTGACTAGCATGGCGCGACTTGAATTCTTTTTTGATATTTCAAGCCCGTGGACATATCTGGCTTTTAGCCGCATAGAGTCTCTAACAGAGAAAATGCAAGCAGAACTTATTTGGCGTCCAATTTTGGTTGGCGGGGTTTTTAACAGCGTCAATCAGGAGCTGTATGAAACGCGAGCAAATCCTAATCCTGTAAAATTGAGTTACAGTGTCAAAGATTTAAAAGACTGGGCTGATTTTTGTGATCTTGAAATTAATTGGCCGGATATATTTCCGGTGAATGCGGTGAATATAATGCGCGGGGCTTTGTTTGCGCTTGACCACGATAAACTGCCGAACTACGCGCGGCTCGGCTTTGAGGCTTATTGGCGAGATGGTTTAGATGTCAGTAATCCAGATATATTGTCAGCCATTGCAGTAGCATGCGATTTGCCGGTAAATGATTTCTTAACCTCTCTGAAGGATGATGCCATCAAATCCCGCTTGCGGGAAAATACTGATGAGTTGTGTCAAAGAGGTGGTTTTGGTTCTCCAACGATGTTTATCAATGAAACAGATATGTATTTTGGGAATGACCGCCTTTTGTTGGTTGAAGAAAAGTTGAAAAATGAAAATCTCCAAAAATGAACCTATTTTAAAAGCACCGTCGGCCATTCTGTTTTTGATTGGTCTGATGGTAATCATACACATCACTTTCACAAAAATTCTTTCCTCGGGACTTGGCGCCAGCCTGTTTTTAAATTTGGCATTTGTTCCTAATGAATTTTCGCGAGGGGACAAGCTCTGGACACTTATTAGCTATGCGTTTCTGCATGGAAGTTGGGAGCATTTAATCATGAATATGGTCTGGTTACTCGCCTTTGGGTCGGCGGTTGCCAAACGTATTGAGAGCGCAAAAATATATCTGCTGTTTTTTCTACTATGCTGTGTCATTGCCATTCAGGTGCAATATTTTTTCAGTCGAGAGTCGCTTATTCCTATTATCGGTGCATCCGGCGGGGTTGCGGCTATGCTTGGTGCTTCCGCGCGGTTTGCCTTCTCCGGGGATATTTTTGCCAATTCAAATCGTCGACCCCGCTTGTTACCTTTAAGAAAGGTTTTCACCAATGGCACAGCTCTCATGTTTGTTTTGCTATGGGTGGTGTTAAACCTTCTTTTTGGCTTGATATCGGTCTCACCGGGCGGGGCATCTGTATCGGTTGCTTGGCAAGCGCATCTGGGCGGTTTTTTTGCTGGCCTCTTTCTCATCGGTTGGTTTGAAACCCCACCATTGTCACCTTCCGGCGGTCCGGGAAATGTTGATTTTGGGGAATGGTCAGGTGCGCGAACGGATAACAACAAGTCATAATAATAAGTTATTTCAATCCTTAAGAGCACTGCCCTTGCATCAAAATTTTTATTGATACAAAATATCAGCAGGAGGATGAATAATATGAATGTTAGAATGATCCTTGGCGATAAAGGGACGGATGTACTTACTATCGATAGTTCCAATAAGCTTTCCGACGCTATTGCTGTTCTGGAAAATCGCTCAGTGGGAATATTGGTCACCACAAGCCCTGAAGAACCTATGGCGGGTGTAATTTCTGAAAGAGATGTTGTGCGTGCTCTCTCTAATCATGGGGCATCCGCACTTGAAAGACCACTTAGTGATTTCATGACATCTAATCCGGTCACCATTACGAATGAAACAACTGTGGTCGAGGCGATGGAAATTATGACTGAAAAACGCATTCGTCATTTACCGGTTATTGATGATGGAAAAATCTGTGGTCTTGTGTCCATTGGTGATGTTGTCAAAAGACGCATCATGGATACAGAAGCTGAAGCCGAGGCGCTGAAAAGCTATATCGTCACGGGATAGAGTTTGGTGTTTTAAAGCTTTGTAGGGTTTGGCGCGTCGCCGTAAACCTCTAGAGGGTCAAAGACCTTGTCTTGTTCTTCGAACTGAAGCGTAAGCTTATCATCGACATCGCCTGTTGGGACGGAACGATAAAAACAGGATCGGTAGCCAACATGACAGCTTGCCCCGTTACCGGCAACTTTGACACGTAACCATACGGCATCTTGATCGTCATCAATCCGCATTTCGACAATATTTTGAACGAGCCCACTGGTCGCGCCCTTATGCCATATGGTCTCGCGCGAACGGCTATAATAATGAGCTTCAGCGGTTTCGATTGATTTCAAAAAAGCTGCTTCATTCATGTAGCCATGCATAAGCAATTCGCCGGTTTCATGGTCTGTTGTGACCACGGGGATTAACCCATTCACATCAAACTTAGGTGCGAGTTCATTGCTTTCCTCGACCTGTTCAACCGAAATTCTTTCCGAAAATGGACCTGACATCTACAACACCCTTCAAGACCGGTTAAAACCGGAGTGATATTGAGCGTCTTTATACTGCTAGTTGTTAATCATGGCAAGGAAGCGGGCTTCCATGCGCGGATCATTAGCAAATACGCCAGTAAACCTGGTTGTAATGGTTGCTACGTCAGGTTTTTTGATACCACGTGTTGTCATACATTGGTGTTTTGCGTCGACCAGCAAAGCAACACCAGCAGGTTCAAGGACGCGCTGAATGCAATCTACGATCTGAGCTGTCATGGTTTCTTGCGTTTGTAGACGCTTGGCGAAAATCTCAATCACCCGTGCCAGCTTCGATATACCAACCACACGCTCAACAGGCATATAGGCAATATGAACCTTGCCGAGAATGGCGACCATGTGATGTTCGCAGTGACTTTCCAAATCAATGTCGCGGAGCATGACCATATCATCATAACCTTCAACATCTTCAAAAGTACGACCTAAAACTTCTTCTGGGTCTTCTTCGTATCCTGCAAAAAACTCCTGATAGGCATTAACTACACGCTTAGGTGTATCAATAAGTCCTTCACGCTCAGGGTTGTCTCCAGCCCAAGCTATCAGAGTTCTAACAGCTTCCTCAGCTGTTTCTCTTGATGGTTTAGCCACTTTCACATCTCGCTCATTTACAACATCATTTGTAGTCTTTGAGTCGTCTACTCGTACATCCATTGTATTCTGCCTTTTGCCTGGAAATAACGTCCCGGCCTACGTCAGGCACATTTTCATGGGATTTCTGGCCCGTATCAAATGCCCGTGTTCTACTCTGGCACCCACATGCCATGACTTATGCCATGAAGCGTAAAAGTGTTCGCCGCTAAATCATGCATAGGGTTTTGCGTAAAACCCTTAACAAGCTACAAAATATAGTTTCTGCCTATCTTGGGTCAAGTACAAGCTATATTATGATATATTTTCTTTACGTTTATTTATTGGCTTTGGATGAGGGGCATTGCTTGTTTAAGTCATAAAACAGGCTTATTGTGCGGCGCAATGCAGTTAAAACTATACAGTCTTGCCGCCAGAGAGAAGCTGGAATTTCATCCCGTCGATCCCGATAGGGTAACCATGTATGTTTGTGGTCCCACGGTTTATGGGCCTGCACATATTGGTAATGCGCGACCTGCGGTTGTTTTTGACGTATTGGCGCGTCTCTTAAGATATTTATACCCAAACCTTGTCTACGCTCGGAACATCACGGATGTTGACGATAAAATTAATGCCAAAGCAGCTGATGCTGGCGTTGATATTTCAGTGATTTCGGATTTATTTAAGGCAAAATACCATGAGGATATGTCGCTTTTAGGTGTTGCTGCCCCTGATATCGAACCCCACGCTACAGGTCATATCGGAGAAATGATTGAGATGATTGAACGCCTCATTGCGTCAGGTCATGCTTATGAGGCTGAAGGTCATGTTTTATTTGAGGTCGCCAAAGATCCGGAATATGGCGCGCTTTCGGGCCGTAACCGCGAGGATATGATTGACGGTGCCAGAGTTGAGGTGGCGCCTTATAAACGTGATGCTGCTGATTTTGTACTCTGGAAACCCTCACCAGAAGATTTGCCTGGGTGGGACAGTCCCTGGGGACGAGGGCGCCCGGGTTGGCATATTGAATGTTCTGCAATGATTGAAAAGCACCTCGGTACAACAATTGATATTCATGGTGGTGGACAAGATTTACAATTCCCGCATCATGAAAATGAGGCGGCACAAAGTCGGTGTGCACATAAAGCACCTTTGGCTCGTTACTGGTTACATAATGGTATGTTGAACATGTCTGGAGAGAAAATGTCCAAATCTCTGGGTAATATCGCATTGGTGGAGGATTTACTGGCCGAAGCTCCCGGCGAGGCTTTGAGGCTTGCGCTGTTGCAGGGGCATTATCGCCAGACTCTAGATTTTACTCCCTCCTTGTTGCAGCAATCTGTCAAAAACCTTGACCGCCTTTATGGTGTGTTACGAGATGCGGCAGATATTGAGGCAGCAGATGTTGCTGCGCCAGAAGGATTTTTGGCGGCTTTATGCGATGATATGAATACGCCGAAGGCATTAGCTGAGCTTTTTGCTTTGTCTAAATCAATTGATACAGCCGAAGCTAAAGGTGCTTTTCTCTCAGCGGCTGGCTTGTTGGGTTTGCTTCAGCAACCGCCGGATGACTGGTTTTCTCAGGCCTCAGCCAGTATAGATCGCGACAGGGTGGAGGCGCTTATTGCAGAACGTGCTGAGGCACGAAGCGTCGGGGACTATGCCAAGGCTGATGCGGCGCGCGATAAGCTAACTGAGATGGGTGTTGTGATTGAAGATGGACCCGGCGGGACAATATGGCGTCTCGCCAGATAGGTTAAACTGTTCTAACTTTAATAAATGGACGCTTTATATAGTCAAAAAATACTTGCCCTTGTTGCTAAGATTGACCGCATTGGGAAATTAGAGTCTCCTGATGCGCAAGCTTCAGCAGTATCTAAACTCTGCGGTTCAAAAGTCTGTGTAGATATTAAAATGAGCGACGGGGTTATAACTGATTTTGCACATGAGGTTGAAGCATGTGCGTTAGGGCAGGCGTCTGCGGCGATTATGGCGCGAGAAATTATTGGCGCTTCCCCGGATGAATTACGCAGTGTGGCAAATGATATGCGACGTATGCTTAAGGAAAACGGTAAGCCGCCGCAAAACTCTGTTAGAGGCGGAAATTGGTCTGAACTTGGGTTGCTCGAGTCAGTTCGAGATTATAAAAATCGTCATGCATCTGCACTCCTGACATTCGATGCAGTAGAGGATTGTCTCTCCCAACTTGGCGTTTAATCCAGTTTTTTAATCCTAAGATTTTAACATTTTGCAATATACCGGGAGAGCGAGTACCAGCCCGGCGGCCAAGTAAAAACCCCAATGTAAACTCAAAACTTCAGGGCAGAGCTTTGCAGTTAAAAAAGCAAAAGCGAAAACACTCAGCTTGATAAGACCAATGTCATACCATTTGAAATTTATTATTTTACTCTCAGCCCATTCTATATAATTCATTTTTTCTTCTTTCTTGTTTTTCTAAGATTTCTTCACACTGGTATTATAACGAACCTTTAATATGATGGGGAAATGAAAATCGTATCTTATTTTTTGCGTGGTTTGTTATTGGTTCCGATTTGGGGGTATCGCTTGCTGATTTCTCCCTTTACGCCGCCAAGTTGTCGGTTTGAGCCGTCCTGTTCGAGCTATGCAGAAAAGGCGATACGCCAACATGGGGCATGGGTTGGTTTTTGGTTAACTCTTAACAGACTGTCGCGCTGCCATCCGATTGAGTGGCTCGGAGCGGATAGCGGATTTGATCCTGTGCCTGTTGAGATTTTAGCCGCACCTTGGTATGCACCTTGGAGATTAAAAGCTGCACAGGCAGAAATGAAAAAACCATGATTACGTTAACTCTTCCGGACGGGGCTACCCGTCAATTTGATGAACCTTTGAATGGCATTGCTTTTGCCGAGTCGATTTCAAAATCGCTGGCAAAAAAAGCGGTGGCACTCAAAATCAATGGTGAGCCTGTTGATTTGGCGACAGTGATTGATAGCGATTGTGAGATTGCCGTTTTGACTGCCTCTGATGAGGAGGGCGTTGATTTGATGCGCCATGATTGCGCACATGTTTTGGCGGAGGCTGTTCAGGAGCTTTTTCCTGATACACAGGTGACGATTGGCCCGGTCATTGAGAATGGCTTCTATTATGACTTTGCCAGGGAGACCCCATTCAGCTTAGACGATTTGGAAAAAATTGAAGCGCGTATGCGCGACATAGTTGATCGGGACGAAGAAATTATTCGTGAGGTCTGGAACCGCGATGAGGCCATTGCTCATTTCCGAGACATTGGTGAGGTTTATAAAGCCGATATTATTGCGTCCATTCCTGCCGGTGAAGATGTGAGTCTCTATCGGCAAGGCGATTGGAAAGACCTATGTCGTGGGCCGCATCTGCCTTCAACAGGTAAACTTGGCAAGGCATTTAAGCTTACTAAGTTGGCCGGCGCTTATTGGCGTGGTGACAGTAATAATGAAATGTTGCAACGCATATACGGCACATGTTGGGGAAATGAAAAAGATCTGAAAAGCTATCTTCATATGGTGGAGGAAGCCGAGAAACGCGACCACCGTAAACTTGGCAGAGATATGGATTTGTTTCATCTGCAAGAAGAAGCTCAGGGTTCAGTTTTCTGGCACGCCAAGGGGTACACAATCTGGCAGTCGTTGGAACAATATATCCGCCGTCGGTTAACCGAAAATGATTATCAGGAAGTAAAAACCCCACAAATTCTTGATAAGAAGTTTTGGGAACAATCCGGCCATTGGGAAAAATTCCGTGAGAATATGTTCGTCGTGCCAGACGAAGTGCCTTCACTTGATGATGAAGAAACCGTGTTATCGGGAGAAGCGGACCTGATGGCTCTAAAGCCAATGAATTGTCCTGCTCATGTTCAGATTTTTAAACAAGGCATTAAAAGTTACCGCGATCTGCCATTACGTATGGCTGAATTCGGTTGCTGTCACAGAAATGAACCACATGGCGCTTTACATGGTTTGATGCGTGTTCGGCAGATGACTCAGGATGACGCGCATATTTTCTGCCGTGAGGATCAAATCATCTCTGAGGCCGTTGATTTTTGTAATCTCGTAAAGCAGGTCTACACTGATCTTGGTTTTGAGGATGTCAGCGTCAAACTTGCTTTACGCCCCGATTTGCGCGCTGGCGAAGATGAGGTTTGGGATCGGGCTGAGGATGGTTTGAGAGCAGCTTTGAAAGCCGCAGGACTTGATTGGGAAGAATTAACGGGTGAAGGCGCTTTTTATGGGCCCAAAATCGAATATCATCTGCGCGATGCTATTGGCCGGACATGGCAATGTGGAACATTGCAGCTTGATTTTGTTCTGCCGGAGCGCCTCGATGCGTCTTATGTCGGCGAGGATGGGAATAAGCACAGACCCGTTATGCTCCATCGTGCGGTTCTCGGGACGCTTGAACGGTTTATCGGTATTATGCTTGAAAGTTACGCGGGTAAGTTACCGCTTTGGTTAGCCCCACATCAAATTATGGTTTGTCCGATTACAACTGAAGCTGATAGCTATGGTGTGACGGTTCTGGACGCTCTTAAAGCGGCCGGTCTGCGCGCCGGGGTTGACTTGCGTAACGAAAAAATCAATTACAAAGTTCGGGAACATTCGGTATCTAAAATTCCGGTAATTCTTGCTGTAGGTGGTCGAGAAGCAGAAGGACAGACTGTTTCCATGCGAAGATTGGGGTCCAAGGAATCGCAGGTTTTGTCTTTGGGTGAAGCCGTGCAGATACTTTCAGATGAGGCTACACCTCCAGATTTGAGAGCCTAGTTATTGTTTTAAGGCATAAGTTCAATTTTTATCTGAAGGTAAACGCTGTTGCTTGAATTGGTTTGAAACCCTTTACGTCTATTCTCCCCTTTGCCGATTTTAACGATTGTGGTTTCCGGTAAAATTCCTCCTAGAAAAATAAAGGCAGGAAATTCAAATTCAAAATATCCGGTATGTTCACTCTGAGAATTTTCTCCAAAACTGAAGTTATCTAAACGGTGATAATTCAAAGAAACACCTTTTTTGCTTAACATGATTTTATTATGTGCTCGATAAAAGCCATCTTGTGATGACCAAAGCACTAGTTCTTGGTTAATTTCTAAGAATAATTCCAAATGGCTCAGTCTAGATATTTGAATTTTTTCACCTTGTGATAGAGCCATATTTAAACCGGTTCTCGAATTATATCCTTCGTCCCGAACTAAGCCGAGTTCAATGGAAGCGGCTTTGCTGGCCTTTTTTTGTTGATGACGATCATCGAATTTTAAGGGGATAATATCCAACTTAGCCCAATCGGCTTTGTGACGAACTCCGACCTCAATCCATTGTGTTGTTTGATTTGTTCTTCCGGTTTGATGGTCACTGACGACGATATTTCCCGTAAGGGTTATGTCGGGGTGCCACCCATACTCAATATAAGCGTGATTTTCAGTGATGTTTCTAATGTCACGAAAAGGTGACGGGAAGGGGCTTTTCTCCACCTTTTCACGTGTCGTTTGCTGAGTAAGAAAAAGTTTTATTTGCCCCGGGTGATTTACCCACGCGCCCGCGATTGCTGGTGAAAACAAGAAATGTGGCAGACAGCACAAAACACTCCCAAGCGTGAGAAAGTATCGGCACAGGCCTAATGTGCAAAAATTAAATTTTGCATTTGGCTCGTTGAGAAAGCGCATGGACAGTCGAGGCCTTGGTTTTTGTTAAATATTTTGTTCGGCGACGGCAAAAAAGTTAGTTATTCATTTTTATCATGAAAACAGTTTAACCTTTTACCCAATATATCTGCATCATAGTGTTTGCTGAGATTGGTTTTCTAAATACTGTTTCAATGCTATGTTGAAAAACCCAAAAATCAGAGGGCTAGATTTGCACAAATGTTGGATTATCAGGCTTTAAAAAATACAGCGTTGAATACTGCGCCATATGATTATCTCGTTTTGGAGAAATTTGTTGAGCCTTCATATTTTGAAAATGTGGCAAACGATTTCCCCGATATTGCAGGTGCAGGAAGTTTTCCGCCCTCTCAGTTGCAGATTAAAGGGGCTTTTAAGCAACTCATGGAAGCCTTGGATGGGCCGGAATTTCGTAAGATTATTAGCGAAAAATTCCAGATTAATCTGGATGAGTATCCCACCATGTATACTGTGCGTGGACGGTGTGCCCCTCATAACGGGCAGATTCATTGTGACAGCGCCAGCAAAATTGTGACAGTGTTGTTATATCTCAATGATGCATCTTGGGGTGAAGATGGCGGGCGCTTGCGCGTTTTAAACAGTCCGGACAGTCTGGAAGATTATGCTGAGGAAATTAATCCAAATTGGGGCACATTGCTTGTTTTCCGCTGCACTAAAGAGAGTTGGCACGGGCATAAATCATATGATGGGGTGCGCCGTGTTATTCAGATGAACTGGGTGCTAAGTGACGATGTGGTCAAAAAAGAGCAAAGACGCCACACTATTAGCGCTAAACTCAAAAAATTCACTTCGATTTTTAAGTCTGATTAGTCCTCTGTTGTCTGACTGGGTGTCAAATCAGTTCCTTAACTTGGGGAAAGCTGGTATTGACCTATATCTTGCTGACCCATGTTTCCGTCGAGACCTTCATGACTAAATATCAAATATCCCAGCTTCATGAGTTTTTAAAATCACGCCGATCCGTTATGGCACGAAATATGACTATGCCAGGACCGACTAATCTACAAATTAAAGATCTCATAGAAATTGCCGCACGTGTGCCTGACCATGGCAAATTGGCTCCTTGGCGATTTATTGTGTTTGAAAATGAGGCGCGTGAAAAAGTCGGAAAAGGTTTTGCTGATATTCATAAACAAAATTTACCCGACGCTACAGATGAAGATTTGCAACTGGAAGCGAAACGCTTTCAGCGCGCACCTCTTGTAATTAGTGTCGTTGCTTCTCCAAAAGAACATCCCAAAATTCCTGATTGGGAGCAGTATTTATCTGCCGGGGCGGCTTGTCAGAATCTTCTCACGGCAGCGCAGAGCATGGGGTTTGCGGCTCAATGGCTCACTGAATGGATTGCCTATGACCCTAAAGTTGCTTCCTTATTGGGGCTTGCTGAAAAAGAAAAAATTGCAGGCTTTATTTATATTGGCACTGCGACGGAAGCCCCAAAGGAACGGACGCGACCTGAACTTCAAGACGTTTTAACACGCTGGCCTTCTCAATGAGCCGCCCCCCGCGGAGTTTGTGGCAGGAGATCACCTCCCTGGTAGAGTTAGCCTGGCCGGTTGTTATCAGTCGGGTAGCAATTTTCAGTCTTGCTGTCGTAGATACGATTATGGTCGGACGCTATGCCTCCGATGAGCTGGCATTTCTGGGCATTGGTCTTGTGCCGAGCAGTATCTGTATCTTGTTTATTGTCGGCTTATTGCTTGGCACAATGGTCAAGGTATCAAATCATTATGGTGCAGGCCGTTATGAGGATTGCGGGGCTAGCTGGTGGCGGTCTTTGCCTCTTGCTTTTGGCCTTGGGCTTTTAGCTCTTGCTATTTGTGCCTGCGGAGAAACGCTTTTGACCTTTCTGGGGCAGCCGCCTGCGATTGCCGAGGCAGGTGGCAGGATATCTTTAATTATGGGCCTCGGTATGCCGTTGATAGCCTTGCAGATTACCACAGGGTATTTTCTGGAAGGTATAAATCGAGTTCGGCCGGGCATGGTTATCATTCTTATCGTAAATGTCGCGAATATTTACCTTAATGATATTCTGATTAACGGCCGCATGGGGTTTCCTGAAATGGGTGCTGAGGGTTCGGCATGGGCGACAAATATTGTTCGTTTTATGATGATGTCTATGATTGTTGCGTATGTCTGGTTCATGCATGACCAGCAAAAATATGCAGTTCGCAAGCGCCCACTTCGTAACCGGGATGCATCGCGTGAACAACGACGTATTGGGTATGCTGCTGGGCTGAGCATGGGTATTGAGAATACGGCCTTTTCGTTCCTGTCCATCTTTGCAGGAATGATCGGCACACTCTCTTTGGCTACGCATACCATCACGATGAATTTTTTTAGTCTGTGCTTCATGCTTGGTCTTGGGGTCGGAACGGCGACGGCTGTCAGGGTCGGCAATGCGAATGGTGCTGGAAACTGGCGACAGGTTTATCGACTTGGATGGATAGGGCTGGGCACTCAATTTGCGCTTATGTTTCCATTAACACTCTGCATGATTTTTTATTCAGATTACATTGTAGCTTTTTATTCATCTGACCAAGAATTGACTGCGTTGGCAGCTAAAGTTTTATCTTTTGCCGCTTATGCTATTTTGCTGGATGCAGGACAATCGCTTATTGCTCAGTCTTTTAGGGCGCGGGGAGATAACTGGTCCGCGCCTGTTATTCATTTTATGTCTTTTGGATGTTTGATGATTCCCGTTTCCTATATTTCCGGTATCTACTTGGAGCGGGGTGTTTTTGGTCTTTATGATGGGTTATTTGTCGGCTCGTTAGTCGCTCTCATGCTTTGTCTTCAAAGAAATATTATGTTGAACAGAAAACTGCCACTAGATGACTCAGGTGATACAATCGTTCATGTATGAGGCCATTATTATAGCGTGGAAGTGAGGCGCGAGTATCAGTACCCATGACGTATTCCGAGTTCATTAAAAAAAATGCCCGCTTCACTGGCTTCGGTATTATGGCCATGGCTTTTTCTGGCTTTGGGCAAACTTATGTCATCGCGCTTTACAATAATGAAATCTTGGAAAGTTTTGATTTAAGCAAATCCAACCTGGGTCTGATTTATTCCATTGCAACACTTGCGAGCGGTCTTTTGTTGATGTGGTCGGGCTTATTTATTGATCGTATGCGCTTATCCTATTTTACATCCATAACGCTGTTTGGTCTCATAACGAGTTGTTTTCTTATGGCGTTCGCCTCAAATATTGTGACCTTGTTTCTCGCGCTATTTATGCTCCGGCATTTTGGGCAAGGACTTTGCACACATACTGCCGGCACAGCAATTGCCCGCGCCTATAATAAAAATCGAGGTCGAGCGCTGGCATTGGCTCAAACAGGGCTTCCATTGAGCGAGGGACTTTATCCGATAATTGCAGTTTTTCTGATTTTGAACTTAGGTTGGCAACAAAGTTGGTTTGCTTTTGGTATGTTTCTGCTGTTTATCGGTTGGCCTCTGGTGCTTTGGTTGGGTAGGGCTCAGCCTGTTCCCTCGGCCTCCAATGAGGATGGAATTGACCAGGAAGTTGAAACAGGCATGTCGCGTATGCAGGTTCTCAAGGACTGGACGTTCTATCCATTCACTTTGTTTGTACTATCATCGCCACTTCTTTTGACGGGGCTTTATTTCCAGCACACGGTTATGGTGGCAGAAAGAGGTTGGGACATTTCTACGCTTGCCTCGGCATTCATGCTTTATGCTGTTATCAAAGTTTTCATATCCTTATTTACGGGCTTTATGATCGATCGTTTTTCAGCAGTTACTGTTTTGCCTTTCACAGCTATTCCTATAATTGGTGCTTATATTTTCTTATTAAATTCTCATGCTCTGCCGGAGACTTTAGCGCTATTTTGTTACATGTCACTTGTTGGAATGAATGTCGGTTCAACGGGGACATGCGGCGCAAGTTTATGGCCTGAGCTTTACGGCACAAAATTTCTTGGGTCGATTAAATCTCTTACTGGCGCCTTTTTTATTTTTGCAACGTCTCTCGCGCCTTGGGTCTCGGGTATCCTGCTTGATAGTGGGTGGACTTTTGATAACCTTGTGGGATTAAGCTTGGCCATCACCTTGTTCACGCTATCGCTACTTCTAATGACCTTGATAGTCAAACGCGGTTTAGGGCGTCGAAAGGAAGCTATTTAATTAACAAATTGCTCATTAAGGATACGTTCATCAAGATTATGATCCGCATCGAATAAAATTTTCAGTTCGGTCGATTTATCTTGTTCAATATCAACCTTTGTCACATTTAAAATCTCAAAATTATCCGCCATGGCACTGACTGGGCGTTTTTCATAATCGAGACATTGAATCGTCACTTTGGCAATGTCAGGCAAAAGTGCGCCGCGCCAACGCCGAGGGCGAAAAGCCGAAATCGGGGTCAATGCCAAGAGGGGTGCATTGATTGGCAAAATAGGGCCATGTGCGGATAGATTGTAGGCGGTACTACCGGCTGGCGTAGCGACCATTACGCCATCACACGCAAGTTCCGACAATCTTTCCCGGTCATCAACCATGATTTTCAAATGTGCGGCTTGCGCGGATTTGCGTAATAAAGAAACTTCATTAATAGCCCGGGCCTCTTGTTTGGTCCCTTCAATGTCTGTCGCTGTCATTTTTAGCGGGCTAAGTTTATTCACAACGGCTGCTGACAATCTTTCTTCGAGATTGTCGGGGCTGTAATTATTCATCAAAAAACCGACAGATCCACAATGCATACCAAAGATTTTCTGATGGGTATCCATGCTTTTTTTGAGGCATTGCAGCATAAGGCCATCACCACCAAGCGCGATGATGATGTCCGCATCCGGGGCATCGACAATATCATAACGCTCAGAAAGTTCGGCGAAGGCTTCTTGAGCCTTAGGTTGGTCTGTTGCGGTCAACGCTATTTTCATATGCGGGGTTCCTCTTTTAAATAAAACAAAACGTAAAAGGTGTGACTCGTCAATAATTTTGATATGAAAGCAGGATGAGCGATAAAGTTATTCTCAGTATTGATCAAGGAACAACCTCTAGCCGGGCGGTCGTGCTGTCACAATCTGGTCAAGCCTTATCAATTGCGCAAAAAGAACTCACACAGCATTACCCTGATTCCGGCTGGGTTGAGCATGACCCCAATGATATTTGGCAGGATACGCTGTCCATGTGTCGTCAGGCGCTAAAAAGAGTGCCGAATATTGAGGTTGTGGGTATCGGAATTAGCAATCAACGGGAAACCACAATTCTCTGGAATCGTCATACCGGTAAACCTGTTTACCCTGCAATTGTTTGGCAGGACCGCCGCACAGCAGAATTTTGTGATGTGCTCAAACACCAAGGGCATGAAGATATGATTCATGCCCGTACCGGGTTACTGCTTGATGCTTATTTCTCAGCTAGCAAAATTAATTGGATACTTAATAATGTTGCTGGCGCACGAGATTCTGCAGATGCAGGTGACTTGGCATTCGGAACAGTTGATAGCTGGCTTATCTGGAATTTGACAGGCGGGAGGATGCACGCCACTGATGCGACGAATGCATCTCGCACAAGTCTTTATAATATTTCTACCGGCGCATGGGATGAGACCTTGCTAAGCCTGTTCGATATTCCAGCGTCCATCTTGCCTGAGGTTAAAGAATGTGCAGATGATTTTGGCGTCACAGAGGAGAGTTTGCTAGGCTCTGAAATTCCTATCGCAGGGGTCGCTGGAGATCAGCAAGCGGCGGCTTTCGGGCAAGCTTGTTTTCAGGCGGGCATGATGAAATCAACATACGGAACAGGATGTTTCGCGCTTGTGAATACAGGTTCACATCAGGTTCAGTCAACCAATCGCCTA
Organism: PS1 clade bacterium; assembly: GCA_003331985.1. Lineage (GTDB taxonomy): Bacteria > Pseudomonadota > Alphaproteobacteria > RS24 > RS24 > Micropelagius. The sequence continues at coordinate 21,467 of QOQK01000007.1, read as the reverse complement.
CTCTCTACGATTGCCTATCGCTTAAATGGCGAAACAGTTTATGCGCTGGAAGGCAGTATATTTATGGCCGGTGCGATTATGCAATGGCTGAGAGACGGGTTGAATATGGTACGGGACTCATCTGAAACCGAGGCGCTTGCAGTCGCCGCTGACCCTGATAATGAAGTGGTTTTAATACCTGCGTTTACTGGCCTTGGTGCCCCGCATTGGCGCCCGGAAGCACGTGCTGCCATTATGGGGCTTACCAGAAATGCTGGTAAGGCTGAAATTGCTCATGCTGCTCTGCAAGCTGTTTCCTTGCAAACTGAAGATCTATTGATTGCCATGCGCTCGGATATGTCCAAGCAGAGTCTTTCATCTCCGTCACATTTACGGGTTGATGGGGGAATGGTGAATAATAACTGGTTCGTCCAAAACCTGTCGGACATAACCAATATTCCAATTGACCGACCTGTTACCGTTGAAACAACGGCTCTCGGTGTGGCTTATCTTGCCGGATTACAGCGAGGTATATTCAGTAAGCTTGAAGATATAACCGAGAAATGGCAACTTGATAGAAGTTTCATACCGCAAATGCCTGTTAATCGACGGGAAACAATTTTATCTCGCTGGTCTGGGGCGATTTCCAAGATTTTGCATGACGAGTCATGAATTAAGTGTGATGATAGTATTCTCAAAAAATATTCGGAGGGGATAGTGATTAAAAGACTTTTTATTCTGATTGGAATTCCCGTTTTAGTTGGGTTAACCTTTTCAGGTTTTGAGCCACTTATGGCTCAGAGCGATGAGGCCATCAGGGCTGCTCAAGAAGAAAGAAAACAAAGATTTAAAGCCAGTAGCGCATCCATGAAAGCTCTATACCGCGAATATTTGCCTGCGGAAGATTATCAGGCCATCAAGGCCGAGGCGACGGTTTTGGTCAAATGGGCGATAGATATGCCCGAGGCCTTTCCATTTGGTAGTGACAGCAATAATGATGAAGCCAAACCTGAAATATGGACGGATTTTGAAGGTTTTAAATCTGCGGCTAAAGCGTTTGAAACGGCCTCTTTAGACCTACAAAAAGCGGCCGAGCAAAATGATATCAGTCTGGTTAAAACGGCGCTCGGGAGTGTTGGTGCGAGTTGCAAAGCCTGCCACCAAAAATACCGCAAAAAATAAAAAGCAATTTGGAGCCACGGCCCCCTAGTTCAAAAGCGTTAAGCTCCAGCTCGCCGATATACAAGTCGCCAGGAGCGCTAGCCCTATTAGGGGGGCAGCTTTATTCTGTGCTTTTATTATCTCTTCAGAATGGGTTTTGCCCGTAATCATTTGCCCTGTAATCATTTGAGAAGTGAGTTTTTCTTTGAAAAAAATGCGATGGGTGATGATTGCGACGAGATGCAAGCCGATGAGAGATAAAATAAAGGGAGGCAGAAGTTGATGCAGGCTTCCGGCGAATTTAGTAAATGCAGGAAAGACGGGATAGAGCGGACCATCATAAAAAATATCATCCGTTGATAGCGTGCCGGATAGTGCCTGAAATAGAATAACTGACAGTAATGCGATGACTGACAAAGCGCCTAGCGGATTATGGCCGAATGAATGGATTTTACCATTCCCGATAAGCTGTTTGATATAAGCCACTATTGCGCGCGGGCCTTTAACGAATTGCACAAAGCGCGCCGTCGGATAGCCAATGACTCCCCATATCAGCCGGAAAATCAGAAGCCCCAAAATTGTTAGCCCACATTTTTCATGCGCAAGCATCCAGCCATTCTGAATGGTAATAAACGAACCACAAATGCTAAGCACAAGCAGCCAATGAAAAATGCGTATGGGTAAATCCCAGATCATGGCGTCACATTAACAGTGTTTGTTAATCCCGTGAAGTTTGTATAAGTTTTAGACACATTGAGTTGAAGGGGTATGACATGAAGTTGAAACTATATGGGGCGATGCTATCGCCATTTGTACGCAAGGTCAGAATCATGTTGGCGCTAAAAAAAGTCGACTATGACATCGATATTAAAGTTTCTCCTTTGGGTGTGCCTGAAGGCTATGAAAAAATTCACCCCCTCAAAAAAATCCCAGCTCTGGCGATTGACGATGGGGACAGGGAGCTTGCCCTAGCAGACAGTTCTGCAATTGCAGGATTTCTCGAAAAACTACAACCAAGTCCCTCTTTTTATCCCACTAATCCCTTGGATTATGGGCAAGCGCTCTGGCTTGAGGAATATGGCGATACATTTATTGCCCAGAATTGCACCTTTGGCATTTTTGGGAATGTCTTTTTTTCTTGGGCGCGGGGCGAAACCTATGATCCTGAAAAAGTAAAAATGGCTTTTCAACGTATGGAAGAGGTTATTGCTTATATTGAGCCCATTCTTGGCGATCGTGACTGGTTGGTCGGGGAGGGGATGTCAATCGCCGATATAGGTGTGATATCTCATTTCTTTAATGTTGAACATGCGGGTTATCGCCTAACTGAAGCTGACTCACCATCACTTTATGCTTTGAAGAAACGCATTGAAGAGCATCCAGAAATTGCTCCCTTACTTGCTGAGGAGCGCATAGTTATTCAGAAACTTAAATTTGAAAGCCCTGACCTAACGACTTTGCGCCACTAATTATTCAGCAGCTAATTAGGCCTTTGGCGGGAAAACGACGGGGTCGTCTTCGTCGTTCCAGACGTCATATTTATGCATGACGATATTGAAAATATCTGAGGTCAGAAAGTTTTGTAGCCAGCGATGTAAATCTTCAAGTTGGTTCTGCGCGTCAAACCAGTCGCTATTGGCAATTCGGCATTGTCGGATAAAAGGTAAAATTGCGTAATCAATCATGCGGGCTTCCGCGCCAAACAACCAGTCATTGCCGCTAAGCAAAGCATTTAATTTTTCTAGTGTCTCAAGACAGCTGTCTCGGTGGAGAGCAAGGTTCTCCTTTTCATATCTATCGGCATATTTGTAGCGATCGAGATGATATTTAAACGGCCCGTCATTTTCCTCAATGAGTTTCGTGGCTAATAAAATTTCACTGGATGTGTATTCAAGCCAGCCAAGTGGATCATTATTGTGAAGCGTCCAGTACATGACATCCAGGCTTTCATCCAGCACTCTGCCATCCGGTAACCACAAAACAGGCACTGTTCCTTTGGGGGATAGGGCGAGCATAGTAGCCGGTTTGTCCCTTAAAAGAATTTCGCGATGTTCACAAATTTGTTCACTGGCCAGCAAGGCTAGCCGGGCCCTCATAGCATATGGGCATCTCCTAAAGCTATAAATGACCGGAACTGAAGGTAACGCAACCACTAGCCTTAACTTTCCTCCATATTTTGAAAGCTTCCTATATGCGCTTCGCCTCTTTGCTTGGCGAGTTCTACCTGTTTTTGGCGCTCTGAGAATCTTTCAATCTGCGTGTCGCTTAGCTTGTCGATACATTTAGGACACGAAATGCCGGGACGATAAGCGGCGCTTTGTTTCTCTTCCGGCGATATGGGCATGCGACAGGCGTGGCACATATCATAGCTTCCGGGCTGTAAATCGGGTCCGACAGAAACCCGCTCGTCAAAAACAAAACATTCGCCCTGCCATTTGCTGTTATCTCCCGAAACGGTTTCGAGATATTTTAATATCCCGCCTTTGAGATGGAACACATTCTCAAAACCCTCTTGAAGCAAATAGCTGGTTGATTTTTCGCACCGTATCCCGCCTGTACAGAACATGGCGATATTTTTGGGTTTTTTATCTTCAATCAGAGGTTTGAGTTTCTCCTCCACAAAATCTGCAAATTCGCGGAAGCTTGAGGTTTCAGGATTTACCGCATTTTCAAATGTTCCTATGGAAACCTCATAATCATTGCGTGTGTCGATTACGAGCGTATCAGGGTCATTAATTAGGCTGTTCCAGTCTGACGGGTCCACATATGTACCAACCGTATTTGTCGGGTCAACGGCGGGCTGACCGAGCGTGACGATTTCTTTTTTGAGTCGTACTTTCATCCGGTAAAAAGGTTGCTCTTCTGCAAAAGAGAATTTGTACTCCAAAGCCCCAATACGGGGCTCGCGCTCAAGCCTATCTAGAAAGCTGATGAGTGCATCGCGGCTACCGGCAAGGGTGCCATTAACCCCTTCATGTGCCAGCAATATTGTGCCTCGCACCCCGGCTTTACGCGCGGCTGTTTGAAGAGGCGAACGTAGCGTCTCAAACTCTGGAAGAGATGTGAATTTATAAAGCGCAACAATCACGACAGGTCTGTCCGCAGGCGGGTGTGGGACTTTATTTGTCTCAGTTAGAGAGGGCGTTTTATTCATAAGAGAAAAATGACGTTATTCATCATGAATTTCAAGCCTCAATGATTTTTGTATTATGAAAGTAAGATTCTCAAAAGAACTCTTAAAAAAACACTGGCATAGGACTTGCAGAGTCGCTATACAAAGCGAGGTTTTTAAGCCGGTATAGCTCAGTTGGTAGAGCATCTGATTTGTAATCAGAGGGTCCGCGGTTCAAGTCCGTGTGCCGGCACCACTTTTCCCAAAAATTCATTCAGCCGTGACGCGTCAAAAATGGTAAGACTGTTTTATGACTGATGTAATGGTTTTTACAGATTTGGACGGGTCACTACTTGACCATGAAACCTATGCATTCGATGCCGCACTTCCTGCATTAGAGGCGCTGGCAAGGGCAGACATTCCTGTCAGTATCGTCAGCAGTAAAACCCGTGCTGAAATTGTTCCGCTTGTTTCACAACTCAAATTGGAAGGCCCGATCATTGCCGAGAATGGGGCGGTCATCGCTTATCCAGAGGGCTCTGTAGATAGCGCCGGTCATATTGATGACATAAGACAGGCTTTGGAGGCTCTGCCGGAGAATCTTCGTGCCGACATTAAAGGCTTTGGTGATATGAGTATTGCGGAAATTTCGCAACTGACCGGGTTGGGTGAAGCAGCGTCAGCACTTGCCGCTCAGCGTGAAGCGAGTGAGCCTTTCTTATGGTCCGGTGAGGGAGCGCCAGATAAAGATTTATTTGCTGATAAAGGCTTTCACATTATACGCGGCGGGCGTTTTTATCATATTATTCCGGGCCGTGATAAAGCAGATGCCATCAGGCGCGTTACCTCCCAGATGGCCAAGCCCGATGCAAAAATATGGGCGTTGGGTGATGGACCAAATGATTTGAGCATGTTGCTTGCGGCCACTAAAGGCGCTCTCATATTTAATCCAAGCTTACAAGTGACAGCTCAACTGCCAATAAAACACTCACTTTATTTGACAAAACAAGCCGGGCCGTCAGGATGGGCGGAAGCTATATTTACTTTTCTTGGCGAGAAGAAGACCTAACTAATATTAATAACGAAATGGACTTGAGCAATGGCTGATTTTTTTCAGAACGGTAGTATTACAACTCTCCACAATCTAACAAGACGTTCTGTTGACGATTTGGAGCGCGAGCTTTCCGCATATTCCCAGAAACGTTCTATTGGCCTCGTCCTTCCAAGTCTTTATTCCGAACTTGAGGGTCCTGCGCTCGAAAACATTGTTCAGGAGCTGATAAAAGTTCCTTATCTCAATCAAATCGTGATTGGGCTTGACCAAGCTGATGAAAAACAATTTGAGCATGCCAAAAAATATTTTTCCCGCCTTCCGCAACAACATGCCGTTTTATGGCACGATGGGCCTCGATTGACAGCTTTGGATAAGGAGCTTGCCGAGTTCGGGCTCGCGCCGACTGAGCCGGGCAAGGGACGAAATGTCTGGTATTGCTTCGGCTATATGCTGTCATTACGCAATGTCGATGTCATCGGCTTACATGATTGCGATATCCTTACCTATAATCGAGAAATGCTGGCGCGGTTGCTTTATCCGGTTGTGCATCCGGTATTTCCTTATGTGTTTGCCAAAGGTTTTTACCCGCGTATTAACGAACAAAAATTAGGAGGGCGCGTAACGCGCTTGCTCATCACCCCTCTCTTAGAAGCTTTACGGAAAGTCTGCGGTGAAAATGATTATTTGAGGTTTTTAGACAGCTTCCGCTATCCGCTTGCGGGCGAGTTCGCCATGCGAAGCCATGTTGTAAACGACATTCGCATCCCGTCTGATTGGGGACTTGAAATAGGTGTTCTTTCCGAAGTGCGCCGTAATTATTCAAATCGCGTGATTACGCAGGTTGATATTGCGGACCAGTATGATCACAAGCATCAGGAGATGTCTCCTGGGGATGTTTCCAAAGGCTTGTCGCGCATGAGCGTTGATATCAGTAAAGCAGTGTTTCGAAAGCTGGCAACCGATGGTGAAATTTTTTCGGCAGAGAAGTTCCGAACGATTAAAGCGACTTATTATCGTGAAGCTTTAGATCGCATTGATTGTTATTATAATGATGCCATGATGAATGATCTGACATTAGATCGGCATGCTGAAGAAGCGGCAGTCGAGCTATTTGCTCGTAATATTATGGTCGCCGGGGAAACCTATTTACAAAATCCAATGGAAACGCCGTTCCTGCCGAGTTGGAACCGCGTTAACGCTGCCAAGTCAGATTTTCTGTCGCGTTATGCCGAGGCTGTGAAACTCGATAATGCTTAGGGTGTTTATCGAATTAACCTAAAATATTCGTAATCCAGATGCTCTGGTAAGGTGCCAAAGTCAGGACCTCGTCAGACGGGTCTACAATCTTATCACTTAATAAATCTTTCCATTGAGCTTGCTGATACAAATTCATATCACGCAAACTGAGCAGCTTTTCTTCATGGGTAATATTGGTTACGACAAACAGCGATTGTTTGCGATCTAGACTTTGCCGCCAGAAGCCAAACATGCCGGGCTTGAGGTGTAGCGTAAACTGGGTTGCGTCAGGGTGGAACGCCTTTTGCTTTTTTCTGATTTCTAACCGGTTTTTCAATTCATAAAAAATCTGAAACAGCGGTGAAGAGTCATCGGATAATGCTGTGTCAATGTGTTCGCCTGACCATTGTGTTCTGTTCAGCGCACGGTTATGTCCCGCCTCGGTGGCAAGGGCTTCATCATTTTCTGAAGCCAGAAGACTTTGAATATAAAAAGCGGGTATGCCCTCCAAAGACATCATTATGGTTTGAGAGGCAATGAAACGGGCAACATGAAGATTATCCTCACCATGAACCGTACCTTTTAATGCACTAAAGAGGGTTGTGTTCATTTCATAAGGCACTTCGCGCCCTTCAAAACTGCGCATGGTTACACGCCCACCAAACCCCATAATTGTATCAATCATTTTGGAAATTTCGTCCTCCGGCAGGAGACCTTCAACAGGGCGGAGACCAATGCCATCATGAGATGCTGAGAAATTAAACAATGTACATCCATCTTGGCTCGGTGGCATGGCCATCATCCAGCGCCTCAAATAAGTTGAACGTCCGGTGAGGAGTGCATGCACAAGTAAAGGAGGTAGACTGAAATTGTAAATCACATGGGCTTCATTGCCATTGCCAAAATATTGTAGGTTTTCATGATTGGGCACATTGGTTTCAGTAATCAATAAAACCGTATCGTCTAGATGGTCGACAAGTGTGCGTATAAGTTTGATAATTTCATGGGTTTGAGGCAGATGAAGACAATTCGTGCCGGCCTCTTTCCATAAAAAACCCACTGCATCAAGCCGAAACACACGAATGCCTTTATTTATATAAAAGCGCATAAGGGAAATAAATTCGCACAACAGGTCAGGGTTAGAAAAATCAAGATCGACTTGATCTGGACCGAATGTACACCAGACATGTTTCTCGCCGGATGTGGTTTTAAATGGAATAAGCAGAGGGGATGGGCGCGGGCGTGTTACGAGAGATAAATCCTCCGTCGGATCTGATGTTTTGATATAATGCTGCCCAGGATTTTCATTTGATAAAAACTGTTTGAACCATTCATGGTTGGCAGAGGCGTGGTTGATAACCACATCGGACATCAGTCGATAATCCTCTGCGATGCCCTGAATATCCTCCCAATCGCCTAAATCATGGCGGACAGTTCGGTAATCGCTGACGGCAAAGCCATCATCCGAGGTGAAGGGGAAATAGGGAAGAATATGGACGCCGGTGATGGCTTTTTCGAGATATTCACCGAGAAACTCATGGATGTTTTGGAGCGGATGTTTTTCATCCGATAAAATCGTATCCCCATATGTGATGAGAAAGCTGTCATTCTCATCCCAAAATTCTTGGTCTGTTTTAGCTTCAGTGGTCGGGGAGATGTCAAAGCTTTCACATATTTTCTCAACCAGAGACGATGAGTCCGATTGCGGATAAATAAACTCAATATGCCGGGAGAGTATATGTTTTAACACTGTTACTAAGCCTTGGTATTCATCCTATAGATAGCTGAAAACATAGTTAGAGTCCCGATAAATATGAAAATCAGCGTAATTTGGTAAATATTCCCAGATGCCCTTTGTCCAACTTTCATAATGGGCGCAAAAATCAGCGACAGCGTCACGGTTTTCAAACTGCCAGACACCACTTTCACGTGCATTTTGCTGTTCTTGTGCCCAGCGGCTATCAATAACCTGTTCAAAATCTTTTTGCCTTAATAGTATGAGCGCATCTCGTGCGGACCAGATATCCTTATAGGCATCGGCTTGCGCCATAGCCCAACGCTTCCAAACTCCATCAGGGTCGTGCTTGCTTTCCCAATCTGTCGGGGAGTATTCGGCAATAAAGTTGGCCTCTGCACCGACACACCAGCCCTCAATAATAATTAAATTGGGGCGGCCTTCAAAAATCAACCAGTCTCGCTGTGAAAGTCTATCATCATGACTTTTGCTGAATCTCGGAATTGGGGTGTGTGAGGTTTCATCAGCCTTGCGAAGTGCTGCCAGCGTTTGGCGCATGAGTGTTAGGTCATGCGTACCGGGTACGCCGCGTGTGGCACATAGCGGATGGATGGTGTCGGCGAGCATTTGTCGCGTCGCTTTGCTGTGATAAAAATCATCCAGCGAAAGGGTGAGGGTCTTTTGACCTTTAGGAAGTAAAGCGTCCTCAAGGGCTTTGCACATTGTGGATTTGCCAGCCCCCTGACCGCCGGAAACAGCGAGTGTAAAAGGGGCATCTGAGATTTTATCATCTAGGAATGTAACCAGGTCTGAAATTACATCTGCGAGCAACATAGTGTGATTTACCCATATTTTCTGCGATGCGTAAAGGTTTATAGGATATCTGAGGCTAAAGAGTATGATTGCACTGATACATAGCATTCCAATCGGTGATATCCTGTTGTAGTCTTTCCGTTCTGGAGGGGTCATGGAAAAAAATATCATCACAATTGACGATTTATCTGCGCCGGTTCTAACCGAGGCCGCGCAAGCTGCTATGGAAATGGTGGCGGACATGTCTGTAGCGCTGAACCCCGATGACATTTTAGCAGAAGCCAAAGACACGCTGTCGCTTGAAGATTTCGGAGATATGGAATTTATGCCCCGGCTTTCCCTGCTGTGTGATGAATGGGGGCAGGATAAGACAATTAATAATCTTGGGCTTCTGGGATTGAGAGGCAAACTGGTGACTTTTGCCAAAAACCGTTTGCTGATACAGGACTTACTGACCCGTCACCCCGAAATCCATGATGTTAAAATTGATGCTCCAATTATTGTGGCAGGGTTACCGCGCTCAGGCACAACGCATTTGTTGAATCTTCTGGCGGCGGATAGCCGACTGCGCTCTTTGCCTTTATGGGAGTCCTATGAGCCAGTCCCGACACCCGGCGAGCAGACGGAGAAAAATGGTAAAGACCCGCGATATGAAAGATGTGATGGGCAATGGCAGGCCATGCAGCAAATTAGCCCGCTTATGGCGGCGATGCATCCAATGAATCCAGAACATATTCATGAGGAGCTTGAATTAATGGGGCCTGATTTTGCTTCATACAATTTTGAGTGGCTGAGTACTTCACCCCGTTGGCGGGATTTTTATTTCTCTACCGATCAAACGCCGCATTATGAATATATGAAAACTGTTTTGAAGATTCTTACTTGGCAGGACGGTGATGCAAGTGGGACACAAACGCGCTGGGTACTAAAATGCCCCCAACATCTTGAGCAATTACCGGTGCTGAAAAAAGTATTTCCTGATGCCATTATTCCGATTACGCATCGTGACCCGGTTTCGGTTATCCAATCGGCCGCAACGATGGTTGCATATGGTCGGCGAGCCATTCGCGATAGTATTGATGTGCCTGAGATAGGTCGTTATTGGGCGGATAGAATTTATAAATTACTTGAGGCATGTGTTCGTGACCGTTCGCAAATTCCTGCGGCGCAGAGCATGGATATTATGTTTCAAGAATTTATGGCTGATACTTTTGCGACACTTGAGATTATTTATAAGAAGGCCGGCTTGGAATTAACAGATAAGGCCCGCGGTGAATTGCAGGACTTTATGGATAATCATCCTCGTGGCAAATATGGGCAGATTACTTATCACCTAAAACGCGATTTCGATATTGAACCATCTGCTTTACGTGAAAAATTTCAATTCTATTTTGATGCGTTTCCGGTCAAATTTGAGTCATAATTTTTAAACGCTCACCGCGACATCCGATCATCTGAGACAGCTTATTTTGTCTGCGACAGCTTATTTTGTCTGCGACAGTTTTACGAATTGATATTTCCTCAATTCATGATTGATTAAACACATGCAACGTTTCTGTTTCCTTAAATTATTTTTCATTGCTGCCTGTTATATGGCTACGCTTATTTTCTGGTCGCCAGACGAGGTTTGGGCTGATGAGGCACATGAAGAACTTATGCTTCAGCGCTTAATTGTGACCGGTAAGCGGAGTGAGTCCTTCAAGCAAAACATGCCCGGGAATATAAGTGTTATTAATGAGGATGAAACATTCATCCATCCTGTTGACGCACTTGCTGTTGTCCCGGGTGTGATGATGCATCGCGGAAGTGGGGTGGAACATCTGACTTCAATTCGTTCTCCGGTGCTTGTCGGTGGGGCAGGTGCAGGGTCATTTTTATTTATGGAAGATGGCATAGCGTTTCGTGCGGCGGGGTTTTCAAATGTGAATGCGCTGCTTGATGCTCAAAATGAACATAGTGAACGACTTGAGGTCATTAGAGGCCCGGGCGCCGCCATGTATGGGTCTAACGCCGTTCATGGTCTGGTGAATTTTATTGCGCCATCGCCGTATGACCCCACTTCCAATGTTCAAGCGCGATTGGGGAGTTATGGTAGGTATCGTTTCACAACAAATATGAGTTCACAAAATGATAGTTACGAAAAAGTCTACAGGCTAGGGGTCACTTTTTCAGGTGAAACTGAAGGTTATCGAGCGGCTTCAGGGTTTGATCAGCAAAAACTCAAATTTCAATCTGGGTGGAAAGGCGGGGCCGACACTGATTATAGGTTGGTCATATCTGCCAATCATCTAGAGCAAGAAACTGCCGGCTACGCAACAAGTTACCGTGACAAGCAACTCGCCAAAAAGAACACTGATGACAACGCATTTAGAAATGCTGAAAGTTTTAGGGCGGCTCTTTATGCGGAAAAAAAATTATCTGGCAACAGAACTTTGCGCCTGACACCTTATATCCGTTATCACGATATGCGTTTTTTAATGCACTTTCTTGCCAGTGCTGACCCGGAAGAAACCAACCGTCATTATAGTGTCGGTGTTCAATCAGCGTTTACGCAAAAATTCGATGCCTCTGAATTTCTATCTGAGTTGGTTTATGGTCTTGATGTTGAAGCCACAGAAGGAGAACTGACGCAAATCCAAAAACGCCCGGCGCAATTTGGATTTTTGCCGGGTGTCCAGTATGATTACACCGTCAAGGCAGAGACATTTGCAGGTTTTGTTCATGGTGAAATACCGATGGGTAAGACCGCCCTAATGACAATTGGCTTGCGCGGAGAGCACACAGCCTATGCATATAAAAACGAGACGAGCGATGGCGCTTTTGGACGATTTTTCCGTCCGGCTGATAGAGATGATGATTTTCAAACATGGTCGCCGAAGCTTGGCTGGGTAAATAAAATTGGGAAGCAAACTTTTTTTGCAAATCTTAAACGTGGTCATCGTGCGCCCCAGACAACAGATTTATACCGCCTTCGTAACGGGCAGACACCTGAAACAATAAAAGCCGAACAGATTGACAGTTTTGAAATCGGGATGCGGGGAGGTATGGGGCCGTCAGCGAGGTTGTTCAGTTATGAGATCGCAATTTATAAAATGCAGAAGAAGCATTTTCATTTTCGTGACTCCAATAATGAAAATGTGAGTAATGGGAAAACCAGTCATGAGGGTCTTGAGCTTGATGTGCAATTCAGCCCCTCGCAAAACCTGACCCTGAGTTCTCAACTAACATATGCTTTACATAGTTACGATTTTAGCCATACGCCTAATGGTATTGTTAAGGGAAGTGATATTGATACCGCGCCACGACGCCTGGGTAATTTCTCAGCAATTTGGAGGCCGGATGATGTTTCTTCAGTAAAGCTCACCTGGCAATATACCGGCAAATATTATACTGACGAGCGAAACAACAATGATTATCCGGGTCACGATTTGGTCGATTTGACACTGGCGCGTGAGATTACGGACGGGGCATTTTTAAGTCTGCGGGTAATGAATTTGTTTAATGAAAAATACGCCAAACGTGCAGATTTTGCTTTTGGAAATGCCCGTTACTTCCCCGGTGAACAGAGGCATTTTTCCCTTGGTTTAAAGAAGGTTTTTTAGTTCGCTGATAAACGACGCTCAAGCAGTCCATGTGATGGGTAAATTATCCATGCCCATCGTTGTGCCGCCATGAGCCGAAATTTTGCTTTCATCAGTGATTGAAAATGCTTCAACCCGCTTGGCAAATTCCTCCAACACAATTTTTACTTCCAGCTTGGCCAGATGCATGCCGATGCATTTATGTGGGCCGTCACCAAAAGCATGATGCATATTGCGCTCAACTTTCGAACGCTCAGGATTGAAATTATGCGGATCGGGGAAAGTTGCCGCATCACGGTCAGTAACGAATGATGGAACAACAATATTATCGCCTTGTTTGAAATGCACACCGTGGAATTCGGTATCCGCTTCGCATATACGATTCAGATTGATGAAGGCGTGCATACGGAGGAGTTCATCGGTTGCCGTTTCCAGAAATTCTTTGTCGGCTTTAATTTTCTGATAAAGATCCTGATTTTGTGCAAGGTAATTGGCGATGAAGGTCAGCATGGCGGCAACTGTGTCCACCCCGGCGAGAAACAGTAAATAACAAATTGCATCCACCTCGTCGCGAGAAAGCCTTTCGCCTTCAACCTCTACTTCAAGCAACATGCTCATCACATCATCGCGTGGATTGGTGACATGGTCTTCTGCCGCTTGGCTTAAATAGTGAGCAATCTTTTGGCCATAATCGACACGCGCCTCGACAGTTTCAGCTCTGTAAAAACCGTTTTCCCATTCAAAGAACTGCGGTTGCATATGCTGGGGGAGGCCGAGCATTTCCAGAAACACACCTGTTGGAATGGGTTTGGCAATATCCCAAAGAAAGTCAATTTCTGGCGATTGCAGGGCCTCCTCAAGAACACTGATTGTTCGTTGGCGAATTTTGTCTTCCATTTTACTGATGATATTTGGCGCGAATACCGGGAGCAGGAGGCGACGATAACGCGGGTGACTTTGCGGATCACTTTCTAGTGGTATCAAGCGCGGGCGTTGTTCGTAATTAGCAGGCACACCAATTGGGAATGAACCATAAAGTTCAGGGTTGCTCAAAATTTCATGCCCCATTTCATAATTAGTGACAATCCAGTGCCCGCCATTATGAGGTGTGTAGAATATATCCCGCCCGTCATTGACGAGTGCATCTGTCATTCTTTGTTGTGGGTTGCGCATCATTTCCGGATCGGCAACCAAATCAAAATCACTTAGGAGGTTTTCAGGAACATCAGAAATTTGGGTCGGCATATTATCTCCAATTTTTGCATTCTATTTTTTCAATTGATTTGAAACATCTTGGCAGTTCAAAATTACTTCTCATTTTGCCAGTAAAGAGTGCGCTATATGAAGCTAAATACTAAGAAAGAATAACGCAAAATTTACCTGCCTTTTTCCGCAGGGTATTTTCTTAGAGCTATTTTGAGCTTGGCCACAAATTTTATTGTAACAAATTTGTCATAGATAGTGCTTGACCGGTTCAATTCGTGTTCGCATAGTGGTTTTGCGGCAATGTTTTGATTTGTTGTATTGTTTGTGGGGCGGGGGTTTTGCAGTTTTTTAAGTGAAAACAGCAGTTACTGATTCACCCGTTTCATATTTGTTATCAGGATTTCTTGAATAAATCCTGTTTAGCGACTGTATAGGCTCAGTTCGGCACCTGGGAGGGTAACCGAATTTACAGTCGGAATTGTTGAGGAGTAGAGTAATGTCCGGTTTGCTGCCTGAACTAATGGAGGGAATGAAGGCGCTTCAGACTCGTTCTGATTCGAATATCCCTTTTCGGAATCAACAAAAACCTTCACGTAATTCCCAAGAGACACTGAAGGGACTGCTTTTGAATATCAAAAGTCAGTTACCCTCTAATAATCATCCTTTAAGTGCCGCCGCTATTCATCATTTTGCTGAACCTGGAAAACTTATCCGTGGTCAAATCGCTCTTGCGGCAGGTGAGATGCTTGATTTAAATCGCGACATTGCCATGCAATGGGCGCTGAGCGTGGAATTTTTGCACAATGCATCTCTTGTACATGATGATATTTGTGATGAAGACACCAGCCGACGTAACCGAGAGACTATCTGGAAAGCCTTTGGGCTTCAGCAGGCTATATGTCTCGGTGATTGGTTGGTCGCACAATCTTTTGTTCATGCCGCAGAAGCAGACAGTCTGGCTTATTCTTATACCGGGTCAAAAACAGCGAGTACGGCCCTGCTGGCAAAAGGCATGTCGGCGCTCTCAACGGGTCAAGCCTCAGAATTTGTATCTTCCAGCTATCCAAATTGGGCCCATTACAGTCGAATTGTTTCTGGGAAAACCGGGCAACTGATTAGTATTCCTGTAGAGGGTATGTTTATGCTTGCCAGTTTGCATGAGGATTATCACCGCCTCGAAAATGTCTTTGGTAATCTCGGGCTTGCCTATCAAATTACAAATGACATCAAAAACCTGATGGGAACTGATGGTGCAGCACGACAGGGTGGAGATGTTTTAAGACAGTCTCCCAACGCTGTAGTCATTCTTTTCAGAGACAGTCTGGTCAACGGATCCCGCAAGGAATTTGATGAAAAATTTATGCAAGGTTCAGTTTGCGCACATACAGATGAAAAATGGATGCGGGAACTTCTTATGACCGGCGGTAAGTTGGCGGCGGATAAAATAACATCCTTGCTGGCAGAGGTTGATAAAGATCTCAATGATTATGCCTATGACATGAAAAGTGTCTTGTTACCCGTTACGGATTATCTCTCTGCTGCAAGCCAGAAGATTTATCACATCTCGTCAACCTCCAGCACATCCAGTTAGGTTAACCGCCCTATGAACGAACATCTGCCTAAGGCCCTTGTCATTGGATCTGGATTTGGTGGAATTGGAGCTGCGCTCAGATTGCGTGCTCTTGGCTATCATGTGGATCTTGTTGAGCGCCTGGATAGTCTTGGCGGGCGCGCTCAAGTCTTTGAAAAAGATGGCTTCCGTCATGATGCTGGGCCAACTGTGATTACAGCCCCCTTTATGTTTGAAGAGTTGTTTTCTCTCTTTGATGAAAATATCTCCGATCACATGGAGTTTGTTCCCGTGTCGCCATGGTACAGATTTCACTTTCCCGATGGGTCAGATTTTGACTATGGGGATGATATGGCTGCATTTGAAGCAGGGATGGCTAGATACCGTGAGGCTGATATTGAGGGCTATGGCAGATTGCTAGAAGCATCACGGGAAATTTTTGAGGTTGGATTTGAGAAGCTTGCAGATCAACCGTTTTTGAAATTTACAGACATGTTAAAACAAGTTCCCGCACTTTTGAAATTGCGGAGTTATTTAACGGTTTCCCAGTTTGTAAAAAAATATATTACGCACCCTTATTTACAGCAGGCTCTTTCTATTCATCCGTTATTGGTTGGCGGTAATCCCTACGACACAACGAGTATTTATGCGCTGATACATTATTTAGAGCGCAA
Organism: PS1 clade bacterium; assembly: GCA_003331985.1. Lineage (GTDB taxonomy): Bacteria > Pseudomonadota > Alphaproteobacteria > RS24 > RS24 > Micropelagius. The sequence goes on along the minus strand of QOQK01000007.1, from coordinate 5,346 downwards.
ATGGGGTGTTCATTTTTGCATGGGAGGGACTGGTAAGCTGGTTTCCGAACTGGAAAAACTGATGCGGCGGCATGGCGTTGACATTCATACCGGTGCAGATGTTGAGGAAATTATTGTTAGTGGCAAAAAAGTTACCGGTATAAGATGTGTTGATGGTCGACAGATGGACGCAGACCTTGTTGTTTGCAATGCTGACCCGCCGACGGTCTATCGTGAAATGATGCCTCTAGGCGGCAAGTCGTTCTTGCGTCCCAAAAAAATAATTCCAGAAGCATTAACCAAATATTCTATGGGTCTTTATGTTCTCTATTTCGGAACCACGCGCCAATATCCCGATGTGGCGCATCATACCATATGGCTCGGTGAACGATTTAAAGGTTTGCTGAATGATATCTTCAATAAGCAAATTGCAACGGATGACTTTTCGCTTTATCTCCATCGCCCTACGGCGACAGATCCTTCTTTTGCGCCAGAGGGGTGTGACAGTTTTTATATTCTTTGCCCGGTGCCGAATTTGCAGGGCAATATTGACTGGGATATTTATGGCCCTGAATTACGTGACCGAATTGTTAAAGCTCTTTCTGAGACAATCATGCCGGATCTTGAAAATCATGTAACTGCAGATTTCTGGATGCATCCGGGGGATTTTGAGAAACAATACCGCGCAACGCATGGAGCGGGTTTTTCTATTGCGCCGGTTTTCAGGCAATCAGCCTGGTTCAGGTATCACAATCAGGATCCGGATATAGATAATCTTTATTTTGTTGGCGCGGGAACACATCCGGGTGCAGGTTTGCCTGGTGTTTTAAGTTCTGCAAAAGCTTTAGAGAAAATGATTCCCTCGCAGTCTGATATTCAGACGCAAGGATTTACAACTGATTTTTTAGCGGAGGCGGGTGAATGAACGGACCGGCGTCTTTTTCTGAGAGTGAGATTTTTTTACCATATGAGGACTCTGCGGCGACGCTTGCCAAGCATGGTAAAACTTTTAACTGGGCGCGCCGTTTCTTGGGTAAAGAAAATGGCGACAAGGCGGCACAACTTTATGCGTTCTGTCGCTACCTTGATGATTTGGCGGATGACGGGTTAGCACAAGGTCATACGCGCATTGAGGACATGCAGAAAAAACTATCAGGAGCAGTTGCGCCCTCGGGTCAGATGGATGAGTTTGCAAGGTTTCTGGATTTTGCCAATATAAATCATTTGTCCTTACCGGCATTGAACGAATTGCTTGAAGGGCTGATTAGTGACAGAGAGCCTGCCGAATTACAAAGTGAAGCTGATTTGTTGCGCTATGCATATCGTGTTGCCGGAACGGTTGGGGTTCTTATGAGTTCAGTTCTTGGGTGTTATGACGAAGATGCTTATGCCCATGCAATTGATTTAGGCATTGCTATGCAGCTAACTAATATTGCCCGCGACATTGCTGAGGATGCCCGAATGGGTCGGCGCTACATCCCTGCTGACTGGTGCGCAGATTTATCTGCAGCAGAAATCTGTAGGGCGGCTGCGGATGACTCGGAAACCGAGATAAGCCATTTGGTGCAACTATCCCTTTATCGTTTATTGCGACTTGCAGATAAATATTATGTTTCCGGCTTTCAGGGTTTGCCATATCTACCTGCTCGAGCGCGAACAGCTATTGCAGTTGCCGGACGAGCTTATCAGGCGATTGGCCATCGCATGCGGTCCAAAAATTTTTATAACTGGTCTACCCGAGAGGTTACAGGGTCTGGCACAAAAATCATCTCAAGTTTCTCTGCCTTAGTTGATGTAAGGTTTAGATATACAAAAAAAGTCAAACATTCATCTGAACTTCATAAACATCTGATTGGTTTACCGCATGTCCGGTCGTCGCATTGCTAAACAAAGGCGTCGAGCCGATGTTGGAATTATCGGTGGTGGGCTGGCAGGTTTAAGTCTCGCCTACCATCTTTCACAATTCCATGATCTCAAAATTCTAGTTGTCGATGACGGTATGCCGAAGCCAGACCATATATGGGGTTTCTGGGATAATGGAAGCCCGCATCTTTCATTGGCGCGTGAGCATGCGCTGTCGCAGTGGTGGCACTGGCAGATTGCTGAACCGAGCAATGCAAAAGTAATGTGCGGGCAAGACTATCATTATTATGCCGTTTCATCCGGCACTTATATGAAAGCTTTGGCAGAAAAATGTACCAGAGCTAATGTTAGATTTGTGAATGGTGCGGTGATGAAAACCTCTATCAATGAGGATTATACACGCATGCTGATGAAAGATGAGCAGACAATTACTGCACATCATGTTTTCGATACTGTGAATTATATTGCGCCATATGATTGTATGAAGCAGCATTTTCTTGGCCAGCATATCAAAGTTTCCAAAAATACTTTTAACCCAGGCCAGTTAATGTTGATGGACTTTCGTGTGTCTCAGCAAGACGGCATACATTTTATGTATGTTTTGCCTTTTACGGAAAAGAAAGCTTTTATCGAGTCGACTGTGTTTTCACGCAGGCCCCATGATCCAGAGTGGTATAGGGAACAGATTGCACATTATATCAAGCGTTCTCTGCATCTAAAAGGCGAGCAGGTCACGGTGTTGAAAGAGGAAGAAGGGGTTTTACCAATGTCGACAGTAAAGCCAAAGCAGAATGAAGGGTGCATCCCTTTTGGTTTGGCAGCTAATGCGATGCGTGCCTCTAGTTCTTATGCCTTTGCTCAGATAAGCCGACAGGCCTATGATTATGCGAAGCGCAAAACGCTGATTTGGGATTTACCCGAAGCGGGAGCTGATTTTTTTGAGCGATGGATGGATGATATTATGTTGGATGTGCTGAGCAAAAAACCTGAATTGGCGCCAAAACTTTTCACCCGAATGGCTACGAAAGTTAAGGCAGATGATTTTGCTAGATTTATGAATGGCCGGTCAGGTTTTATGCCAAAACTAAAGACAATTAATGCCATGCCGTCTGGGCCGTTTTTGAAAAGTATTGTCAGATTTTAATGGTGCCAATGACGTTTATCGATTTGCTTCCAGTTTTATTTATTATGCTCGTTGGATTACCCCACGGAGCAGGAGACGGTTTGCTCGCTTTCAAAAATTTTATACCCACTCCGAAAGGCTGGGTCGTTTTTGTAAGTTCATATCTTGCTATTGCCGGGATGGTTGTGGCGTTATGGTATGTCTACCCCGTGCTTGGTCTGTTATTGTTTCTTATTCAGTCCTGCATTCATTTTGGCCTTGGCGATGTATCGGCCTCTGACCTGATTGCTAGAGGAACCCAATCGCAAAACCGCCTTCATCATTGGGCTAGAATTATTGCTATGGGTGGGGGGCCGGTTCTGCTTATTCCATTATTTCACCCTATTCCTGTAAATGATGTGTTTGTTCTTATGTCCGGACAGGCGGCCTCTTATCTTATAATCTACGTTATCTTTTTATTACCTGTATGGTTGGCAGCTTTTGGCATTATGCTTTCCTATCTTCCCAAAACCGGTGGGAGGGAGACGGCTCTTTTGCTTCTTCTCGTCGGGCTGTATTTCATTCTCCCGCCACTTTGGTCGTTTGCGATTTACTTTTGCTGCGTCCATTCACTCAGGCATTTTGTGGTTCTGAATACCCAAATAGATGGCGGCTTGGTTAAATCGGGGCATCTCGGGCAAATTCTGCTGTTTTCGGCTCTGCCCATAGGGGTGATTTTTCTGTTTGCTCTGCAGGCGCAGGCACATTTTACCGAGGCGCTTACGGCGGGGCTGTTCATTGGTCTTGCCGCGCTTACTGTCCCGCATATGGTGCTGGTTGATGGCTTACGCAAGCATCATAAATTTTCTATCTGACAATCTCGTATAGCGCGACTGCGGTGGCGGTAGCGACATTAAGCGTCGCAAAGCTAGAGGCATCAGTCGCAGTCAGGCGAACAAGTTGTGCGCAATTTTCTTTGGTAAGGCGTCTTAAGCCTTTTCCCTCCGCGCCCATAACACAGGCAATTGGCTGGTCACGGGGTATATCACCTAGCCATTGTGTGCCTTCTTCATCAAGTCCGCAGGTCAGATATCCGGCTTCCGTGAGGCTTTCTAGGCATCTGGCAAGATTAGCCACACGCACGAGGGGCATTTTTTCAAGTGCACCAGAAGCTGTTTTTGCTAAAGCACCGCCAGATGCGGGGCTATTATGACGAGTCATAATTAATCCTCCGGCACCGAAAACCGTGGCGGCACGGATAATCGCACCAATATTTCTTGGGTCCGTCACTTGATCCAATACGATAATGGGCTTGCCACTGGCCGTAATTGTCTCGAGGCTAACCTCCGGGAGAGGGGAGGCATTGAGCAAAGCCCCTTGATGCACAGTCCCCGGTTTTAGTTTTTTATTGATTTGATCCGGTGAAGCCTCCTGAATATCCAGATTTGGTGGAATGTCTGTCTGTTGTCGGATTTCATTAAGTGCATTTTTCGTTGCCAACAGTTTTTGACATTTGCGGGCAGGGTTTTGCAGAGCCGCAATCACGGCATGCAAACCGTAAATTATGCTGTCGTCCTCGTGAGGTGTTTCTTTTCGCCCGGATTTATTGGATTTCCGGTTTTTGGTGCTGAATTTCGGGCTTGAGGACGTTTTTTTCATCCGCCTTTTATAGTTAATTTGAATCTTCTTGTATATGGCGCTGATTGGAGGGGGTATGAAAAGATATAAATATCTGTTTCCCCACGTTTTTCTCTATTTGAGACTTGCACAATGGTCTTTCTGCGCTTATAAGAGGCCGTTAAATGTCGCAAAGACTGTTTTGACTTGGAATTAGCCGGTGGATTTAGCCATTTGGTCATTCTGCGGTCAGGCAGGCTTTTGTGCATTTTTTGTTCGCTGAATGTAACAGGCTTCGTTTTCTCCATGAAACTCCTGTTAGGTTTGGTTTGGACGGGAATCCCCGCTAGGGGCCTGATACGCATAGGGTTTCTTAAGACCTGGGGGTTCTCAAGGTCTGGAGGGATGCCCGAGTGGCTAAAGGGGACGGGCTGTAAACCCGTTGGCTATGCCTACGTTGGTTCGAATCCAACTCCCTCCACCATAACCCTTGCGTGGTGTCTGGTTTGGGGGAGGCTGTTTTGTACTGCGGGTGTAGCTCAACGGTAGAGCAACAGCCTTCCAAGCTGAAGATGAGGGTTCGATTCCCTTCACCCGCTCCATTTAGTCTTTTGACTGATGTCATTAGACTGGAGTGAAATTTAACCGGGTTTTTGAAATAAGCCCATTAAGACAAGGATGTGGAAACATGTCGAAAGAGAAGTTTGAGCGCACGAAGCCGCACGTTAACATTGGCACGATTGGTCACGTTGACCATGGTAAGACGACGTTGACTGCTGCGATTA
>QOQK01000006.1 GCA_003331985.1 PS1 clade bacterium | reverse complement strand
GCAAAGCGCCCATGCGCGTTTCATGAACATGTGTAAACTGACTTCAAATGTATAACCCATACCGCCATGAACTTGAATGGCTGTTTCTGCTGCAAGCATAGCCGTATCAATTGATGACACTTTGGCTTGATGGACACAGCGCCCGTTCTGCGTAGCGGCAAGCTGAACAATCGGACGGGTGAACTCGATTTGCGTATGTACATTTGCCAACTGATGTTTAATGGCTTGAAACGATCCGATTTGCTTACCGAATTGTTCGCGGTCTTTGGCATAGTCCACTGATAAGGTGACCATTCTCTTGGATAGACCGCAAAGAAAAGAGGCGTTGAGTATCGTGCCACGCTGGTCAATGGCCTCCAGACCATCGCCGGCATGAGAAACTTTATAAAGCTTACGCAAAGGATCAATCGATTTTAATGTGGTGAGGGTGACATCGTTTTTATCAAGCAGACGCGCCTTACCGCCTTCACCGATGAGAAACATATCGGCTTTATCCGCATGGCTGACCATGCCGGATAGCCCGCAAACAGGGAGGACTTTTAACCCTCCGCTAATCACAGCATTTAATTCGTCAGTTGCCCCCATCTCTGCGAGAACCGGCACACTGATGCCTGCTATTTCGATAAGCGGTTCGGTAAGCGCGACATTACCTGCCATTTCAGCAATGCCTGCCATGACAGAAAAATCCTGCGCCAACCCGCCGTTTTCTTCCGGTGCGACAAGACCTAATAAACCCAGCTCGGCAAAATTATTCCATAATGTGGGGGAGGCATCAGAAGTATCCGACTCCAAAAGGTGACGCATATATTCAACTGTATGTTCACCCGCAAAAAAACCATCTGCCGCGTCAATAAGTTCCTGTTGGTCTGATGTGTAGATTAAATTCATGCCGCAACTCTTATTGTCTTGGGAGACCGAGAACACGCTCGGCAAGAATATTACGTTGAATTTCATTTGTGCCGGCATAGATAGGTCCGGCAAGGCTGAACATATAACCATCCAGCCATCTACCATTTTCGATTGCGCCATCGCCTTCTTCCAGCTCGGCATGCATGCCCATAATGGTCATGGCTGTGCGATGCATGGTGCGATCCATTTCAGACCAGAAAATTTTATTGGCACTGGCCTCGGAAGATATGGATGCACCGCTATCAACTTGTGCAACGAGTGCATAAGTGGCTGCAGTGAATCTTTCCGTATCGCCCCATGCCTGTAGTACCTGTTCTTTGATACCGGAGGAGAGGCGGTTGGCGTTTTGCTTATAGAGTTTTACCAATCTTGCGGCGGCGGCCTGAAACCGGGCAGGGGAGCGAAGCAATAGACCTCTCTCAAAACCCGCTGTCGCCATTGCAACACCCCAGCCACCATTTTCAGGACCCAGAAGGTTGCTAACCGGGACACGCACTTCATCAAAAAATAATTCGGCAAATCCCGGATCGCCATCCAGTTGAGCAATTGGGCGAACAGTAAGGCCGGGGCTGTCGAGCGGCACAAGAATTTTAGACAGACCGTGATGTCGGCTACTTTCAGGATCAGTTCTAAATAATCCAAAACACCAATCGGCAAACACAGCGCGTGAGGACCAAATTTTGTGACCGGTAATCACATATTCATCACCATCGCGTATGGCTTTACTTCGAATGGCAGCCATATCACTTCCAGCGCTGGGTTCGGACCATGCTTGCGCCCAGATTTCATCACCGGCAGCCATAGGCTTCAGAAAGCGTTCTTTTTGTTCATCAGTCCCGTAATCCATAATGGTTGGGCCGAGAAGAAAAATCCCATTTTGACTGACACGCAGTGGTGCATCGGCACGGTAATATTCTTCTTCGAAAATAAGCCAATCTGTGAGGCTGCATCCGCGCCCACCAAATTCCTCAGGCCATGTGACCATGCCCCAATTTCCTGCGTGAAGTTTTTTCTCCCACGCGCGGTGAAGGTCGAAACCTTTTTGAGTATCAAGGGAAGGTAAACTTTCGCCGGGAACATTAGCACTTAGCCAGTCCCGCACTTCCTGCCGAAATTGATTTTGACTATCTGAAAATACAGCGTCCATTAATCATCCCCAAAATCGGCGGCCTTGCCGGTTTCCACAAATGCATCGCGGGATTTTTGGCTGTCCTCGTGCATATACATTTCAAAGGTAAAGCCTTGTTCCCAGCGATAGGACGCATCTACGTCAAAAGGTTCAATGCCGTTTAGTGCTTGCTTGGCAATTCTAAGCGCATCACGACTTTTGCCTGCAACAACTGTGGCGAGTTTATGGGCTTCATTTTCTAGATCTGCGCGCGGAACGACATTTTCAATCCCACCGAGGCGATGCATTTCCTGAGCCGTAATTTGTCCACCTGTTAGGAATGCTGAGCGCACTTTCGTCAAAGGAATCATTCTTTGTAAATGTGCCGCCCCGCCCATAGCACCACGGTCAATTTCCGGTAATGAGAAAAAACAATCATCAGAGGCAATGACAATGTCCGAAGCACCGCACATACCGATTCCGCCGCCAATCACAAACCCATGTGGCGCAGAAATGACTGGCATCTCACAATGATGGATGGCTTTGAAGGTTTCAAAATTGCCTTTGTTGACCTCGACAATTGCCGCGCTATCAGCAGCAAGTTCTTTAATATCGACCCCGGCACAAAAACCTTTGCCTTCTGCTCGGATGAGAAGAACACGAACATCCTGACGCTTACCCAAATCTGTTATGATAGTGGGCAACTCGTTCCATGTTTGGCTGTTAAAGGCGTTAACTGGTGGGTGGTCGAGAACCAGCTCTGCAATATTATCGGCAACATTTACATTAATCGGCATGATTTAATTCCCACTTTTTGTATTTTGGAGGCGTTCTTGTGCATCGTTAATGATGGTGTCAATAATGTCACCGGCGCCGGGGAGATCGTTAATCAATCCTGCAACTTGGCCGCTAGGGAGCACGCCCTTATCGGGATTGCCGTCAACCATCGCCTTTTGAATAATGATTGGCGCATTAGCCGCCATGAGAGTTTGTCCCAAGGTTAAGTCTGTTCCTGAAGCCATTTTCCAAGCAGTCTTGATTGTTTCCAGCATGCTCATTTCTGATTGAGCTTTAAATTTAAAACCATTGACCATGGCGCGGAAAAGCATGCCTAGGGATGAAGCATTTTCAAGATCTTGCAAGGTCGGGTTCATAACCATGCGTTGGGGGAGGCCATCAAGTTTTGTCGAGACAGGTATTTTCGTAACCTCTGCGTCAAGATAAGCTTGTTTTGTTGCTTGAGGTACAGGGCTTTCAGCACTCATCATAAAGCGTGTTCCCATAGCAATTCCGTCGGCGCCAAAAGCCAATGCTGCAGCCAGACCCCGTCCGTCTCTGAAGCCACCGCAAGCGACAACAGGAACGTCAAGCTTGTAATCCAACACTTGCGCTAACAGAAGCCATGTAGGTGTATAGCCGGTATGACCTCCACCCTCTTGCCCTTGGCAGACAAGAATATCAGCTCCCATCTCAACTGCCTTTGGAGCATGTTTACCTGCACCGATTGTCGGTACACATTTAATGCCAGCAGCTTTTACACGATCAATGACTTTAGCCGAGGGTGCGCGTCCATAGGAAATTGCGCCGACTTTATAGTCGATACACATATCTACGATTTTATCGACATCCTTTTGAAAGGAATGAAAGTTCACACCAAACGGATGATCACCGGACTGTTTGATAGATTTAATTTCATCTTCACACTCTTCAGCAGTCATTACGGCAGCAGCAAGGAAGCCGAATCCACCGCCACGGATAGAAGCTTTAACAAGTTGTGACGTCGCAACCCATCCCATCGCTGTTTGAATGACAGGTGCTTGGCAACCCAGAGTTTTTGTGAGACGCGTATCAAGGGACATGAATTTAATCTTGCTCTTTTTTCTTATTGGAATCGGCCATTTTTTTACCATCAAAACCAGCAATATAATCGCCGGTTACAATGCTATTTTGAGCATGGGCAAAATGATGCATTGCGTATATTCCATCCATCGCATTTTTCTTATTTTGAAGGTTTTCAACATGGTTACAGGCTTGCTTAACCAGAAGCGCTGCAAGGCGCGGCTGGGTGGCAATCTTTAAAGCTGTCTGGGTAACATTTTCCGCCAGTTCATCTATTGGGACGACACGGTTAATCATTCCTGCAGACAGGGCGCGGTCTGCTGACCAGCGCTCACCAAGAAGCAAAAACTCTTTCGCCATGCGAACGTTAAGTTCATAGGGGTGTGCAAAATACTCAACTCCAGGGAAGCCCATTTGGACAACTGGATCTTGGAAGAAGGCTGTGTCGGAAGCGATAATTAAATCACATACCCAAGCGAGCATCAGGCCGCCGGCAATACATCCGCCATGCACCTGAGCGATTGTCGGTTTAGGGATTTCACGCCAGCGATTGCAGAAGCCGAGATAGACTTCAGATTCGCGAATAAATGCTTTTTCAGCGCCGGGCTTATTGTCGTGATTATAAATCATCGTCCGGCGGTCTTCTCGACCAATGGTGAAGTCTCGTCCGGGAGTTCCAATGTCATGACCCGCTGAAAAATGTTTGCCATTGCCTTTCAGCACAATCACCTTCACGCCATCATCGCCGACAGCCTTATAAAAAGCATCGTCCAGCGCATAAAGCATCTGGCTGTTCTGACTATTATGATAAGTCGGGCGGTTTAGTGTAATGTAAGCAACCTTGTCCACGACCTCATAAAGTATCGGGTTTTCTTCTTCGTAAACGACTTCTTTTTCTTCGCGTGGAACAGTTTCGTTTTCGTCAATTTGGCTCATATTTAGGCCCTTTCCGATATTCTATATGAAGACACTTTATTGGAAAGTGCCCTGATTGGTTGATTACTCACCAATCTGCGGGAAATCATATTCATGTCCCCAATAATCTCCGGAGGTTGTTTTGGTCGGCGTGTATTGTGACCAGTCTGCAACCTGTTTGCCATCAAAGCCATATTCCAGTCCCATACCACCAGGGGCAAAGAAATAGAAAGATACCATTTCGTCATTGGAGTGGCGACCAAGATCAGAGAAAATATGTAACCCAGCCTTTTTAACACGATCCATGCAATATCCGACTTCATCAATTGACCCGACTTCAATCATTAGGTGGATAAGACCTGTCGGACTTGGGAAATTGTAAAGGCCAAGCGTATGATGGCGCGGATTATCAGCATGCATAAATAAAACGCGTTGATTGGGCGCACCTTCTGCGGGCGGGGGTAGGGTAAGGTCATCACTAATACCAAAATCAAACAATGAGGTATAAAATGCCTCAGTTGCTTCATTTTCAGGCGCAGGAATAACCAGATGTCCAAGCCCCATCTCGCCAGTAATAAAAGCCTTTATATTATGGTTGGGGTTAAAAGGCATGCCATCATGCCGCCCGTGATAAAACTCCACGAGATTTCCCGATGGGTCATAGCAAGATGAAAAAGCGGTAACCGCTCGTCTGTTGGCTTCATCATCTGAGCCAGTTTCGACTTGAACGCCAGCGGCTTGGAGTTTTTCGACCAGTGCGGCATATGCCTCAGCAGAGGAAAGCTGTAAACCACTTGCTAGAAATTTATCTTCGTCACCTTGTTCAACAATATACCTGAAGGGTGCATCATCCATACGCAGATATTTCGATGCATTTCCGTCATCATGTTCAGCAACGCCAAAGCCCAAAATATCAACAGCAAAGTCTGCCCATGCTTGTGGGTCAGTCATTTGCATTCTGACATATCCTAGATTTTCTATTCCCATCTCATCATCCCCGATTAATATTATTAAATTTTATTTTCTAGTCATGTTTCAAAAAGTCAATGCCGGTGGCGTTAAACATGCGTGGATGTTCAATCATAACCCAATGACCACAAGCATTTACCTCAATGAGACGCGATTGATTATTTGCCCTGAGACATGTCTGTTTTCCTTGAGGTGGCATGAATAAATCATCAGCACCCCAAAAAGTAAGGATTGGGCATGTCAGTTCTTTTAGTCTAGGCCCAAGATTAGGGGTTTTCATCGTTGTGATGACTTCTTTGGGTTGATCCTGCGCCACATGCCAGCGCATAGCTATGAGGTCAGATGTGATAAGCGCCTCATCATGAACAAAGTTTTTCAACACTTTTTGAAGTGTTTCCTCAGTAAGTCCGTCTTTGAGCGCATCGACCATTTTCGCTATGCCCGGCATGGTGAAATAATCTTGCTGTTCTTCAATACAGCCTGGACCCATCATAATAAGCTTATGAACAAATCCGGGATCATTGAGGGCAATCTGAACAGCTATCCCTCCACCCAAGGAATTTCCAACAAAACTGCAGGAGGAAATGCCAAGTGAAATCAACCCTGCTTTAAGAGTGTCACAGAATAGATCAAGCGTGTAATCACCAAGGTCAATTGGTTTATCAGTGTATCCGAAACCTATGAGGTCAGGTAGAACGACATAAAAACCTGCATCTGCAAAGTCTTGTGCGTTTTTGCTGAAATTTGCATAACCGCAATTCCCAGGCCCCGATCCGTGGACAAAAACCACGGCAGGGTTTTCTGGGTTCCCGTATTCAAGAACATGCATCTTGATAGGGCCGGCTTCAACGAACCTGCCTTCAGGTGGTTGGGCGAGATATTCTGCCATTAAACAAACAAGTCCGTGCTTTCGCCTGAAATGTGAATGCCACCAAAATTACGGGCAAAGCCGACAGGGTTATTTGCAACATGCGCCCGCGCAATGTGAATGTCATGCCACAAAGACTGAATAGGCGAGCCATCGTAGACACTGCGTCCACCGGCGACATCGAAAATCAGGTCAACAGCTTCCATCATGCGCTCAATAACAAGGCTGGCTTGATAGCGATACTTGACGCGGTCAATCATGGGGATTTCTTCGCCCTTGGTCACCTTGTCGAGCATCTCATCAAAGTTTCTGAAAATAATGGCTTCAGTCTCATCAATAAGTGTTGCTGTTTTCGCAATTCTTACAGTCACATCCGGATCTCCGGCAAGACGTGTCGGATCAGTGGAACTGGATGTAGCGTTTTCAATGAACAAGCGCAGAGCGTGTTTCGCAGCACCAATAGAGGGTGAGGATACAACACGGATAAAAAGCTGCGCCCAAGGAATTGAATACATTGGGTTTTCTTGCTGATGAACGCAATTAAAACCATCCATTTGGATGTGCGTTCTGTGTTCGGGTACAAAGATAGGCTCTTCAATAACAATGTCATTTGAACCTGTCGCGTGGAGTCCCATCGGAAACCATGTTTCTTCAATATCGTAATCACTACGTGGGAGCAGGAATGTTCGATAATGAATACCGTCTGGATGATCGGTGATCACGCCGCCAAGTAGAGTCCATGAGCAGTGGCCAGAACCGCTACTCCAACCCCAGCGACCTGATAGTTCAAAACCGCCATCAACCGTTTTCACTTTCGCACCTGCGGGATTGTAAGAAGATGAAATAAGCGTATCCGGTGAGTCCGCATAGACCTCCTCGGCCGCTTGAGGCGGCATGATAGCTAGCTGATATGCGTGAACAGCAATAATGCCACCAGCCCAAGCTGTACTCATATCACGCTCGGCAATATCTATTGCGGCGCGAAAAAATTCCTGAGGTGTGCATTCGTAACCGCCATATTGTTTGGGGAGGAGCATTCTGAAAAAGCCCTGCTCACGAAGTGCTTCAATACTGCTTTTGGGAACTTGTCTATTCTCTTTACCCTCGGGCGCATTCTTCTCAATCAGACTCAATGCCGGGGCCACATTTACGCTGTGCATATTGCTGGTTTCTATGGCTGCTTGACTCATTTTAAGGATCCTTCTGTGTAAATTGTTTATATATTCAGAGATAATATCAAATATGCGTAAAATTAAAACAGTTTTTTACGAATTTTTATCATAAATGTGGAAAAAACATCGTTTTTGCAGAATTTATTTTCCAAATACCTACATTTTCTCCAATAAAAACTTCTGAACTTTACCAGATGCATTCCGCGGCAAATCTTCAAGTACGGTTATTTTGCGGGGAACTTTGAAATTTGAAATTCTTTCTTTAACCCATGTGATCAGTGCATCTGTGTCAATTTCTGGGGTGCGGGAAAGAATAAAGGCTTGCGGTACTTCGCCAAGACGGTCATCTGCCATGCCGATAACGGCGGCATCAATCACGTCGGGATGCTGCATCAGCCATTTTTCAATTTCTGCTGGATAGGCGTTGAACCCACCGACAATAATCATGTCTTTCTTCCTGTCGGTTATACGAAGATAGCCTTTTTCATCCATCGTGCCGACATCACCGGTTTTGAGCCAGCCATCTGAGGTTATGGTGCGCGCGGTATCTTCTGGTGCATCAAGGTAACCCTGCATTGCGTTGAAACCACGAACCCAGATTTCGCCTTCTTCGCCTGTGATGACTTGATTGCCGTCTTCATCCACGAGAATCACTTCTGTTTCAGGTAAGGGGCGCCCAACTGTAGTTGCGATTGTTTCAAAATCATCGCCTTTCTGACACAATGAAACAACGCCGCAAGTTTCGGTGAGGCCATAGGCGGAATACACATGATCAATGCCGATAACTTCGTGCATTTTTCTAATTAGGTCGACTGGTATCACTGTTGCGCCTGTGGTGGCGAGGCGCAGGGATGACACATCTCTTTTTTCAAAATCGGGGTGGTCCATCATGGTTTGAAAAATTGTTGGTGCACCCGGCATGACTGTAATCTTATCTTCTTCAATGCGCTTTAAAACCTCACCGGGGTCAAAGACGCCAAGCGGATAAATAGTGGCGGCGCGGATAAGACAGCTCAACCACCCCGCTTTATAACCAAAACTGTGGAAGAAGGGGTTCACCACCAGATACCGATCCCCTTGCTGCATATCAATTGCCTTGGTGAAAACATCAAAGACACTGATATTTTGCCCGTGATGCGTCACAGCCCCTTTGGGGAGGCCGGTCGTCCCGGAAGTGAAAATTATGTCCGACGCATCGTCCGGGTCAATTTCATCAAGCGCCTCCTCAGCAAGTGGCGCATCAGCTAAATTCAAGAGATTCTGGAAGCCCTGATTACCCTCTTTACCTCTTAATATAATTGTTTCCTGCAAATCAGGGAGATCTTCACTGACCAGCATGGAGGGATAATCAAGGCCAAGAAATCCATCGACTGTGAGCAGAAGCTTACATCCTGAACGGCGGATAATATCGGCTGCCTCCGACCCTTTATAACGGGTATTCAATGTGACAAGCACTCCCCCTAACGTCTGACCTGCGAGCGCTGTTACAATCCACTCGGCACAATTGGGCGCCCAAATAGCGAATTTATCCCCTTTGGTTAGACCTTTTGCTCGGAAGGCTGCGGCGATTTTTAAAACCTGATGTTGTAAATCGCGATAGCTTGTGGTCGTCCCATTATCAACAATGGCTGCAAGGTAAGGATTGTTTTTGGCTGTTTGTTTTAAGATGCCGGGAATTGTTTGCATGATTTTACCCTCCACTTGCCCTTTGACTTTTAAAAACAACTAAACTTAGACATGAGGTTAGAATTACGCAATACTTAGCTACATTGGAGGCACTCATGAAGGATTTAAGCGGTCAAACAATCATCGTTACCGGAGGCGGTAAGGGTATTGGGAGAGGAATCACCACTGCTTTTGCTAAAGCTGGCGCACATATTGCGATTTGCGGACGCTCTACGCCTGAAACTTTTGATAGTGATATTGCCGACCGGATTCATTTTATTGAACTCGACATTAGAGAGGCTGAAAGCGCTGAAAAGCTCTTAGATTTTGCAGCGAGTTTCGGTCATCCAGTTACCACCTTGATTAATAATGCGGGAGGGGGGCCGCCGGTCGCTTCCGCAGAAGCCAGCGCGTCTTTGACTGAGAAAGTCATTAAGTTGAACCTGCTGGCGCCAATCTATTTGTCACAAGCCGCCTATAATTATATGCGCGCTAATGAAGTAAACGGCTCTATCATTAACATTTCAAGTGTCTCGGCTACACGCTCGTCACCGGGCACTGTCGCTTATGGTGCTGCAAAAGCCGGGCTGATAAATGTCACCACATCATTGGCGATGGAATGGGCGCCTGATGTTCGGGTTAATGCCATTATTGTTGGGTTGGTAAAAACCGAAGCATCCGAGTCTCATTACGGCGGCGAGAAAGGCATGGCCTATCTTGCAGATAATCTTCCTATGAAGCGAATGGGTCAGCCTCAAGATATTGCTCATGCTTGTTTGTTTTTGGCGGATCCCGAGTCGGCCTATGTTTCCGGCGCATGTCTTGAGGTGTTTGGCGGCGGTGAGCCACCGAGCTTCCTGAAAATCACGCAAGATGCTGCCGCACAAAAATAATATTTTGTTATTGTTCTGATTTTCAGAGAAACGGATAGTCCGTATATCCCTTTTCACCCGGTGTGTAGAGTGTGCTTCGTTCCATCTCCGCAAGCGGTGCGCCGGTCTCAAACCGACGTACAAGGTCAGGATTGGAAACAAATAATCTGCCAAATGAGACAGCATCTGCCGTGCCGCTTTCAATCATTTTTTGAGCGGCTTCTTTGTCGAAACTTTCATTTAATATAAGGGGGCCGTCAAAATGTTTTTGCGCCAGCGCGATATTATCAACGCCGCGATTAATCTGTGGGTCCATACGAATGACATGCAGATAGGCGAGGTTCTTGGGCGAGACGGCATCCAGCAATGCTGCGAAAGTTTCCGCCGGATTATCATCATGTAAATCATTGAAGGGGTTGCCCGGGCAAATGCGCATGCCTACTCGTCCAGCGCCCGCGCGATCAATCATCGCGTCAAGAACATCCAACGTAAACCTTAATCGGTTTTCAAGAGACCCACCATAAGCGTCCTCACGTAGATTGGTGCCGGTGGATAAAAATTGTGCGTGAAGATAGCCACTCGTAGCGTGTAACTCAACGCCGTCAAAACCGATATTTATTGCTTTTTGAGTGGCGGTAGCGAAGTCGTTAATTGTTTGCTCAATGTCTTTTAAAGTCATTTCCTCCGGCACATCATGGGCAACCATCCCATCTGTGTCGGTATACATTTTACCTGCTGCTTGCAGGGAGGAAGGGGCAAGTGTTCGGGCTGTTTCCATTTTATTTGCTGCCGCCGCAACACGCCCGCAATGCATGATTTGCATAACAATTCTGCCGTTATTTTCGTGAACTTTGCGACAGACCTTTTCCCAGGCTGCGATTTGTTTTTCTGACACAATCCCCGGCGTGCGGACATACCCTTTTCCGTCATAGCTGGGGTAAACCCCTTCGGTGATAATCAAACCTGCAGATGCTCTTTGTGAATAATAATCTATGGCCAAAGGTGTTGGTTCGTCATCCTGTCCGGCTCGACTGCGTGTCATTGGCGCCATCACGATGCGGTTATTTAAGTCAATATCGCCGAGACGATGAGGTTCAAAGAGTGTCATTGGGACTTCCTTATTATTAGCTAACTTTATTTTTAGCGTACTTTGATTTTTGGATCCGGCTGTCCGGCACGCATTGTTTTTAGAAATTCCCCCCAAGGTGCAGGTGTTGCGACTTCTGGTGTGATGCCGTCCTTGGGTGGGTTTTTCCAAAAATTTTCCCATGAGGGAAATAAATCATGGAAAGCGCCTTCATAGGCGTCCCTGTCAGGCCAGCGCATTTTTTGTTCTCCGATAGGTGGTTTATTTAAATCAGTGGCATACCAATAGCAGGGCAGACGCCGCCGAAAATACCAATGCCCGTCAATACGCTCATAATTATCCCAGTAAAGCATTTGCATAATCACCCATTCATCACCGCCTGCGCTGGGTGTCTCATGCTCATTCTTGGAATAAAGTACCCCATGTGCATGGTCAGGGTCGTCAAATTCAATAATGTGATTGCCGACATGATGAGATGTCCCGGTAAATTGAAGTCTTAATGTATCATCTAGCCATTGTTTAAGATGGGCGCGTCCAGTGGCTTCACGACTAACACGGATATCTTCGGCAAATAAATTAACATGGGCATCAAGATCACGCATATCGAGAGACAAGGAATATTTACTCACCAGTTGACGAATTTCCTCAATCGACTCCAGACGGTCAATTCTTTCTTCCAATGTCATTTTTTACCCCCCTTAATCTTGCGAAGTCTAAAAAAGCACATTTCGGTTGCGATGACAAAGTAGTTGATGCAGTTTCGAACTTCATTTAGGTGAAGGATGACCTAAGTATTAATTATCAAATAGAAAGGTTTTGTCGTGACCACAGATCAAAAAGAATTACGGAATGCACTGGGGCAATTTGCAACGGGCGTTACGGTTGTCACGACTTCAGATGAAGGTAAAGAGCCAGTAGGGGTGACTGCCAGCAGTTTTAATTCTGTCTCGTTAGACCCACCCCTCGTATTATGGTCGTTGTCCAAAACTGCAAAATCGATGCCTGCTTTTGAGACTTCCGGTGGCTTCAATGTGCATATTCTTGCTTCACATCAAACGGATATTTCTAATCGCTTCGCAAGCTCGGAAGGTAACAAATTTGACGGCGTTGACTTCAGCGCTTGTGATATGGGTTTCCCGGTTCTTAATGAATATGCGGCTCTGTTTCGCTGTAAAACGCATTACCAATATGAGGGCGGAGACCATATTATTTTTGTCGGAGAGGTTGTCGAATATCAAACTAACCCTCTTCCAGTTCTGATATTCCATGGCGGTAAATATGCTGACGCGCGTCCGAAATTGAAAAAAGAAGATGCAGATGAAGTTGTGGATTTGCATAGCGGCAAATTTACGGAGAACTATTTGCTGTATCTTATTTCCAGAGCTCACTTCCAGACTTCTCTTCCCGTTCGTCAATCATACATAGGGCAAGGTCTAAGCGATCAGGAGTTTTTCTGCCTCTCGCTTTTGTCAATGAATGGGGGTCTCTCAACTGAGGTGATTTCCGATAGATTGGCTCATACGGGCCATGCACCTGACAATGAAATTTTTGAGCGTCTCGCCCGAAAAAATCTCATCACTCAAGAAGGGGGTGACAAAGGCGACATTTCTCTTACTGAAACAGGGCAGGGCGTTTTCATTGAACTGCTTGCTCAGTCTAAAGCCTTGGAAGAACAACTCACCAAACATTTTTCAGAAGATGAAATCGACACCGCTGTTCGGTTTATGAAAAAAATCGTAGATATTAGCGGCTCGGAAATCCCTGAGCTTTGGTAATTGATTTAACCAACGAAAGCTTGCCCACCATCTAGTGCAATAGTTTGTCCTGATAAATATCGTGACTCTTCCCGGCACATCAGCATAACGAATGCGCCGATATCCTCTTCACATTCACCGACGCGTCTTAGGGGAATGGATGCCTGAAAAGCTTCAGCTTCCTCAGGATTGGTGTTGATCCAGTTCGCTAGTGCCGGAGATTTGGCGTGCGGCATGATTCCATTCACCCGAATGCCATCAGGCCCCCACTCACAAGCGGCTGCCCTTGTCAGTTGTTGAATAGCAGATTTAACAGCCGCATATCCCCCATATCCAGACATATCCCAGCGCTTCATAACGGATGAAAGGAGGTTCACAATATGACCGCCTTCGGCTTTTAAGTGTGGGTAGCAGTATTTCATCATTCGTAATACGGCGAGTGGGCCGGACTTAAAGCCATCTTCAAAGGCTTCATCAGTGAGGGCGTTAATAGGGGCAAGTGGAACTAGCTGTGCGTTATTTACGAGAATATCTAGCCGTCCGAATTCTTCTATTGTCGCATCAACTCCGGCGCGCAAATCATTGTCAATTGTCACATCACAGGCAACAGCCAGTGCGCGGCTACCTCTTTCGCTGACTGCGGCGCAGCTCGACTCTAGCTTCTCCATAGTGCGACCTAGCAAGGCAATATTTACGCCTTCATTTGCCAACGCCAATGCAATGCCGAGGCCAACACCCTGACCGCCACCGGTAATAAGTGCGGTTTTTCCTTTCAATGAAGACATTTTAAACTCCTGCTAATTTACTATCTGGTTAAGGTGTAAACGGTTTCACCGTCTTTCACTGTTTCTAAAACTTTAATATGCCGCAACTCAGCTTCAGCAACAGTGAGGGGGTTGTCATCGAGAATAATCATATCGGCTTTTTTACCGACCTCTATAGAGCCTTTATGGGTCTCAATATAATGTTGATAGGCACTATTTACTGTGAGGGCTTTTAAAGCTTGTTGACGCGTTATGGTTTCATCAGCGCCGAGTTTTTCTCCCGAACTGGTCAGGCGTGCAACCGCTACCCAAAGAGTTCTGAATGGGTCAGCGGAAACGACGGGTGCATCATCATGAATTGTATAAATAAGCTGGCGGTCTTCTGCTGATCCAACGGGGCTAATTTGTGAGGCCCGGTCAGGGCCCAGGAAAATATCCCTATGCCTGTCGCCCCAAAAATAAACATGATCGACAAAAAAGGACGGTATCAATGACAGTCCTTTTGCGCGGTCAAGTTGATCTTGCCGCATGGTCTGAGCGTGAATGCTGACCGGACGGAGAGAGTTGTCGGGATAAGCGGTATTCGCTTTTTCAAGCCCGTCTAGGAGTACATCTATTGCCGCGTCGCCATTTGTATGCACCAGAAGTGGAATGTCATCGGCATAGGCCTGCATAAGCAAGTTGTTCAATTTTTCCGGTGGCAAATGCGGATAGCCGCGATAGCTGTCATCCTTGCCGGCGGGGGGCACATGATAAGGTTGGCTCAAATGTCCGGTATAGCCTTGAATAGATCCATCCAACAGAATTTTAATTCCACCCAGTTTAAAGCCGTTAATATCTTCACGAGTCATATTTGCCATTTGTGAAGCGAGTGGATCGGTATCAGGAAGTACACGGCGATAAGCAATCATATCAACAGGAACATCACGGGATGCAAAATAGGCTTCAAACCCTTTTTCCATTGCGATGTCACTGGCGTGTTCGACAATGGTTGTATAGCCCAAGGCCAGCAGGTCCTGGACGACAACATCATAAGTTTTGAAAATTTGTTGTGGAGAGGGCTGAGGAAGCATCTTGCCAATCACATTCATAGCGGTTTCTTCGAGCACCCCATTAGGACGATTGCTGTTTGGCTCACGTTGAATGTGTCCGCCCTCTGGGTCGGGTGTTTCCGCATCAATGCCAGCCATTTCAAGAGCTTTGGAATTCATCACCGCAAGATGAAAGGAAATGTGCATGATAATAATTGGATGCTCGGTAGAAACAGCATCTAAATCATCACGTGTCGGATGCCTTTTTTCTTCCATCACTGTGTCGTCATAGCCGATGCCCATAATGGGGTAGCCAGCCGGTATTTTTTTCGCCGCTGTGCTTAAAGCATCTTTGAGGGTTGTGAGATTGGCGACGCCGCCATCCGGGGGCGGTGCTAAATTAACCGTCATTTTTTTTAATACAATTAGATTAAAATGAGCGTGGCTTTGCACAAAACCGGGCATCAAGGTGAGACCATTTAGGTCACTGATTTGCGTATTTTGCCCGACCCAGTTTTCTGGATATTCAGATATATCATCCGAGAGAGCAATAATGCGCCCATCTTTGACGGCGACTGCATTCGCGATAGACATCTCATCATGTCCATTCTTAAAAGAGATGGTGAGAATGTTTGCATTATGAAAAATGCGGTCAGCATTTAATGGCTCAGCATTTATAGCCTCTGGTTGGTCGCATGCGACAAGCGTTAGCGATACCATTAGGGCAAATAAAATACCAACTGCGGAAAACCTCCCGTTACACATCATGTCGGACTAGTAGACTTTCGCAGGGTTTGGTGGATTCGGTGATCCTAACATCTCACGATAGGATGGCGGGAACTTGCCCTCACGGTCTGGAATATTATAGCGATCCTTGGCAATTTCAGCCGAGATGACTGTATGACCGGAAATTTCTGATGCCTTGTCGTCGCCAGCTACTGCATGGACAATTCGTCCGATAAATTCTGGAGTTTCAGCCGTCGCCATGAATTCTGTATATTGTTCAGGATGAACTTCAGCAGCAATGAGCGCTCTTTCAGTAATCAATGGTCCCATCCAAATTGAAAGCGTCTGAACATTCACATCTTCTAAATCGACTGCCATATCATGGGCAAATTTGTCCAACCCGGCTTTTTGGGCACCATAAGCCGGGCCATGCATATAACAACTCGCACCAAATGAAGAGGTGAAAACAATCAGTCCGTTTTTTTGTTCGGCCATAATTTTTGCCGCATGCCAAGATGCTACGTAAGCTGAGCGTAGGCCGACATCCAGAATAAACTGAGCGGCAAGCTCTTTCTCATAAAACGGTTTTGGTTCGATAAGCTGCGGATGAATATAAGCTGCGTTGTTGACGAGAATGTCTAAGCGGCCTTGTTCATTCTTAATTTGCTCGAATAGCCCGGCCACTTGTGTGTCATCGGCATGATCACAAACAACAGCGATACCTTTGCCACCTGCTTTGGTAATTTCTTCTGCTGTTTCAATAACAGTGCCGGGCAATGTTGTGCCGTCCCAGCCCTTGGCAGAGCCTACTTCTGTGCTGCGCCCTGTTACATAAACAGTCATGCCTTTTTCGGCAAGGCCAAGTGCGATGCCTTTGCCCGCGCCTCTGCTTGCGCCGGTAACTAATGCGACTTCTGGATTACTCATTTATCCCTCCCTTATTTATTGGGTAATAACCTATCAGAGAGAAAGACTTCTGCAACCATTTCGGTGCAATTCCTTGGTGTGATAATTTGTAAGCTCTTTCTATCTGGCTATCTGGATAATCTATGTGTAGGGTTGTTGGGTTTGATAAATAATAAATATGATGTTTCTGGGGGAGGGTATGGAGCAATCTAATCAAAATTGGTTTTCATCTGTAGAAGCGCCGATTGAAGTTTCCAGCAGAGATGCGGTGACTTGGGATGAGTCGAAAGATTTGGTGGTTGTCGGGTTCGGTGGCGCCGGTGTGGCGACAGCTCTTCAAACTCTTGATAATGGTTTTTCAGTAATTGCCTTTGATAAATTTGCAGGTGGCGGAGCCACAACAATCAACGGTGCAGTCGTTTATGCCGGTGCGGGGACATCTGTTCAAAAAGAAGCTGAAATTGCCGATACGGCAGATAATATGTTCAACTACCTTAAGCAGGAGGCGGTGGACATTGTTTCTGATGAAACACTAAGGGACTTTTGTAACACGAGTCCTGAGATGATTGACTGGTTGCAGCAGAAGGGTGTCAAGTTTGGCACAACTGTTTGGCACAAAAAGACTTCTTATCCAGGGCCAGAATATTTCGTTTATCACAGCGATAATTCTCTCGCCACAACTTATAAGAAACATGCTGCTCCAGCCGCTCGTGGTCATAGAGGCTATGTGCCGATCAAGGAGGGCCGCAAGGCGACCAATCTCGGCTATTCTATCTTTAATCCTTTAAAACAATCTGCGCTCGACAAAGGTCTGTTGTTGGAAACCTATCATGAGGTCAGACAACTGGTTGTGGATGACAAACAAGAAGTCCTTGGCGTCATGGTTCTATACTTTGATGATGAAAAACTTTTGAGAAAATATCAAAAGCTCAAAAAACGCGCCGAGCGTTTATTGATGGTTTTACCACCTATTCTGCCGGGTTATAATTTCTTTGCTAAGCGAGCTATGGCTGTTCTTGAGAAAGCCAAAGCATTGGAGGCGCAAAGAAGCCAAAAAATGATTGAGGCCAAAAAGGGCGTTATGCTCTCTGCAGGCGGCTTTATTTATAATGCCGATATGGTGAACCATTATGCCCCAAAATATAAAGCCAGCTTACCTCTTGGCACCGAGGGGGATGACGGCTCCGGCATACGCCTAGGGCAGTCCGTCGGCGCTAAGGCAGATAATATGGATTGCATTTCTGCATGGCGTTTTATAAATCCGCCTCTGTCTTTTGGGCGTGGCTTTATTGTGAATAAGCATGGTAAGCGGTTTATAGACGAATTGGTTTATGGCGCGACACTTGGTGTTGAGATGGTCGAAAACCATGAGGGTAAAGCCTGGCTTATTCTGGATAAGAAACTGGTAAAAGCGGCTCTTGAGGAAGTTAGCGGTGGCAAGGCTCTTAACTTTCAACGTGATTTAGCGCGTTTGAATGTATGGTTTGCTGCAGTTAAATCACCGACCATCGAAGGGCTGGCAAAGAAATTATCATTGCCGGCAGATGCGCTAAAGGTTCAACTTGAAACCTATAATCAGGCAGCACGTGCCCAAAATGGAAGTGATGCTTTTGAAAAATCTGATGATGATCTGGTTGAAATAAGCCGCCCATTTTACGGTATTGATATTAGCCTTGATGCAAAGCTTTTTCCTTGTCCCGCATTAACACTCGGGGGCCTTAAAATTAACGAATCGACCGGTCAAGTGTTGGATAATGACGGCAAGGTCGTCAAAGGGCTTTACGCTTCCGGTCGCAATGCGATTGGGGTCTCATCAAAGAATTATGTCAGCGGATTGTCAGTCGCTGATTGTATATTTTCCGGGCGCAGAGCAGCTCAACATATATCAGGTAATTAGACCAAGTTTATAAAGGGAGAGACTAATGAAACTTAAGGATAAAACAGCAATTATTTCAGGTGGTTCCAGAGGAATTGGCGGGGCTTGTGTGGAACTTTTTGCTCAGGAAGGTGCCAATGTTATTATCGGGGATGTGCTGGAGGCTGATGGTCAAGCGCTTGCGGAGAAGCTTGGCGATAAAGTCGTTTTCAAAAAACTGGATGTAACCCAAGAAGACAGTTGGGCAGATGCCGTTGCCACTGCTGAGGCGCAATTTGGTGGTGTTGATATTTTGGTCAACTGTGCCGGCATCCTTACTTTTAATCATGTTGCTGATTTGACGGCTGAAGAAGTTCGTAAAACTCTGGATGTTAATCTTTATGGTACCATTATTGGAACACAAGCTGTCATCCCGCCTATGCGTAAACGTGGTGCAGGATCGATTGTGAATATTTCCTCAACTGACGGTCTCATCGGATCAAATGCCCATGCAGCTTATATTGCGTCTAAATGGGGTGTGCGTGGATTTACGAAAGCAGCGGCACTGGAATTGGGACTTGAAAAAATTCGCGTCAACTCCATTCATCCGGGTGGTGTAGATACACCGCTTGCCAATCCGATGAATGAGGAGCGCGAGGAATATAATAAACGCTTTGTGACCTTTGCGGCTCAGCGTGCATGTGACCCGAAAGAAATTGCTCAAGGCGTATTGTTTTTCGCCAGTGATGACGGCAGTTATTGCATGGGTTCAGAGCTTGCGATTGATGGCGGCTTGACTGCAGGTCTTTATTATTATGGGCACCCCGGCGCGCCTGATATTAAATTCGGCTAATCGGATTTAGCGATATTCGAGAGTGAAATCCTCTAGCGGGGTGATGATTTTCGCCACCTTGTTATCGTATTTGATAATTTCAGAGACGGCGCTGGTCTCAATACGTCTGACGCCGTCTATTGAAAGTATGGATTGATTGACGACTTTTTGAAAATTTTCAAGTCCGTCAAACAGGCCAATAGCCATAATATCGAAACGCCCGAGCAAAATAATGACTGCGCCGATATCAGGGATATTGGCTATTTCTGACGCCACAGCTTGAATCTTTTTCTGTTCCGCATAAACGCCGATATAGGCGAGTTGAGTGCGGGGTTGATGCTCCATGCTGGTGACTGCTGTGAAACGGATAAAATTATCCTTTTCGAGGCGTTTGACACGCTCTCGGATCGTCCCTTCGGTAAATCCAAGTTGCGCAGCAATTTTGCGGTTGCTTAAGCGCGCATTTCCCGAGAGCAATTTGATTATATTTCTGTCAAGGTCATCAATTTTTTGGCCCATGGCTTACCCTCCTAACTGTCAAACCGGAGCAACATCAAATTCATATTTGATGATGTCGACAGCAAAAGCTGGGTCGAGGCTCAATACACCGTCAATCTTAGACAGTTTGTTCAGCATGAAATCACCCATGGCAGCCAGGTTCGGTAGAGTCACAAGAATTTCAATATCATGTTTACCGGTAACAAGTTGTACCGAGGCTACCTCATCAAGAGCGGCGATATCATTGGCAACCTCATTGGCAGGCCTGCCTTTCACATCGACCCCGACGGGGAGCAAAACGTTATAATCAAAGGCGCTGAAGTCAGCGACAGTGACGAGCCGCATTAAGCCATTTTGTTCCATCCGGCGAATGCGCGAGGCGACCAAGGAGGTGGATATATCAAGCGAGCTAGCAATGCGTTGATTGGTTGCACGCCCATCTTTTTTCAAAATCTCGACAATAAGATTATCCAGTTCGCTGAACTTGATTTTTTTATCCGTCATAAGAGTGCGTTTCTATAATGACGCAAATCACCGGGATACTGTGCCTTCTGAGGCATAAAAGATTTCAGCTTGATGGACATAAATTCACTCTGTTGGTCACACTAATTTACTAATCTGATTTCTTGTCTACGTCGAGTGAGGTGATTGTTTTTTTCCCTTCCTTTTCCCATTCAGCATAAAACTGAGAGAAATAACTTCGGAAAGCAGGGATAGGGCCATCCCCGTCACATATTATCGGTCGATTTAGATATTTCTGCCTGTCCCAGACAACTTTGTCCTGATCGAGCTGTTTACAAATATCTTTTTTCAACGCTTTTGCGAGTCCTTGCATCGGGCCGTCGGCTTCTTCTTTTGGCTGGGTAAAAGCAAAGCGGATATGAATGCGGTCAGGGGCAATGGGTGTTACTCCGGAAATCAAAAGGGTTTCTGAAATGCCTGAAAACTTTGTCCAACTTTGACCCGGACCAACTGTACCATATGAGATTTTGCCATCAATTTCGCCTTTGGGCGTGCCCATTTTGGCTTCGACTGTGGCGGTGCGTTTGTGTCCGTCAAAACTCATCTGGTAATCGGGGAATGTTGCTGTGCCGTGGACATATTTAAAATGTGCAGCATCTACACCATTCTCAGCAAGGTTTTGAATAGGTCCTCTGACAATCCATTCATGTTTGTCGAATTCGGTCCAATCAGCATTAAAAATCTCGTCGAAGCGGTCCACTTCCCATTTTGGAGCCTCATCATAAGGGTGATACCAAAACCAAACTGCCTTATTTTCTTCGCATGTCTTATATTGAGTTGCCGGTGGTTTGGTTGCTGATGGCGGAAGGCGTTTGGCGTAAGGTACATCGGTCACGCAACCTTGTTCATTATAAGCCCAGGCGTGGAAAGGGCAGACGAGGTTATTACCTTCAACTTTACCACCATAGCCCATATGTGCGCCAAGGTGACGGCAGTAGGCATCAATCAGTCTTGGTTGTCCATCTTCACCGCGCCACAAAACTAAATCGCGCCCGAAATATTGCAAAGGTTTTACTTCGCCGATGGCGAGTTCATCTGAATAACAAGCCATAAACCAACCATATGGGTAAGGGAGGACGTCGAGGTTTCTCATTTCTACACTTGAGACATTGTCCAGTTCGGCCAACCGCCATTTGGTAAGTTCTTCGCCTCTGAGCGATTCAAGGACTTGCCATACACCTACCGGCGCTGTTCTTGCATCTTCTTGTTTCATGTCACTCATATCGGTTCCTTTCAGATTTTAAATACGCGTTTTGCGTTTTCACGTAAAAATTTTGGCCAGACGTCATCATTAAACGGCACATTTTCCATATCAGAAAAAATGCGATCCAGAGACAATCCCATAGGGAAATAACCGCCATAGATTATTTTTTCACTGCCGCGTTTATTGGCGTAGTCAATAATTGCTTGCGGGTAATGCTTGGGCGCGAATGCGCTGGTTGAGTAATAAAGATTAGGGTATTTAAGCATAAGCTTAACTGCCAAATCTTCCCAAGGTTCTGCACCATGGCGCATGACAACTTTAAGTTCGGGGAAGAACCAGCATACATCATCCAGATGCTCGACCTTTTGGGTCTGCAGTGGGATACGCGGTCCCGGTACACCGACATTGAGAATTATCGGCACATCCATCTCAACACAGGCTGCATATATCGGGTACATTTCGCGGTCATTTATCGCAACCTGCGGGCATGTCCCCGCCGGGAAGACCGACACGGCTTTAATGTCATGTTCTTCTTTTAATGCTTTGAGGCGGCGGACTTCTGCCATGCCGCCATTTGGATCTGCCGGGGCTTCAAAAGCAAATCGCCCAGGATAGTTTTTTGTTGCCGCTTCGCTGGTGCCATCAGGGTTAAATCCCACCAATGCTGTTTCAATATTATGACGATCTAAATGTTCAACTGTCCATTTTACGAAGTCATCCACATTATTGGTTTCGGGAATATCCTTGAACATATATTGCGCCGGCATGCTGAACATCTTACGGCTCTCTTCATCTTTGAGGAGCGGTTTGAAACTCTCATACCAATCTTGCCGATCTTCCTGGCTAGGAATACCGAGCATGGTATCTATGATTCCGATATCTTTAGGATAAGACATGCGTTACTTCTTTTCCGCGTCCAGAAAAGCCTTTCGTAATTTATGTTTTTCTATTTTGCCGGTGGCGGTGTAATTAAATTCATCGGCAATAATAAAAGCGTGAGGCACTTTATAATCTGCCAGTTTCTCGCGGGCATAAGCATCAAGTTGCTCAGTTTCAGTTGGCATATTGAGCGTTAAAGCTACAATCAACTTTTCGCCGAGCCGGTCATCATGGACACCGAAAGCGGCAATTTCTTTAATCGCTTCATGCTGACCCAGTGTCTGCTCGATTTCAGCACAATAAATATTCTCGCCGCCTGAGATAATCATATCGGTCTTACGATCAACGATATAAAGATAACCTTCTTCATCGAGATAACCGATATCGCCGGTATGCATCCATCCATTTCGAATGGCCTTAGTTGTATCTTCAGGGCGGTTATAATAACCCTGCATGACTGTGGCGCCTCGAATGCAGATTTCACCGGCCTCGCCAATAGGCATGTCATTACCGTCATCGCCAAGAATTTTCATATCAACCATGGGCAGCACCAAACCTGCACTTTGTGGGGCGCGCATAAAAGCCTCACCATTAGCCTGTGATACGGCGCCTGTGGTTTCGGTCATGCCATATCCTGCACCCAACTGAGCATTCGGGTATGTTTCGGAAATATTTTTAAGAAGATTTTGAGTTGCGGCTTGCCCGCCATTGGAAACTGAATTTAAAGAGGACAAATCGTAATCGGTTTCTTTCACCGCTTTTAACAAATCCCAATGCGTAGCGGGTACACCGCTTAATGTGGTGATTTTTTCTTTTTCTACCAATGAAAGAGCCTGTTTGGCGTCCCATCTGTCCATCATGACAATTTTGCCGCCAATGGTCATGGTAGTAAGAAAAACGCTTGTCAGGCCGCTTACATGGAAAAGCGGATAAATCAGTAGGCCGCAAGGAGGCGGCATGTGTTCTTTAATGACGTCAACAGCCGTTTCATATTGGTCTGCAAGTCTATGAATAATGGTTTCCATTGCCATTTCGGTGTTCATCACGCTTGAAATCACATTGAGGTGATTCAAAATTGCTGCTTTTGCTCGCCCCGTTGTACCAGAGGTGAAGAGCATAGATGCATTATCAGATTGAGTTAATGTGACCGGTTCAGTTAGCGGGGCGTGTGTCAGTATGGTATCAAATGGCGTGCTATTATCATCCGACGCGAACAGGTTATCAGGATCTGTAACCAAAGCGGGAAGGTCGCATCCTGCTTCTCTCAGTTTTATAAGCCTTTTTTCATCTGCGATAACAAAAACACTGTCACTGTCCTTCAAGGCAGCCAACATACTTTCGACATCATTACGGCTATTAAGAAGAACGGCGACACCGCCAGATTGAACAATGCCAACATAAGCAATCATCCATTCGGGGCAGTTTTTCATATTAATGGCAACAGATTTACCCTTTTGCAGACCTTTTTCGGCGACTAGCCAAGCTGAAAGTGCATCTGCTCTTTGAAAGAACTCCGTGTAGGTGAGGCGGGTATCATTATGGATTATAAATTCTTTTTCGCCATGCGCACGAGCGGCATTGAAAATCGCGCAGACACTATCTGGTGACTTGTTAAACACGCGCAATGACTGCCCTGACAGGGTTTTTTCCACCACTTCAAATGGCGCCCCTGGAGACATAAGTTTCGTAAGAATAGGATCGATTTCTTTTGTTTTACTCATTTAAAAAAATATGCTTATCTGTTTAATCTTAGGGAGTATAAATTACGCATTAGCATATTTCAATACATCAAAAAATATTGTTTGCGTAATATAAGGGTATCTATTCTACGAATTTAGGGTAATGCCAATAAAAATAGGAGGGTGTTGTGAATTTAACCGGAAAAACAAGTATCATTACAGGTGGTAGTGACGGAATTGGGCGGGCTATTGCCGCAAAATTGGCAAGTGAAGGCGCACATGTTGTTATTTGCGCTAGAAATGCCGATAAATTGGATGCGGTTGCTGAGGATATTAGAGCTGCCGGTGGATCTGTTGAAACGCGTGTTCAGGATGTTGCTGATACGGAAAGCTTCACCGCCATGATCGCCGATGTAGCTTCCTCCAGTGGGTTGGATATTTTAGTCAATAATGCTGCTCATGTTGGTTTCGGCTCTGTTGCAGATGCCAGCCTTGAAGACTTCCGAGAAAATTTCAGAGTGAATGTTGATGCCACCTATGCTGGCATGCAGGCTGCTATCAAGGCCATGTCAAATAATGGTGGGTCTATTGTCAACATTTCTTCCATTAATGGAGATCGCGCTATGCCGGGTATGGCAGGTTATTCATCTTCAAAAGCTGCGCTCTTGCATCTTACGCGTCTCGCCTCAATGGAAACCGCAGGGCTAAATATTCGTGTTAACGCTGTTACGCCTGGTCCAATTATGACACCCGGCACTGAAGCCTTTATTCAGTCCGATCCGAAGGCAGGCGAAGCGATTGCCGCCGGTATTCCGATGCAGCGTATGGGCATGCCTGAAGAGGTTGCTAATGTGGTTCTATTTTTAGCATCAGATATGTCCTCATATGTGACGGGCGCGAATATTCCTGTGGATGGCGGTAAGGCAAATGAGCTTGCTGTGAACCAAGGTTAATTATTAAAAATCAGGTATTTAGGAGATTAAAATGAAGCTAGAAGGTCAAGCTGCTATTGTGACTGGGGGCGGGCAAGGTATTGGTCGTGCTGTTGTGGAAAGACTTGCTGCCGAAGGTGCGAGGGTCGCCGTTCTGGATATGAATCCTGATAATGCGCAAGAGGTTATTGATGGTTTGGATACGCCTTCAAACCATCTCGCATTTCAAACCAATGTTGCAGACAGTGCTTCAGTAATTGCTTCCATCAGACAGGCGCGAGAAACTTTCGGTCGATTGGATATGGCAGTTAATAATGCTGGCATCGGTCAGGCGCCTGGTGATGGGTCGGACAAATTTTATGAAGCTATGGGCAAGCGCACGGAAGAAATTACATCTGGGCAAACGCCGACAACCCATGTTGATCATCTCATTCATATGGGTGATGAAGGCTGGGCCGGAGTGTTGGGTGTTAACCTGAATGGTACTTTCTATGTTTGCCGTGAAGTAGTGCGTATAATGGCTGAAGATGATTGTGGTGGGTCGATTGTGAATGTGTCATCGACCTCGGCTCAATCCGGTGAGGGGTCGCCGCATTATGTGACTTCAAAAACAGCTGTAATTGGTTTAACCCGCCAGCTTGCTCGTGAACTTGCCGGAAGAAATATTCGGGTTAATGCTTTAGCACCCGGGCCGACCAACACGCCAATTATGCAGGGAATTCCTGAGCAATGGATTACTGATATGGAAAGTGCAATTCCGCTCGGACGGATGGCGCGACCTGATGAAGTTGCCTCGGCTGTGGCGTATTTGATGAGTGAAGATGCTTCATTTGTAACCGGCAGTGTGCTGGTTGCTAATGGTGGATCCTACTACTTCTAGACAAACACTACCTAATTTCGGATATGAGCGTCTCCTTCAGGGTCTTTCTATCTGAAATAATGGTGTATCCCGCGCTTGCAATCAGAAATGAGGCGGGAATACATGGTAATAAAGTGATGGTCAACGCATAGCGTATGGCAATATCTGGGGGGTAGTTGGCAAACATGTCAATCATGAAACCTGCAAACTGAACACCGCCAACCAGTCCGGCAAATGTCAGCGCAAAAGCCCAAATAGACGATGATGTTGCGCGGATTTTGCCCGGGAGCAAATCTTGTAACGCAGCTTGTAGCGCAACCACCCAACCGCCGCCAAGTAGCCCTGCGGGGAAAGCAAGTAGCGTTGCAATTTGGATATTTTCAGTCATACATACGGCCATCATAAAGGCCATACTCCCAACAACACCGCCTGCAGACAGCCAAAAAGGCCAGCGGTGGTTTCTTTGTGCAAGGCGGTCACATATAAAGCCCATGAGAAGCGCCCCAAATAGTCCACTAATCCCGAATGAAATGGCAAATCGACCGCCCGCATCAGTCAGCGATAAATCAAAGCCGCGGCTGAAAAGTGTTGGCCCCCAATAGCCAAAACCATATCCGGCAAACCCGCCAAGTGCGGTGCCTGCAGTCATCATTGAATAGCTTCTGGTTTTGACAAGCAGGGCAACCAGAGTTTTTATCGGAATAGCAGCTTCGTCTTTTTGTTTATCTTGAGGGCTTGTATCATCAAGTTGTCCTCGCATCGGTTCGCGGATAGTAATGAGAGTAAGACCGGCTAGAATAATTCCCGGCAGTCCTAACGCGATGAATGCGGCTTGCCAACCTGCAACAGACTCAATGGCAGGCCCACCAATTAAGCCGCCCATTTGACCGAAATAAACCCCAAGGTTTAAAATCGCAAACGCCATGGTGCGGCGGCGTGGCGGGTAATAATCAGCCAAAAGTGAAAAAGCAGGCGCTAGAAAGGCAGCTTCCCCAATGCCGACACCAATGCGAGCGACTAGAAATGCTTCTGGGGTGTCCGCAAAACCACTAAGAACGGTAAATAAGCTCCAGACCAATGTCCCTGCGGCAATGATTTTTACGCGGCTATATCTATCTGCCAGACGAGCTATCGGGATGGCAAGTGTGGTGTAAAAAAGAGCAAAAGCCGGGCCGACCAAAAACCCCATATAGGTGTTGGAAACGTCAAGCGAGTCCTTGATGGGATCTAGTAATCCAGAGACCAGGAAACGATCAACATAGTTAACCGTATAAAGTGCAGAGAGCATCAAAAGCACGTAGGCGGCATAACTTTTTGTCGGTTTTGTATCTGATGAAATTTTATCTGGTGTGTCCCTACCCATGAAAATATCCCTGCTAGACGTTATAATTGATTGAGGCCATTAAGCGCATATTGCGTAGAAAACGCAAAATAATATTACGCAAAACAAGAGTTTTTAAGAGATAAATGTCAGATTGCTTATTTTTCAACGCTTATAATTTGTAAAATAATTCCTAATTAGCTATTATGCTTTACGGAGGGTTATCATGTCTAAAGTAAATACAGAAAAGTCAGTTTTCGAGTCGTGGAAGCTAGGTAATCTGACGCTCAAAAATAGAATAATCAAAGCTGCAACTTTTGAAGGCCTCGCTCAAGGTGGTGTGCCTGATGAAAGGCTTGTTCAGTTTCATGAAAAATTTGCTGCCGGTGGCGCAGGTGTTGTGACCGTTGCTTATGGGGCAGTCAATGAAGATGCCCGTACCTTTGATCATCAAATGTGCATGCAGGATGACCGCGTTATGGGTGTGCTTAAAAAAGTTACATCGGCAATACATAAACACGGTGCAGCGGCCTCCCTTCAACTGGCGCATTGCGGCATGCAAACGCGTTATTCAAAATTATCCTCAAAGCCCTTTTCTTTCAGTGCTTCATGGGGATTGAATCCCTATGGCTTACTGGCAGGTATCCCATTTATGCGCCCGATGCCTGAAAAGGTTATTGAACAAACTTGTGATGATTATGCCATTTCTGCAAAACGCGCAGTTGAGGCGGGTTTCGATATGCTTGAACTTCATATGGGGCATGGCTATCTGTTCAGTCAGTTTATGTCCCCGGCCTATAATAAAAGACGTGATAAATTTGGTGGCAATCTTGAAAATCGTATGCGCTTTCCCCGACTTGCATTGCGCCGCGTGCGTGAAGCTGTCGGCCCGGATGTGCCAATTGTTGTGAAACTGAATCTCCAAGACGGCTTTGAAGGTGGATCGACACTGGATGATTGTATCGAGGCATCAAAAATTATTGAACAAGATGGTGACGCATCTCTGCTGGTTGTTACCGGCGGATTTAGTGCTAAAAGTCCGATGTATCTCTTCCGTGGGCCTTCAGCGATTAAACCATTAATTGCAATACAGAAAAATCTGATTGCTAAGCTTGTTTACACACTTGCCGCCAAAAAATTCCCTGATATGCCTTTTAAAGAAATGTTCTTCTTGGATGATGCCAAGAAAGTTCGCGAAGCGGTAAAAATGCCGATTGCGCTTGTAGGTGGTATTAAATCTTTGGCGAATTTCAAGACAGTCATGCATGAAGACTTTGACGGCATTGTGTTGGGGCGTACACTTATTCACGAACCTGACTTGCCAAAAATCTATGAGACAGGGGAGCAGTCAACATCCGGCTGCATATCCTGCAACCGTTGTGTAGCCCATATCGATTCAGATGATGGTGTTATTTGTCCTATTAATGTTGAAATGGCGTCCGAGGCCGCCTAGATTAATCTAATAATTATCCGGAGCAATTAAATGGCTAAAACTGCAGATTATGATTTGGGTGAATTTACCTTCCCGAGGGGTTGGTTTATGGTCGCTCGTACCGATGAAGTTTCAAAGAAACCTCTGAATTTGAGATATTTCGGGCAAGACATGGTGCTCTACCGCGGCGATAGCGGGCGGCTTGTGCTGATGGATGCATATTGTCCTCATATGGGTACGCATCTCGGTAAGAATGAAACATCCTATGTTGTCATGGATAATGAACATATTGACGGCGATAATATCCGCTGCCCTTATCATGGATGGCAGTTTGGTCCCGATGGTAATTGCGTCGAAATTCCATATTCACCAGCACCTATTCCGGCTTTGGCTTGTATCCGCACTTATCCTGTTCAGGAATGGGGCGGCAGTGTGCTTATGTGGCACGACACAGAACAAGGTCAACCAAATTTTGATCCGCCGGAATTGCCACAGTGGGAAGATCCTTCATGGGTACATTGGAAAATCGAAGATCTTGGTGAACTGAACCAGCATCCGATGGAAGTCATTGATAATATGGCTGATAAGGCTCATCTTGCGCCGATCCATGGCAGCACGAATATGGAATATTTTGAGAATGAATTTAATGATCATGTGATTGTTCAAAGGCTGGCTGCGGGTCACCGTACCATGTCAGAAACACAAATGATTAATGACACCTGGTATACCGGACCGGGAATTCTTCTCTCAAGAATTGAAGGTGATTACCCGTCATTGATGATGATTTCCAATACACCCATTGAAGATGGTCTAATTCGTGTGTTCTACGGCATTCTTGTTAAAGGTAAAAATGAGGTTGCTAATGAGGAAGACCAAGCCGTAGCAAATGAATTTCATGATGTTAGCAAGGCTGCCTTCCTTCAAGATTTTGAGGTCTGGTTCAATAAGCGTCCTTGCTTGAATGTTTTACAGGTAATTGGCGATGGTCCATTCGGAAAGACGCGCATCTGGTACAAACAGTTCTTTAACCCTCGGGACAAAGCCAAGGATTATCAAAATCAGGTAAACGGTGTCGTTGTGACCAGAGGCACGAACCGCGATAATTTTGAAAAAACTGCTGCTGAATAGGTTATCGATTTATGTCGGACTGAAGTCTGACGTAATTCTGCCAAAATCACATTGCAAAAATACCCGCGAAGGAGTACCCAAGGGTTAACTCTGCTAATCTCATGCGGGAATTCCAATGTCCGAAAAAAAAATGGAGCAGACCAAGCCTGAACAAATCGGTGATACGCGTGACGATATTGCCGAACTGGTTAATGCGTCTGTCTCTGTCCTTAAAGAAGATAACAAAAACGCGCTTTTAAAGCTACTTGAGACGCATCACGAGTCCGATATTGCGGAAATGATTGCGTTACTCAATGGCGGTCAGCGTGAACAATTCTTTAAACTCATTGGCGAAGATTTAGCCCCTAGTGTGCTGGCTGAACTTGATGATCATACACAGGCATGGATTGCTGAAAGATTAGACCCTGAATTTTTGGCTGCAGCCTTGCAGGAATTGGAAACGGATGATGCTGTCTTCGTCCTTGGTGAGTTAGATGATGATGACCAGAAGGAAATTCTGGACCTCTTTCCTGAAGGCGAAAGAATTGTTCTCCAGCGCTCACTAGATTACCCGGATGAAAGTGCAGGCCGCCTTATGCAATCCGATGTGGTGGCAGTACCGCCATTCTGGACAGTAGGGCAGGTGATTGATTATCTGCGTGTTACCGAAGATTTGCCGGATGACTTTTTGGAAATCTTTGTGGTCGACCCCACCCATACGCCACTCGGCATGGTCAAATTGAATAAAGTAATGCGTTCCGGGCGCCCGACTTTGATGCAGGAAATTTTAGATGACAACTTTACCCCTATTTCAGCCGAGCTTGACCGCGAAGATATGGCGCGAATGTTTGAGCGCTATAATCTTGTTTCCGCGCCTGTCGTGGATGAAAACAACCGCCTTGTGGGGGTGATTACTGCGGATGATGTTTTTGAAGTCATCACAGAAGAAGCCGAAGAAGATATTTTACGTCTTGGGGGTGTGGGTGATGAGACCGTGGGCGATGATATGTTCCGAGCTATGCGTGGGCGGTTTTCATGGTTATTGGTCAATCTCTTAACTGCTATTTTGGCTTCTATCGTCATTGGTTTTTTTGATGGCACGATTGAACAGATGGTTGCCTTGGCTATCCTTATGCCGATTGTCGCTTCAATGGGTGGAAACGCCGCTACGCAAACATTGACCATTACAGTCCGTGCGTTAGCGACTCGTGAATTGCTTGCCATTAATACCTTACGCGTTATAGGGCGTGAAATGGGGATTGGTCTACTCAATGGTATTTTGTTTGCAATTTTGCTTGGGTTTACGGGTTGGTTTTGGTTTGGCAGTGAGATGTTAGGCATTGTGCTTGCAATGGCGATGATAGTGAATATGTTCGTTGCGGGTCTGGCCGGGATACTTGTGCCAATTTGGCTTAACAAGGTCGGTATCGATCCTGCTATTGCATCGGGAGTGTTTGTAACAACCATTACAGATATTGTTGGTTTTCTTGCATTTTTGGGTTTTGCTACAATTTTCCTTATCTGATGGTATAGAGACTTATGCGATTTTTATTTACCGCAGTTTTAGCTTTTGGGTTTGTGCTTGCTTCAGTTCCCGGTTTAAAGGCCGAGTGGCGTAGTGGTGACTCTTTTTCTCAGGCTGTGCCAGAGGCGGGTGCTACATCATCAAATGGAACTGTTTATCTTCTGAGTGGCTCATCGGGAACAGGCTTTAAGAGATTTTTTGAAGCTTATAATATCGTCGAAGACGGTTGGCGCCCTTTGACGCCTATCCCTGTTGATCGAACACAATTTGCTGTGGCCGCAGGGAGTGGTCAAATTGTTGTCACAGGCGGGCGAGTTGCTGGGACTTCTGAAGCGACAAAGAGCAGTTGGATGTTCAGCACGGCGAAGTCATATTGGACACAAATTACATCAATGCCTGGGCGCCGTTATGAGCACATGACTGCAATCATCGGAAACTTTTTATATGTGTTTGGTGGTGTCGGTGACGATACAGATAAAATATATCGATACAATCTTGGTTCAGGCGAATGGTCAATTTTGCCGGGGACAATGCCGTTAACATTATCTCAAGCCGGTATTACTGTGGCAGGCAGTGATATCATTATAGCCGGTGGCATGACAGCGACAGGGCAGGCATCACGAGAGATACATGTTTTTAATGTCCAATCACTAAATTGGCGGCGACTGCCATCCTTACCATTTGGGTTAATTGCTCCTGCGGTGGGTGTTCTTTCTGATGGCATTCATGTTGTCGGTGGTTACTCAAACGAACTTCAAAAGACTTATGATCTACATTTCTTGTTGGGTGATAAAGCGCGTAAATGGCAGAAGAAACAGCCACTTCCCGAAGCGCGCCATCATGCCGGATATGGGGTTTTGAATGATCAATTGCTTATAATGGGTGGGGCAGTCGGAAGCGGTTTTTTTGCTCCGTTTACGGCAACAGATACAGTTTATATATTTAAACCCTGAGTTTTTTGCACCAAGATTTCAGGTGATGGCATTTTGCCTGTTCCATAAAACCGTCTAGATTGTCGATATGACTTTACACCTTATTAAGTTAGCTGCCCGCGCCACTGGCGTAGACGACCTCGTTAATTGGCAGTCATATGTTAGAGAGACCCATGGGGACCTTTTTCATACAACACGGATGATGCCCAAAAGGGTTAATGAACTGTTGGATGATGGGTCAATCTATTGGGTGATAAAACGCAAAATTCGTGTGCGACAGAACATTCTTGATATTCAGCCTTTCACTGATGAAGCGGGTATAAAAAGATGTCATATATTTCTTGACCCTGAACTCATTGCAACCCGACAGCAAGCGCGGCGACCCTTTCAGGGCTGGCGTTATTTGCCAACCACTGATGCCCCCGAAGATATGCCAATGGCTGCAGAGGGAGACGACGAACTTCCTGAACATCTCAAGGCCGAGCTTATGGCTTTGGGGCTTTTATAGACTTCTTGTGATTAAACAGCACAATTATCTATCAGACGAATTTTGCCAAGTCTTACTGCGGCTAGAAGTCGTAAATTTTTAGTCTCAGTATTTGGTAGTTGAAGTGTATCGGCGTCTCTAACAGTTAGATAATCAATCTCGGTAAAGCCGGTCTCTAGAAGCTTTTGGATGGCCTCTTCCTCCAGAGAGGGTAGGCGGTTTAATTCTTGTGCGGAATGATAATCATTACATAAGTCACGCATAATTTTATTTAGATGAATGGCAGTTTTACGCTGATGATCATTGAGGTAAGCATTCCTTGAGGACATGGCAAGACCGTCAGTTTCGCGAAGCGTGGTGCCTTGTAAAATCTCTATCCCCATGTCGTGGTCGGAGACCATCTGCTTTATGACAAGCAATTGCTGATAGTCTTTTTCACCGAAAATTGCGGCGTCTGGTTGGCACAGTTTAAAAAGTTTATGCACAACTGTTACGACCCCGCTAAAAAAATGAGGGCGGGTCTCGCTTTCAAGTCCTTCAGCTAAATTTCCGGCTTTCAAGGATGCAGTAACGGCATCACCATAAATTTCTGATGCGTCCGGCATAAAAACGATTTCTGCCTTTGTGCTTCTGAGCTTTCTTAAATCATCGTCAGTCGTACGGGGATAAGCGTCAAAATCCTCGCCTTCGGCAAATTGTGTTGGGTTAACAAATAAGCTGACGATAATTTTATCGGCATGAACGGACATAGTTTCTATCAGAGATAAGTGACCTTCATGAAGAGCCCCCATAGTTGGCACAAGTCCGATTTTCATTCCAGCCTGTCGCCAATCTTCGAGCTTAAAGGATAGCGCCTCACTTGTTTTACAGACTTCTAACGACATCATTAGGGGGTTTCTTGACCATTAACATCGTCAATAACATAGGCATTGGCTATGCCACCATCCGCAAGATAGCTGGCACCGGTAATATAGCCAGCATCGTCACTGAGGAGAAAACATACTAATCCTGCTATTTCTTCTGGTTTGCCTAGGCGTCCCATTGGAATATGACGCCGCCGTAACTCCCATTTCGCCATATCTTCAAAGTAATGCGCTATTCTGTCAGTTTTTACCGGGCCGGGAGCCACACAATTTGCGCGTATATTATGACGCGCATGGCTGATAGCGATTTCTTTAGTGAGGGCTTCGACTCCACCTTTTGCTGTCGTGTAGGCAATCTGCGAAGTGGCTGAAGCAGCATGCGCGACCACTGAAGATAGGTTTACAATTGCGCCACCTTGCTTTTCAAGATGAGGCAAAACAGCTTGGCAGGTGAGGAAAACAGCGGTGAGGTTTGTTTCCATTGTTTTGAGCCAACATGTCAGTGGGGTTTGTGAAATATCTGCATCATCAGGCAATAAAATCGCGGCGCTGTTTACGAGACCATCAATTTTGCCATATTTTTTAATGACGTCAGACATAATAGTTGTAATGAAATCAGGGTCTGTAATATTCCCATTTAGACAAAGTAAGTCATTAAAGACTTGATTTTCAGTTAGCTTCAGCAGGGCATTTTGATTATGGTCCACAAGAACAGGATAGGCTTGCTCTTGGATTAGGCGCGTTGCAATTGCTTGGCCCAGACCACCGGCGGCACCGGTCAAAATAATCACTTTATCTTTTAAACCGCGCATTTTCTGTCCATTTTGAAATTCGAGGTATTACCAGCAACGACCTCAATAACATATATTCAGGGAAAAACGGAATCGTTGTAAAAATATATACGCAAAGAGATTAAAAATGGGCTTTTTTAATAATCAAAGTAATAAAGATACCGTTTATCCTTATGTCATTGTCGTAGGCAATGAGAAGGGTGGGTCCGGAAAAACCACAACGGCCATGCATATCATGGCTGCTCTGCTGGATATGGGGTTTTCTGTTGGCTCTCTTGATATCGACTCGCGTCAAAAATCATTATCCCGATACATTGAAAATAGGCAGGCTTGGTCTCTGCGTTCTGGTAGAAGTGTCCCGATGCCAGAACACCAGATAGCTGATCCGCCTTTTGGCATTACAATCAAGGAACGCCAAGATTTTGAGCAAGAAAATTTTTTAAAAGCCATGTCCGGGCTTCGCACACGAAATCAATTTGTGATTGTTGATAGTCCCGGTTCAGATACTTACCTGTCACGATTGGCGCATGCATCGGCTGATACGCTAATTACCCCAATAAATGACAGTTTCGTAGATTTTGATTTGCTCGGTAAAGTTGACCCTGACACCCTAGAGGTACTTGGGCCAAGCATTTACTCCGATTTAGTCTGGGAATGCCGAAAAGCTCGCATGCAAGCTGATAATGGTAAAATTGATTGGGTAGTGCTTAGAAATCGATACAGTCATGTTTATGCGAAAAATCGTAAACGGGTTGAGGCAGCCTTAGAGGAATTATCCGGACGTTCACATTTTAGGGTATTACAAGGGCTTTCTGAGCGTGTGATTTTCCGTGAAATGTATCCTGCCGGTCTTACCTTATTGGATTTGACAACAGAGGAAGCGAATACCAGCCTCACAATCTCCCATGTGGCAGCCCGCGCTGAGATTTTTAATCTTATTCAGGCGCTTAATCTTCCGGGCGTAAAAATTTAATTTACTCCCTTTCGTGGCTTGTAAGATGCGGTGATTGTCTTACATAAACTTATAGTTGTATGATTAGGTTTCATGACAAAAATGGCACATAAAAACGGCAATAAGGAAAGTAAGCTTACTAGCATGCCAGTTCAGAGCAGTTCTCCCCCCGGAAATCCAAATAATGATGACCGACAGGGCGGCGGCGATGACGGTGATGTAGGCATTGTTACCAAAACTAAGCCGAAAACCAAAAAACCATCACTTTACAAGGTGTTATTGCTTAATGATGACTACACGCCGATGGAATTTGTTGTGCATGTCCTACAACGCTTTTTTAACAAAGATATCAATGAAGCAACTGAAATCATGCTTCATGTCCACCAAAATGGTGTCGGCATATGTGGCGTTTTTACATTCGAGGTCGCAGAAACGAAAGTGACCCAGGTAATTGACCTAGCACGGCAACACCAACATCCGCTACAATGCACTATGGAAAAGGAGTGATAAATGCCGGCATTCTCTAAAGGTTTAGAAACCGTTCTGCACACAGCCCTCGAACTGGCTAACGTGCGTAAGCATGAATTTGCAACCCTGGAGCATTTATTGCTTGCCTTAACTGAAGATGAAGACGTAAAGGCTGTAATTGACGCTTGTAACGTGGATATGAAGTTACTGCGGGATAATCTGACGGCTTATATCGATGATGATTTGTCAGGTCTTGTGATGGATACGGATGAAGACTGTAAGCCAACGGCTGGGTTTCAACGTGTCATTCAGCGTGCTGTTATTCATGTTCAATCATCGGGTAGGGATGAAGTGACAGGAGCAAATGTATTAGTAGCTCTTTTTGCCGAGAGAGAGAGCCATGCGGCTTACTTCCTGCAAGAACAAGATATGACGCGATATGATGCCGTTAATTTTATTGCCCATGGTGTTTCCAAAAAAGCCGGAAGCAGTAGTGCTGATATGGACAGAGAAAATGACGATACAGATCCGGATGGATTTATGTCTGGCGGTGAAACTGCGCTTGAAACCTATTGCGTCAATCTCAATGAAAAGGCCAAAGTCGGCAAAGTTGACCCGCTTATCGGGCGACAGCGCGAAGTTGAGCGAACCATCCAGATTTTATGCCGCCGAAGTAAAAATAATCCTTTGCTTGTTGGTGATCCGGGGGTCGGTAAAACGGCAATTGCTGAAGGGCTAGCCCGAAAGATTATCGAAGGCGATGTGCCGGACGTGCTTCAGGATAATGTTATTTTTGCCCTCGATATGGGAGCATTGCTTGCCGGCACGCGTTATCGCGGTGACTTTGAAGAACGTATCAAGCAGGTAATGACCGAATTAGAGGATATGCCTGAGGGAATTTTGTTTATTGACGAAATTCATACAGTTATTGGTGCGGGTGCTACATCTGGTGGGGCAATGGATGCGTCTAACCTTCTTAAGCCTTCCCTACAAAACGGGGGCCTGCGTTGTGTCGGGTCAACAACCTATAAAGAATTTCGTCAGCATTTTGAGAAAGATCGGGCATTGGCCCGTCGGTTCCAGAAAATTGACGTTAACGAGCCGAGTGTTCCGGATACGATAAAAATCCTGCGTGGCCTGAAGCCTTATTTTGAGGAATTCCACAATGTCCGCTACACCAATGAAGCTTTGAAAACTGCCGTTGAACTCTCATCAAGATATATGACTGACCGGAAATTGCCGGATAAAGCTATTGATGTAATTGATGAAGTTGGGGCGTCTCAGATGCTTTTGCCGGCATCTAAACGTAAGAAGACAATCAGTGTGCGTGATATTGAAAACACAATTTCAACAATGGCGCGCATCCCGTCTAAATCAGTCTCCAAATCTGATACAGAAAAATTACGAGATCTTGATAGCGGTTTGAAGCGCGTGGTGTTTGGGCAGGATGCAGCGATTGATGCTTTGTCGGCGGCAATCAAGTTGTCTCGTGCCGGGTTGCGCGAAGAAAATAAGCCAATTGGCTGTTATCTATTTTCCGGCCCAACGGGTGTCGGCAAGACAGAAGTTGCTCGTCAGCTTGCAGACATAATGGGCGTAGAATTACTCAGATTTGATATGTCGGAATATATGGAGCGTCATACTGTGTCGCGGCTACTCGGTGCGCCTCCAGGATATGTCGGTTTCGACCAGGGTGGTCTTCTGACTGATGGTGTAGACCAACATCCTCACAGTGTGTTGCTGCTGGATGAAATTGAGAAGGCGCATCCTGACCTATTCAATATTCTATTGCAGGTTATGGATAATGGCAGTTTGACTGATGCCAATGGACGCAAGGTAGATTTCCGTAACGTTATTTTGATTATGACAACCAATGCCGGTGCGGCAGATATGGCGAAAGAGCCAATGGGCTTTGGACGTACACTTCGGGAGGGTGAAGACGAGGATGCCATCAAGAAGATGTTTGCGCCCGAATTCCGCAATCGTCTTGATGCGACTGTTCCTTTTGCCAATCTTCCGCCAGAAGTTGTCGCTCGTGTGGTCGAAAAATTTGTTCTTCAGCTTGAAGCCCAACTTGCGGACAGAAATGTCATTATTCAACTGAGTCCAGAAGCAACTAAATGGCTGGCAACGCGTGGTTACGATAATCAGATGGGTGCGCGGCCTTTGGCCCGTCTCATTCAAGAGAAAATCAAAAAGCCGTTGGCTGATGAAGTCTTATTCGGTTGCCTGACGCAAGGGGGTGTTGTGGTTGTAGATGTGGGCGAGGATGATACCCTGTCCATAAGCTATAAGGACGATGCTCCTAAAAGCGACGAGGCTGACAAGAAGACTGAAACGGTCTAACCCATTGACTAAGAAATTAACGGTCTGATTTTTTCAGCAATTTTTTCAAGCTCTCCGGGGTCAGCCATATCTTTGGCATGAAAACCCAACTCAACCCCGTTATGGCGTGGGATGATATGAAAGTGTGTGTGAAATACAGTCTGCCCGGCGGCTGAACCATTAAGTTGAGCTAGCATGACGCCCGGACATCCAATGGCTGACTTTACTGCACGTGCAATTCTTTGAACATTTACGATAAGCTTTTGTGCCATCGCATCATCGAGATCCATCATGTCGCAGGCCTCTGTTTTGGGAATAACCAGCACATGGCCTTCGGCTTGAGGCATGATATCCATGAAGGCTAAAGTGTCTTCATCTTCGAAG
Organism: PS1 clade bacterium; assembly: GCA_003331985.1. Lineage (GTDB taxonomy): Bacteria > Pseudomonadota > Alphaproteobacteria > RS24 > RS24 > Micropelagius. The sequence goes on along the minus strand of QOQK01000006.1, from coordinate 14,933 downwards.
ATTTTCACGCATGGCATTTCTCCATGTAATATCTTAGCAAAAATATTATCTCTATTATAATCACTCATCATCACTCTCCTTGTTTGCCTTGTTGTTGGTTTGATTTTCAGCTTGTTTGAAAGGTGTGTAATTTTTGAGCGTTTCAATATCTTGCTCAACATGGCGTCTTTCATGTTCCAAGAAGTTTTCAATTGCTTCACGGAACCCTTCATGGGGAATATAATGAGCTGAAAATGTGCGGCATGGCTCATAGCCCCGGGCAAGTTTATGCGTACCCTGAGCGCCTGCTTCTACACGTTTTAATCCCCGTACAATTGCAAAATCTATTGCTTGATAATAGCAAAGTTCAAAATGTAGAAACGGATGATCTTCAATGCATCCCCAATTGCGTCCAAACAAAACTTCTCCGCCGATAAAATTGAGAGCACCAGCAATATATTTGCCGTCACGCCGCGCCATGACCAGCAATGTTTTATCGGGCATGGTTGCGTTTATATGGCTAAAAAAGGATCGCGTAAGATAAGCCTGCCCCCACTTTCGGTTGCTGGTATCCAGATAAAAGTCATAGAAAGTGTCCCAATGAGCTTCGGTTAAATCATCACCAGTGAGCCACTCAATTTCTATTCCATTCTCCAATGCCCGTTGGCGTTCTTTTTTAAGATTCTTCCTTTTGCGAGATGTGAGGCTAGCCAGAAATCCGTCAAAATCTTTAAAGTCGCGATTAAGCCAATGGAATTGCTGGTCCGTGCGTTGCAGAAATCCCTGTGTACCCAGATCACGCCAATCTTCTTCGGGCAGAAAATTAATATGCAAAGACGACGCATTATATTGTGCTGTGAGAGCTATCAGGCCCTCTGTGAGGGCGGCACGGGCCATTTGTTCCCCGGGCCCTGAACGTATTAAAAGCCTTGACCCACCTGCAGGTGTAAAAGGAATAGCGCTTAAAAGTTTCGGATAATACTGACCTCCGGCGCGATGCCATGCCTCGGCCCAGCCATGATCGAAAATATATTCTCCCTGACTGTGAGATTTTAGGTAAAGCGGTACAATTCCCGCAATCTGTCCTGCGTCGCTGCTTTCTAATATAAGATGTTGAGCTGCCCAGCCTGTCTCGGGTATTGCCGACCCACTTTCCTCAAGAGCGAGAAGAAAAGCGTGGTCGGTGAAAGGGTTATAGTGCGCCGGATCAGGGTTGGCGCAAGCATTCCATTGCTCCGCGGGTATTTCCGACACTTTACTGACAGTTCGTAATATAGGGGGCTCAATGTCTCCCATTAATTGACCTCAAATATGGCATCAATTTCGACAGCCCAGCCCATAGGTAGGCTCGCAACACCAACTGCCGATCGGCTATGTCGTCCGGCATCGCCAAAAAGCTCAACCATTAAATCTGATGCACCATTTATAATTGCAGGTTGATGCGTGAAGTCAGGGGTGGAATTTACAAAGCCGCATAATCTGAGGCAACGGCCAAAGTTTGACCAATCACCATTCAGTGCCGATTTTACCTGAGCCAGTATATTCAGAGCTGCAAGCTGTGCAGCGCGTTGCCCATCTTCAATCTCAATAGTTTCACCTAGTCGGCCTTTAATGGCGTCACCTGCGGCTGAAACAGGGCCTTGACCGGAAATAAACAGAAGTTTGCCGGTTTGAGTAAATGGTAAATAATTCGCCACAGCTGGTTTAGGGTCGGGAAGGATGAGACCGAGTTGTTCAATTTTTTCTTCAGGGTTTGTCATTATATTTCCTTAAAATGGCTTTATTTATTTCTGCGATCAAGAGACCGCCCCTTACCAATTGTCTCTTGACCAAACTTAATGCGAATTTTGTCCATAGCCAATTCAGCTTGCAAGTTTCTTTTATCCGTAGAAACGAGATCAGGCATATCAGCGAATTCAGCCTCTACAAGTCCGGTAACACCAATACCAATTAGTCGATAAGCTGTTATGGGGTTGTTTTGGAGTTCTGCATTCAGCATTTCGTTTCCAGCACTGAAAATTCTTTCAGCCATACAGGTTGAAACGGGAAGGGTGCGGTTCCGAGTGAGCGATTTAAAATTTCCGGTTTTAAGTTTTAGAACAACAGTCTTGCCCCCCTTGCTGGCTTTCTTACACCTCAAGGATACTTTCTCGCTTAAACGCCAGAGTGTTTTAGAAAGGCTGTCTGCATCTGCAATATCTTTATCAAAAGTTGTCTCTGAAGAAATACTTTTTGCTTCCCGTTCTGGAGAAACAATCCTGTCATCCAGCCCGCGAGAAAGCCTAAACAAATGTTGCCCGACATTGCCATATTGCTTCAGCAAAAATGCTTCCTCCAGATTTTGGAGGTGTCCGATTGTTTTTACACCATTAGCAGAAAGTTTTTTCTGCATGGCTTGCCCGACGCCCCATATTTTTTCAACCGGCATCGGTGCGAGTCTATCAAGTGTTTCTGACTGTCCAATGACTGTAAAGCCATTCGGTTTATCGAGATCAGAAGATAATTTAGCAAGAAATTTATTGTGGCTAAGGCCAACAGATACGGTGATGCCGACAGTTTTGCGAATGTTTCTGACGAGATTTAGAATTGTTTCAGCAGGAGTGAGCCCATGCAGTTTTTCAGTCCCCCGCAGGTCCAAAAAGGCTTCATCAATTGAGATAGGTTGAACGAGGGGTGTTAATTCTTTCATTAAGTCTCGGATTTGATATCCTGCCTCGGCATATTTTTCCATTTGAGGTTTAATAACGATGGCATCGGGACATAATTTTAAAGCCTTAAACATTGGCATGGCAGATTTTACGCCGCGAATACGCGCAATGTAGCATGCGGTGGAGACAACACCTCTTTGGCCGCCACCAATAATGACAGGTTTATCCTCCAATTCGGGGTTATCACGTTTTTCAATGGCTGCAAAAAATGCATCGCAGTCGATATGAGTAATGCCCAGGTCAAAAAGTTCTGGATGGAAAAGTAAGCGCGGGCTTTTACAACTGGGACATCTCGTTGGTTTGCTGTCAGCATTGGGGCTTTCAACGCGCGTGGTGCAGTCACGGCACAAGCCTGTGAAGGGATTTGATGTTGTCTCTTCTGTTGAGTGGGGCGTCAAAACATATCCAATGAGTCTATTTGGCTATTTTTTCCAGTATCCAGTTTTGCGCTTCCTGCCACTGATCAATTCGAGCTGAAGCGCCTTCTGCTGCGCCAATAAGTTTAGATAAGCGTGGATCTGCAATCATATGAATGCGTCCAGACATGGGGACATATTCCGCAACTGAATTGATATTATGGGGAATGTCATCGAGAAAAAACAAGGGCGCATTAATTTTATCGCCGAGGCTTTTTACCGCCGGGCCTTTTAGGCCTGAGCCGACAATTACTGGATAGTCCATGCCATGTTCTGACAAATTAATTTGACGTTCGTTCTTTTGGGCAATTGGTAGATTGGTCAGAATAATGACTTGGGCTTCTTTGCTGAGTGCTGTCAAAGCTTCTGCCGCGCCGTCTACGGGGGAGAAGTTCAAGGTTTCGGCAGCAAAAAAATCATCAATGATATTTCTGTTCGTCATGTCGACGACTTCATCACTGCCTTTATATTTTATGTTGCCTTGCAACTTGAAACTACTCAAATCAATCCACATTTCATTTCGGTCTAGATAGACCTCAAATTGGCGCATAAATTGAAGGAGAACTTCATCCGCATCCGAAATAACTAGCGGGCGATCAGGGTCAAGCTCCAGAGTTTCAATCTGGTTGGATATTTCTTCGGAAAGCATTACTCATTTTACTCCGTAATTAACCCCACTCAGGCGCATCGCCGCCAGGTAGAAAGCGTCTGAATTGAACCGGTTCTTCTGGGTTCATACCATTGTCTTCACAAAATTGTGTAAGTAGCTCTTCATAACTCAGTATGAAATCCATTACACCCGCGAGAAGTTCTGCCAAAACTTCGGGATTGCCAATTTGATCCAGTATATCCTGAACTGCCATTCCGCTTTGTAATGAAAAACTGTTCATCGCCTCCTCATTACCTGCCATCCATGTCAGCATATTAAGGGCGAGAATTTCAGCTGTTTCTTGTTGTGCCATATTTTGTCTTATCGAGTCGGGGGTCTAAAAACATACCTTAACCCAGATAGCGCGAATTCACGATGAAACAAAATATATGAGAAGAAAAGAATAATAAAAAAGCCGGTCTAAACCGGCTTAATGTTGTTTGTAATCAGGGTTGGAAATCAAAATTATTTGATTTTACCTTCTTTGAATTCAACATGCTTGCGAGCAACCGGATCATATTTCCGAACAACCATTTTTTCAGTCATGGTACGGGCATTTTTCTTGGCAACATAGAAGTATCCTGTGCCAGCCGTGCTTTCGAGCTTAATCTTAACTGTTGTAGGTTTCGCCATAAGCTTTCCCCGAGATGTTTACCTAAATCCGATTTCGGGAAACTAAAGATTTACACCGGAAAGTCAAGACTATTCAGCTTGCCCGCAGATTAGAAATGATAAATCTGCCATATTCAAAACGATAAAACGGCACCGGGCGAGTATATCGGCGCGTATCGGGGTATTGCAGTCGTTCCTCAATACATTTGACAATTTCATGCGTAATAATCGGAAGGTCGAGTTTCAGTGCTTCCTTGAGGCTAATCCAATGCAAGTGGAGTAATTCGCCACTGCCATTGGTTATGTCGCTTGGTTTATTATACAGTTCTGAAGCATCGGCCATGAAAAACCGCGTGTCAAAGCGTCTATTCCGCTTTGTTGGGGTGATAGCACGAGCGACATAATCGAGGTTACCTAGGGCTGGTTCAACACCTTGTTCCAAAAATGCCCGCCAAACAGGATGACGAGAGGTAACTTCTGATGAAGTCGGTCTTCCCAATACGAGACCCGTTTCTTCGTAGGTTTCTCTGATTGCGGCGAGCGCCAATCCTCGTAAACGTGCAGGTGTCATACTTTTTTTGGTTTCTGCCTGGAGATGCTTAATGACAGGTGTTCGCATTTTTGATGGCACGATGAGACGGCTATCACAAGGATCAACACGACCGCCTGGAAACACAAATTTATTTGGCATGAACTTATGTTTTGAAGATCGTTTTCCCATGAGAACTTTCGGGGTTTTAGTCTGTCGGTTTACAATAATGAGCGTCGCGGCATCAACCGGACGTATATAGGGTAGGGTCAGGTCAGCACGTTCATCCACGCTTTTCTCGATTTTGGTGTCGAGTTCAGAAAGTTGTGTTGTCTTTTGCATGTTTGTCGCCTCTTAGCCGTCTTTAGGTTTTTCTAGCTTCTTTGCTTTGCGACGACCAGCCCTTGAGGAGCTTTTTTTTCTGCCCTTATATGATTTTGACTTCTTGGAGATCGGGCGTGATTCTTTTTTATCACCTCCCTGTTTTTTTCCCTGGGTGTTTCTTCTGAAGCTTCCACGACGTTGTGTCGTGCCTTCCGCTTCACCCTCTAAGACGGGTTCCATCAACATGCCGCCGGCAATAGGGTTTGTCTCAAGAAGCCTAACGGAGATAGCCTGGCCTATACGATAAGTTTTACCGGTTGTGCCGCCAGTAAGTGACATGCCATCTTCATTAGCGAAAAACCGCTCCCGCCCAAGGTAAGACATCGGCGAAAAACCCTCTGCGCCAGTGTCGTCAAGGCGGATAAACAGTCCTGATTTTGTGACGCCAGTGATATGTCCTGCAAATTCATTCCCAATACGGGTGGACATAAAAGCAGATAGATAGCGTTCCTTTGCGCTTCGCTCGGCCAGCATTGCACGCCTTTCTGTTGATGAAATATGAGCGGCTGTTTCATCAAGGATTTCAATTTGACTGTCAGGTAAACCGTCAGAACCAAATTTGAGGGCGCGGATCAAGGCGCGATGCACAATTAAATCTGCATAACGCCTTATCGGCGAGGTAAAGTGGGCATAGCGCGATAAGTTAAGCCCAAAGTGACCAATGTTTTCAGGGTCATAAACAGCTTGAGATTGAGTTCGTAAAACCGCCTCTTGAATCATAAATCCATATTCCGTTTCGCGCGCACCTTCCAACAGACGATTAAACAGTCTTGGTATCATGGGCTGCCCGAGGTCAATCACCACGCCAAGAGGTTTTACAAAACCGGCAAGCGCGTAAACTTTCTCTTCACTTGGAATATTATGAACCCTGTAGATCAGGGGAGTTTTATGTTTTTCTAGCGTTTCAGCCGCGCAGACATTAGCGCTAACCATCATCTCTTCAATCAGTCGCATGGCCTCAAGTCGTTGCGGCGTGAAAATATCTTCAATCCGCCCATTATTCATAATGATTTTTCTTTCAGGGATATCAAGGTCAAGTGGCGCACGTTTTTCTCGCGCCTTAGTCATTAATTGATATGCCGCCCATAGAGGTTTGAGAACGGTTTCGTAAACAGGTGCGGCGGCTTCATCAGGTTGGTCATCAAAGCCTGTTTGAGCTTGCTGATAACTTAACCGTGCTGCCGACTTCATAATCGCACGAGAGAATTTATGAGTTTTTCTATTCCCGTTTTTATCAATTGTCATCTTGACGACGAGGCATGGGCGTTCTTCATCTGGGCGCAAGGAGCAGAGATTATTTGAAATCTTCTCCGGCAACATTGGAACCACGCGGTCGGGCAGATAAACGGAATTACCTCTCTTGAGCGCTTCTTTGTCCAGTGGTGTTTCCGGTGGGACATAAGTCGCTACATCGGCAATAGCGACCCACACCAAATAGCCACCTTCATTGTCAGGGTTATCATCTGGGCAAGCATAAACAGCATCGTCATGGTCACGCGCATCTGCAGGGTCAATGGTGATGAGCGGCAGTTCTCTTAAGTCTTGGCGGCCTTCCATGCTGAACTGACTCAGAGTTTCCGATTGCTGAATAACAGCATCAGGAAACTCGATTGGTATACTCTGTTCAGCAATGGCAATCAGGCTGAATGCATCCGGCGCTTCAGGTGAGCCAACACGTTCAATCACCTTTACCTGTTGAGGGTGATGTCTTTGAGCAGAACGGACAGTTGATGTTTTTTCAGCAACAACAATATCGCCTTCCTCACAATTATCCGGCACTGTGCCGCTAATATTGAAAATATGCCGCGCACGCCTCTCAATTGGTTCTATGTAAGCTGAAATTTTGCCTTTTTTATCAGGCTCAAGGCTCCCCTTCAGAATTCCAATAACTTTTTCACTTCCGGCGCGGGTGATAACCTTAATTGTATCTGCCCGATACACACCCGGTGAGGTTTCATTGAGACGCGCGAGTATCTGGTCACCCATTACAGGCTGTTTCCGCTTGGAAAAAATAATAATGTCAGTTGTGTTTTGTAACTCACCACGCAAGATAATTTTGCCGTGAAGAGCGCCTTCTTCATCGCGGGCTGTAATCTCAACAACACCAACAGCGGGAAGCGTTCCCGCTTTTCTGACGCCGTCACTACGATTGCCTTCGATAAGCCCTTCGGCAGTCATTTCTCTCAGAAGTTGCTTCAGATAAATCCGGTCAGAACCTTTGACATTAAAGGCTTTGGCGATTTCGCGCTTTCCGGTTTTGCCTGGGTTTTGGGCGATAAAATCAAGTATATCTTGACGCCCGGGTCTGACTGAATGGCTACACACTTAGTTGTCCTTTATGCATTCCCTGACTTCCGTCCTTATCATCCGGTGCATTATCGCGCCATGCGATACGGAGGGGAAATGACAAAAAGCTTTATCAAACGCCTGCTTAAAAAGCTGGGATTACGATTTCTTTGCTTTTTTCTTACCGGCTCCCGCTTTTGCAGCGCGCGCAACGATAAGCTCTAAAGCTCGTTCTAACGTAACAGAGTCGGGTTCTTCGTCTTTAGGAATTGTCGCGTTAATTTTGTTATGCTTGACGTAAGGTCCATAACGCCCATTCATCACATTGACAGGTTTGCCGTCATCTGGATGTTCACCCAGTTCTTTAATCACAGAACTACCGCGTGCAGGTGCATTGGATTTCTTTTCAGCAATAACTGTAACAGCACGGTTCACACCAATCTCGAAAAGTTCATCAACTGTTTCAAGGCTGGCTGATTGCTTGCCATGTTTCAAATAAGGCCCATAACGCCCAAGATCAGCGGTAATATCATCGCCGGTTTCTGGGTGCTGCCCGACAATGCGGGGTAGGGAGAGCAGGCGAAGCGCATAATCAAGTGTCATATCGGCAGGCTGCATATCTTTAGGCAAGCCGGAGCGTTTTGGCTTTTCATTATCCTCGCCCGGATCACCAAGCTGGATATAAGGCCCGAAGCGACCGTCCTTGAGGTGAACAGTTAAGCTACTTTCAGGGTCAATACCTAGCTCGCGCTCAATATCACCTTCTCTTCCTTCTGCCTGAGCAAAAGGACGTGTGAAACGACATTCAGGGTATAGGGTACAGCCTACGAAAGCGCCAAACTTACCTGTTTTTAAGCTCAATTCACCTTCATTACATTTCGGGCAGACGCGTGGATCGCCATCTCCGGTATCCTTAAATATATGGGGACCAAGCACCTCGTTCATTTTATCGAGGATTTGCGTGTTTCTGATTTCCATAGTGGAGTCGACACTGGATGAAAAATTCTCCCAGAATTTTCTCAGCACATCTTTATAATCAAGGTCTCCATTTGAAACTTTATCGAGATCACCTTCAAGCGCGGCTGTGAAATCATATTCAACATATTGATTGAAAAAGCTTTCCAGAAAGGAGGTGACGAGACGCCCTTTATCATGTGGATGGAAACGGTTGCGATCCATGAAAACATAGTCTCTGTCACGCAGCACGCTTAAAACACTGGCATAGGTGGATGGACGACCAATGCCCAACTCTTCCATTTTTTTCACCAACGTTGCTTCACTGAAGCGGGGTGGGGGTTCAGTGAAATGCTGGTCAGGCGATACTTTTTGTAAATCAAGCGGCATGCTTTCTGTTACCTGAGGTAAAGTCTGTTCTTCTTCTTTATCTGATTTCTCATCGTCCTTACCTTCTTCATAAAGTTTCAAAAAACCGGGGAAGGTAATGACAGTGCCACTGGCGCGTAAGCCTGTTGTTTGTGTTTCATCTGTGATGTCGATGGTTGTACGTTGAACACGTGCATTTTCCATCTGGCTGGCCATTGTGCGTTTCCAGATAAGTTCATAGAGCTTGGCCTGATCAGCATCTAATGTGGACGCAATATATTCAGGCCGCCTTGCCAGCGATGTGGGGCGAATGGCTTCATGTGCTTCTTGAGCATTGGCGGCTTTAGTTTGATATTCTCTGGACTTTTCAGGCACATAATCTGGACCAAAATCTGCAGTAATAACTTCTCTTGTTTCGGTAACTGCCTCCGGTGCGATTTGCGTACCATCAGTTCTCATATAGGTAATGAGACCTGTTGCTTCGCCGTCAATCTCAATGCCTTGATAAAGAAGCTGGGCGATTTGCATTGTTCGCTTGGCGTTAAAGCCGAGCTTTCTAGCTGCTTCTTGTTGCAAGGTTGACGTTGTAAATGGCGCGGAGGGGTTTCTTTGACCGGGCTTGCTTTCAATGCGGTTAACTTTGAAGTTGCCGCTCTCAATTGCATCTTTCGCTTCCATAGCTTCGGTTTCATTGGTGAGGGTAAATTTCTCAACCTTGCCACCCTTTAGAAGATTCAGACGGGTTGGAAGCTTGTCACCATTTTGTGTATTGAAATCAGCGGATACCGACCAGTATTCACGTGGGATAAATTTTTCAATTTCCAGCTCGCGCTCGCAAATGAGTTTTAAAGCCACCGACTGCACACGGCCTGCTGAACGTGCGCCTGGGAGTTTTCGCCATAGCACAGGTGACAGGTTAAACCCGACCAGATAATCGAGTGCGCGGCGCGCCAGATAGGCATGGACGAGCTTTTCATCCAGTTCTCTTGGATGGTTCATCGCTTCTGTGACGGCGTTGCGCGTAATGGCATTAAACACAACACGTTGAATTTGTTTGCCGTCTAGAACGCCTTTTTCCCGCATGACTTCAAGTACATGCCAGCTAATAGCTTCACCTTCTCTGTCCGGGTCGGTTGCAAGAATAAGGCGATCAGATTTTTTAAGATAATCAGCGATTTCATTCAGCCGCTTACCTGAAGCTGACTGAACTTCCCAGATCATTGAAAACTCTTCATCTGGATCAACTGAGCCATTTTTTTCAGGCAAATCGCGCACATGACCAAAGGAGGCAAGGACTTTGTAGTCGTTCCCTAGATACTTATTGATGGTTTTTGCTTTGGCCGGTGACTCGACAATGACAAGGTCCATCAGTTTCTCCAAATCCTCTCAGGCGATAAGGCCAATTAGTTATGAAACGCATAAATGGGTGAAACTGACCAAGATGTCAAATTAGGAATGCTAAACACCATAAAAAATTTTATACTTTTGCATCTTCTAGTTGGTGGATATTATTTAGTTATTTGTTCTAAATTAGAATGATCAGCGAGTAGTTTTTGGTATTTGAGGGCGTGGTAATGGTAAGTGTTGTTTTTTCGGGTGTTGTGTATACGGCGGTTTTACTTGGCTGTTATGATGGAGACACCTGCACATTGAGTTTTCAACAAGCGCCGCCTTTTCTGGCGACACAAAAAGTCCGTTTTGTGGATTTTGATACCCCTGAATTGGGAGGTGCAAAATGTGTATCAGAGAGAAAACTCGCACAAAAAGCGCGAGACTTTACCCAAGTGTTTATGGAGGGGCAGGGGCTTTTATATACAGATGGCAAACGAGGTAAATATGGTCGCTTACTGGTTTCTGCGCCAGAATTGCGGGATACACTAATTTCTAAAAAACTCGCACGAGCATATCGTGGGGGTAAAAGAGATGGTTGGTGCGGCTAGTCTTCGTATCTTTCGAGCATGCTGATACCACGAAATGACCTGATGAGCTTTCCGGCAAGTTCCAGTTCCAGTAAAATGATATGCACAACCGAGACAGGGAGATCGCTCATGGTGACAGTTCATCAATGGATGTTGGGGTGGGGCCAAGCAAATCCAAAACCAGTTCTCCGTCAGATTGCTTCAGTTCACCTTCAAAGTTTTTAAAGATTTTGTCCTCTGGCGGCTCTTCAATCATTCTTTCCCTTAAAGGGTAAAGTATCTCAACTGCATCGCTGACATTTTGAATAAGGCTTGCCCCGTTTTTGATGAGATTATTTGACCCTAGGCATCTTGGGTCTTCTGGTGAGCCAGGCACTACAAGGACTTCCCTATTTTGTTCGGCAGCCATTCTGGCTGTGATTAATGAACCAGAGCCTATCGATGCTTCGGCTATAATGACACCAATGGATAGTCCTGAGATTATTCTGTTACGACGAGGAAAATGGCGATCCAGCGGTTTGGTACCAACGGGGTTTTCCGCAAGAATAAGTCCTTCTTCACAAAGTCGATAATAAAGTTCAGTGTTTTCTTTGGGGTATATATTATCAACCCCGCCTGCGAGTATAGCAATTGTGCCATGTTCAATTGCTGCTTGGTGAGCAATGGTATCAATACCGCGCGCCATGCCCGACACAATACAATAGTCACGTTCAGCAAGACCGCCTGAAAGTTTGCGTGCCGTCTTCAGACCTGCTGCTGAAGCGTTTCTGGCGCCGACGATGGCAACGCAGGTCTTTTCAAGCAATTGGATGTTTCCTAGATAGGTGAGTACGGGAGGCGCATCGGGGATATGCGTAAGATGAAGTGGATAATTTGTGTCTCCGGCAATGAGTAATTCCGCGCCCTCTTTTTTGACCTCCTTCAATTCTTTATCGGCATCGCTTTCTGAAGAAATTCTCATTTTGCGCTTACCGCCGCCTCTGGCAGCCAGTTCGGGCAATGCCTCAAGTGCTTTGCCGGCGGAACCGTAAAGCGCTATTAGCTGATGGTAAGTTATAGGGCCAACATTGGCGCTTCGGATTAGTCTTATTGCGTTACGGATGTTTTGTTCGCGTTTACTCATAAGCAATTCCAGCGCCCCAAATAGGGCCCGTGGAAGCCGCTAAGCATCGCACTTTGGGATAGGGGAACACAGGATTATTCCTTTTTATTTTTAAGTGTTGCCGATTTTAGTTTCTACACCCTTCCACAGGCGTTGAATGTTTTCAAGGTGCTTGAAAAAAACAATAAATGTCATCACCAGGCTTATAAGAGCAATATTTTGTGAGTCCGGCTGAAGATAAAATATAATAGGGACAGCTAGGCTTGCCGTTAATGCTGCAAGTGACGAGTATCTAAATAGCCCTGCCATAATCAGCCATATCAAAGCAAAACCCGTCACTGCCCAGATTGATAAACCGGCGATCACCCCGATATAAGTCGCGACGCCCTTGCCACCTTTAAAATTCAGCCAGACAGGATAGATATGGCCTAAAAATGCCGCAACGCCGATAAAGGTCGCTTGAGTATCTGATAGGAAGCTTTTTGCTATCAGGATAGCTGTAATACCTTTGAGCATGTCAGTGATTAGTGTCGCCAGCGCGATTTTTTTGTTGCCGGTTCTCAGAACATTTGTTGCGCCGATATTGCCTGAACCGAGGTTGCGGATATCTTCCATACCGGCAAGGCGTGTGTAAACCAATCCGGATGGGAAAGAGCCGATAAGATACCCCATAAGTATAAAAATTAAGATGGTTTCCATCTCAGTCATTATTTTCAAAAACGGTTTTACCGGAAACAACTGTTTTCATCACTTTTCCCTGAACTTTACGGCCTTCAATGGCTGCATTTCTAGAGCGTGAATGAAGATTGTCCGCGTCAACAATCCATGGCGCATCGATATCTATGAGAGCTAAATCTGCCGGGTGACCGATGGTCAGTTCACCGGCAGAAAGGCCGAGCAGCTTGGCTGGTGTAGAGCTCATAGCGTCAATTAGGCGAGTTAGTGGGACTTCAATTTCATGATGCAGTGTCAAGCCGGCGGCGAGGAATGTTTCGACCCCAATTGATCCAAATTCTGCCTCCCCAAAAGGTCGCCTTTTCGCATCTTCCCCTTGCGGGTTATGACCAGAAACAATCACATCAATCGTCCCGTCCGCTATCGCTTCAATCAGTGCTTGACGATCTTCTTCTGTCCGAAGCGGTGGCATCAATTTGGCGAAGGTTCGATAATTTTCTACATCATTCTGATTAAGCATCAGATGATTGGCTGAAACTCCACAAGTCACAGGCAGGCCTCTATCCTTAGCTTGGCGGATAATGTCGATACTTTCGCGCGATGAAATTTGCGCAACATGATATCTCGCCCCGGTGGCTTCAACCAAACGAATATCTCGTTCAATCATAATGGTTTCGGCAATAACAGCTATGCCAGAAAGACCAAGGCGGATAGCAAGCTCGCCTTCATTCATCACCCCGTCACCAACAAGATTGGCATCAATGGCGTGATGCATAATCAGTGCATCAAAATTAGCCGCATAACTCATTGCTTTTTGCATGATGCGGGCATTCATGACGCTCCGGCTACCATCCGTAAAAGCTACAGCACCGGCTTCATGTAACAAGCCGAACTCATTCATCATCTCACCGTCAAGCCCTTTGGTGATGCCTGCCATGGGATGCACATTAACAAGTGCCGTGCCACGCGCACGACGCGAAATGTAATCAACAAGTGCGGCATCATCAATGACGGGTTGAGTGTCCGGCATCATTATCATGGTTGTGACACCACCAGCTGCTGCAGCTTGTGAGGCAGTGGCGAGTGTTTCACGATACTCCTCGCCGGGTTCCCCAATGAAAACCTGCATATCAACAAGCCCGGGTGTTGTTACCAGCCCCGTGCCATCAATAATTGAAGCGTCTGGTGGAGGGCTAATATCCTTACCACAGGCAATAATGCCTTCATCATTAAAAACAATGGCGCCAATCTCATCGAGACCGGAGGCGGGATCAAAAAGTCGGGTGTTCGTAATCGCGCGCATCAGGCGGTTCCCCCGTTTTCTGATCCGTTAGGCAGGTTTTTAGCTAATGCCTCGAGTACTGCCATGCGCACTGCGACACCCATTTCTACCTGTTCAGCAATCAGGCTTCTTTCGGGATCATCGGCAAGTATGCTGTCAATTTCAACGCCTCTGTTCATTGGGCCGGGGTGCATTACGAGTGCATCTTCCTTAGCAAATTTAAGTTTCTCGTAATCCAGTCCATAGAGGTGGAAATATTCTCGTACAGAAGGGATATACGCGCTATCCATGCGTTCATTTTGGATGCGGAGCATCATAACAATATCGCAACCCTCAAGGCCGGACTGCATATCGTGGAAGCAATGCACGCCGAGGCCTTCAAAACTTTTGGGAAGCATTGTTCGTGGCCCGACGAGATTCACTGTCGCGCCCATGGCTTGTAAAAGGAGAATATTGGAGCGGGCAACCCTGGAGTGAACTATGTCACCACATATAGCAACTCGAAGGCCCTGAAGTTTGCCTTTGGCGCGTCGAATAGTCAGCGCGTCCAGCAAGGCTTGGGTTGGGTGTTCATGTGACCCGTCTCCGGCATTAAGGACAGCACAGGAAACTTTTTGTGACAGTAAACTGACCGCGCCAGAAGACCCGTGTCTGACAACCAGCAAATCGGGGTTCATTGCATTTAGTGTCACAGCGGTGTCGACCAGTGTTTCCCCTTTATTAATCGAAGAGGCGGAAAGGTTCATGTTCATAACATCTGCGCCAAGGCGTTTGCCCGCAAGCTCAAATGAGCTTTGGGTGCGGGTTGAACTTTCGAAAAACAAATTAATCTGCGTGCGCCCGCGAAGAATATCATTCTTCTTATCGGCGCGTCTATTTAGCTCGACATAGTCATCGGCAAGATTAAGGAGATAATCAATTTCTAAAGGGGAAAGGCCTTGTATACCGAGAAGATGTCGGCTGAAGAAGCCCTCAAAGGCTGATGGTTCGGACGTACCAGTCATTAAAGCGAGATTATATACTGTTCCGTTAGTGTCTTGGCAAGGACTTAAACATTTATTTTAAAAAA
>QOQK01000050.1 GCA_003331985.1 PS1 clade bacterium | reverse complement strand
CAGACACCCCGTCCATAAAGTTTGCCAGCAGACGGCGGTTCAAGTTTTTTGCAGTTTTCTTGTCCATGTAACAGACCCTCCACCCGGTACATATAGAATACCCTAGGGTAAGGATTGAGAATTATACAGACATTTTTGCCTTTGCAGATGAGGGATGAATGCCGGCACTTTTTTTAATATCCAGAGAGGTTTGCCTTGAGCCGTCATGACTCCAGCCGGGTGGCGCTAAGATATAAAGTAGACGTTCACGCAGACTTAGGTCACGGCGTGTTATGTCATTAGCGATACTCAAATATTCCTGAATGAAAATACGAAATGGGTTGTAGGTTTCAAAATCTTTCACCAGACCATAATCGGGGCGTTCTTTTATATCTTCAGGAACAAATGTGCCGAACATCTTGTCCCAGATAATAAGTGTGCCGGCGTAATTGGCATCGAGATATTTTGGGTTTTTGCCGTGATGCACGCGGTGATGTGACGGCGTGTTGAACACGGCCTCAAACCAACGGGGCATCCGGTCAACAGTCTCGGTATGCAAGAAGAACTGATAGACAGCATTTAACCCGCCACAAAAAATAACCATCAGCGGGTCAAACCCAATAAGTACAAGCGGGATTTTCAGAACAGTTGTGCCTGTAAAATGCTTCGTCCATCCTTGGCGGAGGGCAACTGCAAATGAAAACCTTTGGCTGGAATGATGAATAATATGCATTGCCCACGGCCAACGACAACGATGTGCAATCCGGTGGTGAAGGTAGTAGCGCAAATCATCAAGAATGAAACAGGCAATGAGTGTTGAAACAGTAAGGGGAAGGGCATGAATTTGGAATTGTTGCGCCCAGACCAACATAGCCAGTGTGAGAAAAGCGGCGGCGCCATTTGATAGCAGACTGACCACGCCCATAAAAATACTAATGGCATCATCTCGTGCTTCAAGCTGTCCGGGGCGCTTGAAATATTTAATTGCCAGCACTTCAATCACGATGAAGGCAAAATAAATAGGCGCGGCGACATATAATATGTCCAATGAAATTAATGACTCCAGGGTCATACACCCTCCACAACAACGCCTTTAGGTTAATACAAGATTGAGAAAACTGAAATATTAGTTATTAAATTTTTCAAAATTCAGATTTGTTACAAAGTGAAAAAGCAATCCTGTCTTTGACATTAATATATCTTACTCTAATATACCCCCTATGGGTATAAGAGTTTGTGTTTTATCTCTGATTTTAACATTTGCCTCAACGACGATGTTGGGCGCGCGACCCGTTTCATATACAGGCGGTTCAACGATGATGTATTTCTCCGATAATCTGAAAGAGTCTGTCTATTATCATTACTCACCATCTTATAAATATTCCCTTGGGCTAGAATGGCTTAAAGACAAAGTGCAAAATGAAAATTATGCATATCTTCGCTATACGCATTTGTTGAATAGAAAAAACACTCAGAATTCTCAGCGTAATTTATATTTTCAATCCGGCATCAGTTCTGAGGGCATAGACAGAAACTTTATCGGCATGCACGGCGATTGGGAAACGCGCCGACTTTTTACCGGCTTTGGTCTCAAGCATGTGCAGGCAGATGTGAAAGACTATACAAAGAAATATATCCAATTGGGTATAGCTCCGTATTTGGGAGATTATGGCGATTTACATACTTGGTTCTTAATTAAAACAAAAACAAACAGCCTAACGAATGAATGGAACAGCTATCCTGTTCTTAAATTGTTTAAAGGCAACTTTATGGTTGAACTTGGTTATGACGAGAATGATGAATGGGACGCTCATCTCATGTATCGCTTTTAGGAGAGAGTTATGAAAAAAATTATTATATCGTTACTATTATTGCCTTCACTCGCCCTAGCTGGAGAGCTTGAGCATGATATGCATCATAACCATGACAAGCACGAAAACCATTTGCATGAAATGGTTGATGGGCAAGAGTTCCAACTCGATAAGGAAAAGTTTAATAAGTTTGTGTCCGGACTTTCAAATGCTCAAATTGCTGTCTTAAGCTTGCAAGGCATGGTTTGTGATTTCTGCGCACGTGGGATTGAGAAAACATTTAAAAAGGATGTGGGATATCTCAACATCGATGTGGACCTTTCCCTTGGGAAAGTTTTGATTGCCTATGATATGTCAGTGTTCATAGATAAATCTGATGTTGAGAAAAAGATTTTGTCTAACGGCCAGAATTTGGTGGATATGCAGATTTTGAGTATTCCATGATTTCTTTTTTGTAAACAAGCTCTCGCCATGAAAGATAAGACAGTCAATTTTTTTTCACTATTCGCATCAACATCGACTTTGGTGTGCTGTGCTCTACCGGCAGTATTCGTCGCATTGGGCGCAGGGGCCAGTTTTGCGACCCTATTGAGTATCTTTCCGGTTCTCATTGTCTTATCAAAATACAAAATTTTGATAACGATAATTGCACTCTTGATGATTGGAGTTGCGGGGGTCATTAATTATAAAACCTATCATATGCCATGCCCCATTGACCCTGTTGAGGGGAGACTGTGTCTGCAAACCCGTCGGCGGTCACGCTATTTATATTATATTTCTGTTTTTATTTTCCTGTTTGCCACAGTATTTACATATTTAATCCCGAGATTTTTCTAGAGGTGAATTCAATGCACAACCATCCATGCCATTCAGACCATTTGCCAAGCCTTAGACGCGTGGAGGGGCAAATCCGTGGTGTCGCCAAATTGGTTGAAAATAAAGAATACTGCATTGATATACTTAACCAGCTAAAAGCTGCAAAAAAGGCGATAGCTTCTATCGAGGCAAAGATACTGGAAACTCATATTAGTAATTGTGTCCAGCAGGCATTTGCTGATGAAGCTGATATGGAAGAGAAAATCGCAGAGGTTACAAAACTTTTGAAGAGATAAAAATATCTTGCCTAAGCCGGATAGCCGTTTACCCCTAATATAACTTGATTTAAACTTGACTTGTTTTACGTCGAGAACGCCTTTGGGGAGGGGATATTGACAATAATGAACGACCTGAGTTGGGTGCCAGCTTTGCGTACTGATGCGCTGACTTTTCTTTTTACCAATGTGACCTTGCTTGGCTATCAAGTCTTTCTGTTTCTTTTTCTCTCATTCGGGTTTTACTTCTGGCGCACCAAGGCTTTTTATCAGGCTGGGCTGCTGCTGTTTTTAACCGCTGGCATTAATCTATTTTTAAAAGATTTTTATCAGGACCCGCGACCGGATACGATTTACGCGCTGGATAACAAGACAGGCAATTCTTTCGGTTGGCCTAGTGGTCACGCGCAAATGGCGATTGTTTTATGGGGCTGGTTGGCGTTGCAGGTTGAAAAAAACTGGCTCAAGGTAGGCCTCTGGACGATCGGCGTATTAATATGCATGAGCCGGATTTATTTAGGCGTACATGATGTCGGTGATGTGCTTGGCGGTATCACGCTAGGAGCCGTAACGCTTTATATTTGGGTCAAGCTGGATGTAGCTAATCGCCTCATCACGGCACTGGAGTCTTTTGGCCTGCCTACTTTGGTGATGGCGCTTTTGGTCGTGCAGGTCATTTATATGGGGCTGCATTTTGGCGGCACACTTGATTTTGTCGGATCATGGATGTGGGGTCTTATGATGGGCTGGTTTATCGGCCATGAGTTGGACGCGCGTCGGGGCGTTGAACTTCAAGCGCATCTCATCGTGCGGCTTGGGATTTGTTCACTCGGTGCAGCCCTTGTATTTGGCGCATTAATAATCTCCAGTCGTGTGCTTGGCCTTGCGGATGACACGATTACCGGAGATATTCTCGCGCCATATGGTTCAGGTGTAGCCTTTGGACTTGTCATGTCGTTGGCTATTCCATGGCTTATAAGGCTTGTTCCATTTGGACGTGCTTAAAGCGCGATATCTCGGATTAATTCTATACCGTCCCAGTCGTCACAAGCGGATTTAATCATGCCAAAAAACATCTCGAGTTCTTCAGATGCTTTTATCATTTCAAACTTGACACAATGGCCGCGTAAATAATTATAGACACCGCCACCCTTGCTAATTGTGCAGGCAAGTTCGAGGCCGACGGACTTGGCCAGCTCCACTTAGGCGTTCATATCTTTGGTTGTGAATTGCATATTGTGAGGCCCCCATAATCCCGTGCGTCAAGGCATTAAGTCAATGATGGGTCGTACCAATTTCTCAGGTACAGACCCGCAAGCTTTCGCGCAACCATTAGCTATTTGCACCATCATTATGTGTTTGAGCGAGCCTGGCATGTCCGCGCCTATTTCCGACATTTTGTTGATATGATTATGATGGATGCCTATGCGATTGATCTAAAAGCTGCGCGCCGCGCTTTGCCGCCTTTGCTAAGGGGTTATACCCGTCCGGTGCATTGGTTGGCATTGGCGCAGTGATTGACCATCAGTTCAATACGGTGGATGTATTTGTGCTTATGCCGATGCAGCAATTATCTGAACGTTATCGCCAGCTTTACGCGAGCAAATAGTCAGCCTCTCAAAACGATAAGGAAATGCCGAAGACCACATCTGAACGTCGAGATGTTTCGTATAAACTACATGAAACAATTTACGGTGTTATCACAGTGAATATTAAATGGTTGCTAATCTTTTTTTTAATTGGTTTTGAGTGCCTCAGGGCACCCGGTAAAAAAGAGTTAAAAATTCAATAGAAGCTGCGCTTATTGAGGACATAAGTTTGCATTGGGTGGGGTGCGAAGGTGAAACCTTGGCATAGCTTGAGATAGTTCAGTATAAAGCTCGACGTTAAAATTTAGGTTCGCCACTCTGACCAACCACTCACGCGAAGCTTGTTGTTTCAACTTTGTGTGTCAAACCAAGCCGCCTCTACGTCGCTTATCTTCTGTTCCAATATTACGTATTCATCAAGGTGTTGTTGCATGCGAGCGCTGTCAGCAATTGCTTCGGGGCGGGACATTTCGGTCTCCAAGTGTGTTTTTTGCACGCTCAACGTTTCTAATTCGGTTTCTAATGTATTGGCTATGGTAGCTTTATCTGTGGCGTCAGAGGCTGTTTTCTTGGCCTTTTTACTTTTTCTTGCCTCGGATCTTTCTTTGCTACGTTGTTCCATAATCGTGCGGCGATAGTCATCAAGATCGCCATCATAGGGGACGACGCCTGCGTCTTTAACCAAATATAGCCGGTCGGCCACAGCCGCGACTAAATGAGGGTCATGGCTCACCAAAATCACGCAGCCCTCATATGCGTTGAGTGCCTCAATGAGAGCATGGCGCGCATCAATATCCAAATGATTGGTCGGCTCATCGAGAAGCATAATATGGGGGGCATTGTGGCTCATAATGCAAAAGAGCAACCGAGCCTTTTCACCCCCAGAAAGTTTTTTGATTTCCGTGTCGGATTTACCCTTATCAAAGCCGAATTTGCCCAAAAGTGCGCGACATTTAGCTTCTGGAATATCACCGATAGCGTTGCGCATGGCCTCATAGGGGGTTATCTCATCCTCCAGCTCATCGGATTGATGCTGGGCAAAATAGCCAATCCGCAATTTGCTGTTCCGCGCAACATGTCCGGCCATTGCCGACAGATTATCCGAAATAAGTTTGACTAAAGTTGACTTTCCATTGCCATTCGCACCCAAAAGCGCGACGCGGTCATCGTCGGTCAAACCAATATTGATTTTTCGTAAAACCGGCTTGCCCGGCTCATAGCCCACATCCACATCATCCATGGTGATGATAGGCGAAGCGATTTTCTCGGGCTGAGGAAAATTAAATGAGGTGGCGCGCTCGGTAATCAGCGCGTCCACCATATCCATCCGTTCTATCGAGCGCAGTCGGCTTTGCGCCTGCCGGGCTTTGCTGGCCTTGGCGCCAAAGCGATCGACAAATGCCATCATCCGCCTTTTTTGCGCTTGTTGTTTCTCATATAGCGCCTGATGCCCTAGTCGTTTTTGTGCATGGGCACTTTCGAACTGGTCATAATTTCCGGTATAGAGGGTCAGTTTAAGCTGGTCCAAATGGGCAATATGAGTCACCACTTTATTCAATGTTTCGCGATCATGGCTGATGATAATGAAAGTATGTTCATAATTTTGAAGATAGCTCTCAAGCCACACAATTGCTTCAAAGTCCAAATGGTTGGTCGGTTCATCAAGCAGCAATAAATTGGGTTTTCTAAACAAGGCTGCCGCCAAAGCTACCCGCATTTTCCAACCACCCGAAAAATCTGATATCGGTTTGCTTTGTTGCTCGGTGTTGAACCCCAAGCCAGACAAAATAATGGCCGCCTGAGATGGTGCTTCATAGGCATTAATATCGGCAAGACGCAGATAAATATCTGACATGCGGTCGACATCAATATCGGTTTCTAGCTCGGCAAACAGATCAGTGCGTTCGGTATCGGCGGCCAAAACGAGGTCAATCAGGGGCGTGTCGTCGTCTGGAATATCTTGCCGCACCATGCCCATTTGCGTGTTGGACACCATCGAAATATCCCCACCATCCAGTTGTAATTCTTGTGCAATTAGCTTGAATAGCGTCGATTTACCTGTCCCATTGTTCCCGACAAGCCCGACATGGTGGCCGGTCGGTATCGACAAAGAAGCTTGATCAAATAATGTGCGGCCGGCAATGCGATAGGTGATATTATTAATGTCTAACACTGGAAGTATTTCACTTTATTGGCGTCTGGCGAGAATATGTACAAACATGAGCCGAGTTACAAGTGGTTTGTTGAGCTTATGCATCTGCTTTTAGTCATAAACCATCGCCAAAGGCAGTACTCCAAAATATACTGTTATACCACTGAGGAAGTCGACGAATTTTGGGGCTTAGGGAATGAGGTGCCTTCGGTAAGTCATTGGTAAGAATAAAGAAAATTGGTGCACTCTATCTGTAAAATCAAAGAAGGTCTTGTGGTAAATGAGGGGCTTGATCTGGAGAGACAATCATTGTCAGCGCCCACGCTAGACTTAAATTTGACGAAAGCACAGGGATACCAGTTTCTGAGCCTAGTGTTCTAATCGCCCTCAGGGTAGGCATGCCTGTCCCGCTGGCCAAAATGCAATCAGCGTCGGTCTCTTTTAATTTTCTCATTTGATCGAGTGCATCCTGACTTGAGAGTTCGTAGATTCTGTGCGTATTGGTCAGTGAGGGGTCAACTCTGAGACGGTCGATGATTTTCAGACCCGACAATTCCCAATATTCATAACCTAACTCAGCTAGCCAGTCCGGATATGGAGACACCAAGGCAATCGACGAACAGCCGATTCGTTCTAAAGCTTTTCTGATTGCCTGTGCGGCTGTTATAACAGGAACAGATGTTTCATTGTAGGCTTTGGAAGTAAAATTTTCTTCATTTTCAAAACCTGCAACATAAGATGAGCCTGTACAGCCTAACCCAAAGGCCGCCAATCTGATCTCCCCGAAGGAATTGATAGCCAGGGGAATATTTCGAATATAATGATTTAAACGCGTCTCCACGGAATCGGAATCGTGTGTCAGTCTAGTTGCGTAGACACCAATATTCCCCGGCAACGCCATGCGTATTTCAGGCTCCACTGTCGGATTGGAATGAGGAACAGCGATCCCTACTCGCGCTCGGTGACCATAGTCTTGAAAATGTTTGGTCATTAAGCCGTCCTTACAAAACCTGTGGTAGTTGAGTCTCCAAAGAAAGACATCCCCGCCATTCGGAACTATTCACTTGCCCCGGCTAAAGCGGGAAGACGGGTTTGAATTTTTCGACGAGAACCGGCATATCCGGTGAACATTCACGCCCAAAGCGCCCGAGAATTTCATTCCAGTACATTGTGTGTAAATTCCGCCAAACTTTGATGTCGCGAACGGGGGGGCCGTCCAGCCCGCTAAGGTCACTTCCGATATCCCCAAAATTTATTTTTATTACATCGGTTGTCTCGACCATTAAAGCGGGCAGGCCGTCAAACCGCAGCAATATGATTGGCAGGCCGTGGGAGCCGTCTGGCCAGCCATAATTGGCATTTATCCATGGCACTGTGTAGGTTGCCGATTTTTCACCAGAACGAATATAGGCAATAATCTCCAAGGTTGTTTCCTCATCCAGCCCGATCCACCTGACTTGATGGTCTGCCCCCAAATCTGGGAGGGCGGCATTAGCTTCATGCCAAAACCGGTCAATTGCCTTTTCATCCGGCCTGATGGCAATATCATTTCCGCCAATGATGGAAAACACTCTGGACAAGAAAGACCTCACCTTTGGTTAGAGTTAAATCAATTACTATGATAAATGAGGTTTTAACTAAATTCAAATTATCAGGATACATTAAATCTTGATATAAATCATAGGCATTCAGGGCATTTTAACGAAGATAACGAATACAGTTGAAGCGTTATTACAGGAGCTGCGATTGACATCTAACAGCCAAACCATTTTGGCAATTCTTGTCATTTATCATTCCTGCCTGATTTTACTAGGTTTATGGGTTGCGAAGCGTGCACAAACAAACGAGGATTTCCTCATTGGAGGACGCAATCTCAATGGCTGGGTCGCGGGTTTCTCCTATGCCGCAACATCATCCTCGGCTTGGGTGCTTATGGGGTTTTCAGGTTTTGTCTATGCAAACGGACTATCAGCCTTATGGATATTGCCTGGTATCTGGGGCGGTTATGTAGTTGCTTGGATGGTTTTGGGTAAAAAGCTACGGCAGCGGGCTCATCAGCATAAATATGTAACATTTACTGATTTTATTGCCGCCGACACCGTCTCCCATGCTCGCCGACGAATTGTTCTGGCGTCCAGTGCTATGATTCTGTTTTGCTTCATCTTCTATATATCCGCTCAGTTGCAGGCCAGCGGAAGTGCTATGAAAACCTATTTTGACATACCGTCTTGGAAAGGTGTCTTACTGGCCTCCCTTATCGTGGGTGTGTATTCCGTTTTGGGCGGGTTTTGGGCGGTCAGTATGACAGACATGATTCAGGGTATTGTTATATTGGTTATTGCCATTCTTTTGCCTCTGGCTGCGCTTGTTGAGGCTGGTGGTCCAGTAGAGCTTTGGGCGCGTCTTGCCCAGGATACGCCAGGCCATTTGGACATCTTCGGCGGGCGGGCCGGTTTGACCGCAATCGGCGCAGCGCTTGGCATGGCCGGTATCGGGCTCGGGACTTTTGGACAGCCACAGCTGATGACACGGATTATGTCAGTAAAAAACGACAAGGAACGACGTAAGGCATTTAAAATCGCCATAACTTGGTCGTTGATTGTTTTTTTAGGCATGGCACTTTTGGGACTTTCAGCTAGGGTGCTGCCCATCTCAATGGACAATGCAGAACAGATTCTGTTCGGCACCACGAGCTTGCTGTTTCCCGACATCATCGCCGGACTTGTCATGGCGGCATTATTATCTGCGGTCATGTCAACGGTTGACTCTATTCTGGTGGCCTCTAGCGCTACCATATCCCATGACATCAAGATTCAGCCTGTGCAGTCAGTATTAATGTCACGTATTGCGGCGGCTGGCTTGATGGTTTTGGCGGTGGGGATTTCCTTATCCGCACCAACATCTATTTTTGAACGCGTGCTGTTTGCCTGGACCGCTTTAGGCGGGGCCTTCGGGCCAGTCTTGTTTGCGAGATTAGCCGGGTGGCGGCCCCACCCCAATGCTGTTTTTCTTGCCATGATGTCTGGGTTTTTCGTGTCGGTTGCTTTTAACCAGCATCTCTATGCTGGTCCCGGCAATCTATATGAACGTATAGGCCCATGGATTTGCCCCCTTTTGATTCTTTATGTATGGCGGCTAAAAGCTCATGCGGAGCAGCATCATGGCTGACCCCCAAAAACCTGAAAAGAGAGTTAGCACGTATGGACGACCCGAAGGTAATGATACATGCAAGTAACATGGATTTATATTTGTTTTTTTTTAAATAGTAGCATCAAATTTCTTTTGGATCATCGAACTCTATACCGACCCTCATAAGACGCTCAACTAAAGGCATACCTAAACCAGTCGCACTGGTTAAAACACCCCCATAATTTTTGCCACCGGGTAATTCATCGGAATTTTTAACTAAACAAAGAGCACATTCAGCTAAGAATTTTGAAGTCACTTTATAACCCGGAT
>QOQK01000005.1 GCA_003331985.1 PS1 clade bacterium | reverse complement strand
ATGGCGGCATGGGTGTATCCGAAGAGGTTATTGTCGCCACCGGACATAAAAGACTTATGATGCTGGCGCGTTATCCCTACTCGGCTGAAAGTGCGATGGATATTTACGCCGGAGTCTCAGCATAAAAATTTTGCTTGAGAGGTTTCTAAGCCTGAATATTTTCTCTAATCATCCAGTTCATACCGCGTTTGAGAAGCTTGTAAAAAACAGGCAAGTCCCAAGCGCATCTATCAACTGTCGGCCACCAGTCCAAAGCAGGCTGCAAATCATAATGCCCGCGACAATGACCCAAAGTCAGATATAAAACAGCCCCCTCGCCATGTTCTTTAATATAGAAAACAGGGTGAGTGCCATGGGCGTCATCCGCTTCTGCAAAGCCTGTGCCTGGCTGGTCACACGCCGCCTCCATCAAAACATCTAAATCGCCATGCGTCTCAAGATGATATAACTCATCAGTAGTCTCAAAGGCTTCCACATCCTTAACCAATGGATGGTCAGGTTGCGTGACAGTCACTTTGTACGGCTCGATCGGTGGATGCGAGATGAATTGCGACCCGAGCAAATCCATAAATGCTGGCGCCCAACGCGGCGCGTCCCACAGCCCATCATCTAACATTCTCAGAATGGAGTTGGTTCCATGTAGTGCATACCACCGACCACCGGCATGCAACCATTCCTTCAACACTTCTTGAGCTGCAAGGGAAGGCACAACATCACAAGTATAAGTTACGATGCAGTCAGCCGCTTTCAGGGCTTCAAGGTTTTCATAATCTTCAAAAACCCTAACTCTAAAACGCATATCCTCGCCTAGAAGTTTGAGTAATTCCAAACGTGCGAAATCAATATCATGATATTTGCCCGCAGCGATGAGAACGCAGTCAATGCGTTTGGGCTGGTCTTCAGAAGCGTCGCTCATTGGACTATTTCTCCACGTATTTTTCTAATGTTTGATGGAACTGACGAATACGAATTTCCTGATAATCGCCAAGTTGCACCTCACCATTTTTGGAGGCCTTAAGCCCTTCCTGAACATAAGGTAAGTTTTCCATATCCTGCTCAAAAACCTCGCCAAGCGCTCCCAACTCAGGAGCTTCAGTCCATTTCTGATCAACAGAAAGAAACTTCATAGGCGGGCTCGCAGGCATTGGCTGACCGGGTGGAATGCGAGATAAAATCCGCACTTCCATCAAGCAATGATCCGGGTCTTGCCATGGCTTCCAGCGGTAAACAATGTTCGGCATGAACCCGCCCCAAGGCGCGAAGTTCGGGAATACATTATAAACAATCGCATCAAGAAGCTCAGCATCCGTCGCCTCACTATGGTCATGACCAAAAATTTCAGTGTAATATTCTCTGAAATTAGATCCTAAAGCACGACGCGCGGAAACACCTTCAGGTACTTCAATTTTAAACGGGTCGCTGTCTGGATCGTAATTTTCTGCTGAACGACCATTATATTTCACAAACTCATCTACAATCCACTGCTGTTTTTTATCCGTCGGATCAATATGAGGTGAGATAACGCCAAATGGCACAAGATTGACATTCACATTGTCTCCCCAGAACCAATAGGCACTGTTTTCATCACCCGTAAACGGCAAAATCTGCGGGTGCGTGACCAGCGTGTGCCAAGCTTCCATAAAGGCTTCTGCTGTTACCTTCCAATTGGCTGGAACTACTTTGCCAACCCATAAAACGGTTGCACACTCTTCATGCCGCCAGCGCTTAAAATGCTCCGGCAAAGGGGCCAAAAACTCCTCAAGCGTAGGGCCACCCGGATTTTCTTTGATAAAAATATAGCCGCCCCAGCGTCCGACTTCAGCTTCTGGCAGTTTCATTTTTTCATCACTCAAATGACCAAAGTCCCAACGATTTGGAATCTCATTCAAGCTACCGTCTTTATTCCATGTGTAGCCATGGAAAGGGCACTGGAATTTATCAGCACAACCATCTTCAGTTCTAAGCTTACGGCCTCGGTGTAAACAGACATTGTGAAAAGCTCTGACACCACCATCATCCTGACGGACAATTAAGAATGTCCGGTCTGCATTATCAAAGACCACATAATCACCCGGCTCGAGCAGATCTTCTTCCCTCGCAGCAAACTGCCAGATGTTTGGCCACATTTTTTCTTTCTCGAGATTTTCAAACTCGACAGATGTATAACGGCTTGCTGGAATGGGGTCCGATCCCAGATATTCATAACTTGGCTCTTTAAGAAAATCTGGAACGGGACGCGCGTCCTCTTCCATCAAATCAACCCAGTTGACTCCCTTTGCTTGTCTTGTCAGATCCTCGTCTGACGGATTTGAAGTTTTCTCCGACATCATATCCCCCTGAATATTTTGTGTGACGCATTACGGAATAATCCGCCTTCCTGATAATCATACTGCCTAAAAATAGCAAAACCCACAACCTTAACCAAAGCATAGGTTTAATTTTTGTTCATTAAGCTGGATAGTTAATCCAGAGAAGATAAAACAGGGGGATATAATGACACGTCTCGCAAATAAAGTTGCCATCATCACAGGCGGTACATCAGGTATCGGCGCCGGAACAGTCAGACGATTTGTACAAGAAGGTGCACAAGTTATTTTTACCGGCTCGAATGAAAGCAAAGCTGAAAAAGTTATTTCTGAAACAGGTGCCGAATTTATCAAGCATCAGGTTCAAGATGCTGCAGGCTGGGAAAGCCTTATGGAACATGTCAGCACCAAATATGGACGGCTGGATATTATGTTCGCCAATGCCGGAACCGAGTCCGGCGACGCAAGTATTGAGGATGTGCCTCTGGAAAACTGGCAGAACCTTCTGGATATTAATCTGACCGGAGTGATGCTCAGTGCCCAGCATGCTGTGCGCGCGATGCGTAAAAATCCGGACGGGCCATCCGGGGCGATTATTTTGAACAGCTCAATGAACGCTTATATTCCCATGGGTAATTATGTCACCTATTCGACCACCAAAGGCGCGCTCATTGCCATGGCGAAATCTGTGGCCATGCATTGTGCCAATCAAAGCCTGCCTATCAGATGCAATTCAATTCACCCCGGCGTGGTAGAGACTGAAATGATTAGCGATGTGATTAATGGCGCACCTGACCCGGCGGCGGCCCGCGCTCAATTTGAAGGCATGGCCCCCCTAAAGCGTATGGCTCATGTCGATGAAGTTGCCGCATTGGTCACCTATCTTGTTTCAGATGAGGCAGCATTTATTTCAGGCGCAGATTACAAAATCGACGGCGCGACAACTTCAGGCATGATGGGAGTTTAATTGTGACAAATTATGGTGAACGCGCAGCCCTTGTGACAGGCGGTCTTCGTGGTATCGGTCGCGGTATCGCCGAACGCCTGCTCGCTGAAGGCATGCAGGTCTATCTCGTCGATATTGAAAGTGATGAAACCGCCGCCGACCTTATGCAGGGCATTGAAGGCCAGGCAACTTATTTGAAACTGAACGTCATTGAAGAAACTGAATGGCAGTCAGTTATTGGCGCCATCAAAAGTGCGACCGGACGATTGGATTGCCTTGTCAATAATGCGGGCGTCGACTGCGTCGGCCCGGTTGAAGAACTGACCTATGAAAGCTGGCGTCGCATTATGTCGGTTAATGTGGATGGTGTTTTCCTTGGTATAAAAACATCTGCCCCGCTCCTTGCTGAAACCGGCCAAACAACACCCGCAGGTAGTTCGATTATTAACATAAGCTCGGTTATGGGAAAGGTCGGCTATATCGACACCTCAGCCTATAATACAAGTAAAGGTGCTGTGACCCTAATGAGCAAAGCTGTTGGGGTTGAGTTTGCAACCAAACGGACACCCATTAGAGTTAATTCACTTCATCCGGGATTTGTGCAAACCCCATTACTGGATACGGGGATGAACCGCATGGTTTCAGAAGGGCTAGCAGAAAAGCCAGAAGATCTCAAAGGCATGATTGCACAGGCCACACCGATGGGTCGGATTGCAGAAACTTCAGAAATTGCCTCAGGTGCTTGGTTTCTGGCTTCTGATGATAGCAGTTATATGACGGGGTCTGAATTGGTAATCGATGGCGGCTGGACCGCACAATAATGATGAGCCATCAACGCCTAATTATTGCCGGACCATAAGAAAGAAAAAACAATGACAATCAATCTAGAAAACACAATTGCTCTCGTCACAGGCGCTGCGGGCGGCATAGGCCGCGCCGTTTGCACCACCATGACCGAGGCAGGTGCGAAAGTCATAGCGACTGATATTGCCGACAAACCAGGCGGCCTGGTGGCCGAGGCTTATTATAAGCATGATGTAACCTCACAAGACGATTGGCAAAAAATTGCCGATCAGATTGAAACTGATTATGGACAACTTGATGCGCTTGTGAATGTTGCCGGGCTATCAATTGTTGTTTCTATTGAGGAAACTAGCCTTGCGGAATGGCGGCGGGTGAACAGCATTAATGTTGAGTCAATTCTGCTGTCATTTCATACTATGTTGCCCCTCTTGAAAAAAAGTGGTGAGACCCGAAAAGGCGGGGCTTCAGTGGTGAATTTCTCATCTATTGCCGGACAAAGAGGCGCGGCTTTTAACGCCGCCTATTGCGCCAGTAAAGGTGCTGTGAAAATTTTCACAAAATGTGCGGCGATAGAATTTGCAGCACTGGGCTACAACATTCGAGTGAACTCTATTCATCCGGGAGGTGTCGAGACCCCGATGCTAAAATCTATTATTGAGACCTACATAGATAAAGGGGTGGTGCCGTCCTATGAAGTCGCAGAAGCCGGAATTATTACGGACCACCCAATCGGAAGGCTCGGCGTCCCGGAAGATATGGGCGGCGGTGTAGTCTATTTATGTTCCGAGTCTGCGGCATTTGTGACCGGCGCAGAGCTTAATATTGATGGTGGCTTTACTTCTGTATAAAACTGCCCTCTGAAACCTATAGCGGAAAGATCAATCCATGACAGAAAAACCAACGGATCATTTTGACATTATTGTAATCGGCGCCGGCCCCGGAGGTTATGTTGCCGCCATCAGAGCATCACAACTTGGTATGAAAACCGCCATTGTTGAGAAGGCCGATATGGGCGGCGTCTGCCTGAACTGGGGATGCATCCCGACCAAGGCTATGCTTCGGTCATCAGAAATGTATGCCCATATGCAAAATGCCGAACATTACGGGCTTTCCGCAAAACCGGGGTTTGACCTCTCAGCAATTGTTAAACGTTCCCGCGATATAGCCGGCAAACTTTCGGGCGGCATCGACTTTCTTATGAAGAAAAACAAAGTCACCGTCATTAAGGCCGCCGCAAGCCTTCATGCATCTGACAGCAACACGCCCTCGGTCACAGCCGGCGATGCCACCTACAGTGCCGACAATATTATCCTTGCGACTGGGGCTAGAGCACGGACAATCGAAAGTATTGGTGCTGTGCCGGATGGCAAAACCATATGGACCTCACGCGAGGCTATGGTGCCGGAAACTTTGCCGAAAAAACTATTGGTCGTCGGCTCAGGCGCAATCGGGCTTGAGTTCGCCAGCTTCTATAATGGGCTTGGCTCAGAGGTCACAGTCATCGAAGTCATGGATCGCATCCTTTTACAGGAAGATGCAGAAATTGCTGCGCTCGCCCAGAAAAGTTTTGAAAAGCGCGGTGTTAATTTTATGACATCTACCGAATTACAAGCTGTCGCGCCTACCAAAAAAGGGGTTGATGCTACCATTACAAAAGATGGGGCATCTCAGACGCTCACCTTTGACAATATCATTTTAGCGATTGGTGTGGTTGCCAATACGGAAGATATGGGCCTTGAAGAGCTCGGTGTTGAACTTGAAAAAGGCGCCATTAAAACTGACAGCTATGGCGCGACAAATATTTCAGGCCTGTATGCGATTGGTGATGTAACGGCTCCGCCATGGTTGGCACATAAAGCCTCGCATGAAGCAGTTATTTGTGTGGAAGCAATCGCCGGCAACTCTCCGCATGCGCTGGATAAAAATAAAATTCCGGCTTGCACTTATTGCACACCGCAAATTGCTTCTATCGGCCTTACAGAGGAAAAAGCTCTCGCTGAGGGTCATGAAATTCGTATCGGACGCTTTCCGTTTCAGGGAAATGGTAAAGCCCTAGCCATGGGTGAAACAGAAGGGCTTGTGAAAGTCATCTTTTGTGACGAGACAGGTGAATTGCTTGGCGCGCATTTAATCGGTGCGGAAGTGACTGAACTTATTCAAGGTTTCGTAACTGCCATCGGGCTTGAAACCACAGAAGAAGAGCTCATGCAAATCGTCTTCCCGCACCCGACTTTGTCAGAAATGATGCATGAGTCTGTGCTGGATGCTTACGACAAAGTTCTGCACCTTTAATAAAGCCTACTCGTAAATTCTAATTCTTATAGAGATAATCGTCAGGCTTGCGCGCTCCTCGCTCAAGCAACGGCTTCATTTCAGGGGAACTCCAATTCTCCGTTGCGGGGTCATTGCGGTTCCAGTCGTAAACGGCCTTGCGATGAGAGAATTTCCATTCATCACCGCGCTTCTCAAACTTGTCAAAATAACGACCGGCGGCAATCATATCAATGGCCTCATCGCCTTCACCCATCTGGTGATAGGCAACAAAATAGGTCTCTGCGGTAGCCTTGTCCCCATCCGCCTCGACCAGAATATTCCCAATCGTGTGCTGGGTACCATTCATAGACTTTAATAATGGAATAACCCAAGCGACATAATCTGCCGCCGTTCCGGTGAACAGCCCGTGATCGTCTGTGGCATCAGGCCAGAACAATTCGCGCATCAATTCTTCATCAACCCTGTCAATTGATCTGGCAAACAAATAAATCAGATTCTTTAACGTGGCCTCAGTTTGAATAAACTCCATATCCACCGTTTTCATATTTCCCTCCTGCTTAGCCTGTGAGGTTGGGGTTTAGCGCCCCAAATCACCTTTAATGTAGCGGTCTATATTGTCGTGCAAAAATTGAACCCGGCGTTCTTGGTTGCACAAAATGGCTTTCTTAAAACCGTGAGACCGCATGCCCTGCTGGACGATAGGTGCAATATCCACATCCTGATCAATACCAAAGCTGATAGGCTCCTCTCCCCATTTGAACTGTTTATGCTCAATTTCAGCATCGCGGGTCAGGGTCATATCCATATGTTCCCAGTATAAAGTGTCCTCACCTTCAGGAAACTTGGCAATGGTCCAATAATCAAAAATGCATTTTTCGGGATCATCCGGATGTGGGCGTGAACGTAAGAGCCAGACATATTCACCTTCTGGATAAACACTCAGCGCACAACTCGGGAAAAGGTCATAGAGGAAATTATCTGTAAGTTGAGCATCTGAAAGATGGCTAAAATCTTTTCCCCGCTCGGCAGACTTATCACGTTTCGTCTGCTGCAGAGCGGGCCGGATTTCTCCATGCTTGTCTTTATACTGCTCAGGGTCAATGTCCCATTTCGTCAACATATGCGTGATGGAGTCCGGCAATGTATTTTGCGGCTTGAAATTAGGACTGGGGTCGCAACCTAACAATATCATGCGAGAATGCCCGCCATCATAAAGGTCATATTGAACAGACTCTTTATTTTCGTTTACCGTTTCCATGAGCTGTGGGTGCAATGTGCGGATGTGATAGCCCTCCTGAAAATTATCAATTACGACTTTCCAGTTACAAGGTAATTCAACCGTGAAATGCTCAACGCGAAAACCATCATTAAGCTGCCAGCTTTCTAGCTGCTCTTTCATATCACCCAAAAATTCATCAAGGCCGGGCGCGTCATCATCAAGACAGTACCAGACAAAACCGGCGAATATTTCAGTTCTGAAATCCGCTAGTCGAACATGCTCACAAGGGTCTCTTTCAAAATCATCACGATCCTGCGCTTCGATAAGCTCCCCCTCTAAGCCATATTTCCAACCATGATAAATGCAGGAAAAACTGTCCATCATGCCTTTTTCTTGGAGCACAAGCTTGGCGCCGCGATGCTGGCAGATATTGTAAAAGCCGTTAACGCCATCCTTACCGCGCACAAAAAGTAGAGGCTCATGCCCTAGATCAGATGTAAAGAAATCGCCCGGCTCGGCACAATCATCTGCCATGCCGGCAATCATCCAGACCCGACGCCACATATGTGTCCATTCCTGGTCTTTAAATTCCTTGCTGGTATATCTGTCGCCCGTAATCTCGACCCTGAGAAGCTCCGGTTCGGCGGCTTTGGTGGTTGTTTTATCGCCCGGATAGGCCTCCGATGGCGTAATGTTACGTTCTTCCATAGTTAGTGACATTGTGACCTCCTCAAATTTGTCATAAGCTTAATCTAACATTGAAATTACGACACCTAGAACTTGTGGGAGTAGCTATACAGGCCGTAAATTTTGAAGCTTGTGGCTAAATTAAGGCTATCTTGAGGTTAGCTCTTGGTTAACTCTCGGTTAGCTGGGGGCGTTTAAGTTATATAAGGGGGGGGTAAATGATTACAGGGTCATGCCTATGCGGGCAGTTGTCTTATGAATTGGACGAAACCAAAACCGAGGCGGCACTCCATTGTCATTGCAAGGATTGTCAAAAAGTTACCGGCTCCGGCAAAGCAACGATTGTGATGTTACCCCGTGAGAGTGTTAAGCTTTCAGGTGAACATAAACTTTATAAAAGCAGGGGGACGGACGGCTCGCATGTCGGGCGGGGGTTTTGCCCTATATGTGGTTCACAAATGCTGACTTTTGTTGAGGAAATCCCGAATCATGTTTTTGTTAAGGCCGGCACAATGGATGACTCGTCATGGGTTAAGCCGGAAGCGAATTGCTGGCATGAGTCTGAAAGCACATGGTCACCCGTGGATGCGGCTCTGACGAGTTTTGACAGAAATCCACCAGCTTAAAACATTAAGAACCAATCTATGAAGGCGGTAACATGACCTCCACCAAGCACCTTATTGATGACATTGCCAACATTCTCGATCACCTCCCCGACCTGATGTCCAAGCCCCTAACGGCGGAGAACTATCAGGAGAAGCGGGCTGCCTATGGGGTTATCGCGGCTGACATGGCAAAAGATCAGCCTCCTATTGAGGGGATTGAAACACACAAACTAATCGCCAAAAATGCACAAGATGGTTTCGAGGTGCCGGTATTTTTACATCGCCCAACAGACACGACTGCACAATTACCCTGTCTTTTATGGGTTCATGGCGGGGGCTATATTCTTGGCTCGGCCGAAAGCGACGGCTATATGGCGAAGCAACTCTCCCTGACGCTCAACTGCGCCGTCGCTGTTGTCGATTATCGCTTGGCACCGGAACATGCTTACCCCGCACCGCTCCATGATTGTTACGCCGCGCTTAATCTGCTGATGAGTGAGGCTAAAAGCTTCACGATTGATCAAAATAAAGTCGCCATTCTTGGCGTCAGCGCAGGTGGCGGGCTTGCCGCTGGCCTCAGTCTTTTGAACAGAGACGAAGCCGGACATGATTTATGCGGGCAGGTGCTGGTCTACCCCATGCTGGACGATACGAATATAGCACCCGCCACCAACCCGGATGATGATTTTTTTGTTTGGCAACGCGCCAGTAACCTTTTTGGTTGGCAATCCTATCTTGGGGAGTTGTTTGGTCAGCCCGACATACCCGCCTACGCCGCTGCGGCCCGCGCGGTGAATTTATCCGGCCTACCCAAAACCTTTATGGTGGTCGGTGACCTCGATTTGTTCGCCGGAGAAGATATTCTTTATGCCGGCAACTTGATACAGGCCGGCGTACCAACTGATTTGCATGTTTATGCAGGGGTTTGCCATGGATTTGACGGCATTGCACCGACTTCGGCTCCGGCCCAGCGGTGCAAGCAGGAAATCGAGATTTTTCTGAATGATATCTTCGGTTAATTTCCCAAACGAGAGCAACCCATCAGTTGTGATGCATATTTGCAACAAAATTATTTGGAAATGCCAATAGTTCTTAAACTAGTCTATTATTCAGGTTTGCTCCAACTCTTTATTTGTAAACTCAGCCAAGTCAGAAATTACTTATTAATCTGATTTATTGTTTATTTAAGGGAGGGTGAAACTATGCAATTCACAAAAAAACTGCCAAAATTAGTGGCAGGTTTTGCGGCTGGTGCATTTGTTGTGTCGATGATAAGTACACACACAAACTTGTCGCTCGTCACCGAGGCTCAGGCTCAGGCGACAGACGAAATCATTGTAACGGCACGTAAGCGTTCCGAGTCAATTCAGGATGTCCCAGTTGCAGTGTCAGCACTTACTGCTGCGCAGCTTCAAAAGGGAAACATCCCAATGACTCAAGACTTAGGAAAACTTGTTCCTAACGTTGCGCTTCATGACATGGCATACGCTGGGGCAGGTCTTTCTGCTTCAATTCGTGGCCTTAATTATGATGATACTGAAAAATCAAATGACCCGGCAGTTGGCGTCACAGTTGACGGTGTGTTTGCCGCCAACAATGGTGGTGTTAATCTTGATTTATTTGATGTTGAGTCAATTGAAGTCCTTCGCGGACCTCAAGGCACACTTTACGGTCGTAACACTATCGGCGGCGTGATTAATATCAATCGCTCGAAGCCTACAAGAGAGCTTGGTGCAAAGTTTCAAGTTGGTGTTGAAGAAGACAACACAAAAGATCTCCAAGCAGTTGTCAACTTTCCAATTGGCGACAGAGCTGGCTTGAAGATTGCTGTTAGAGATCTTAATGCCGACAACTGGATGTACAACGTAACCACTGGAAGAAATGACAGTGATTTTAAAGATGTTCAGTCTCATTCCATCAGATTAAATGCTGATGTTACGGATAACATCACTGTAGACTTTATATATGATGAAGTTGATGACAAATCCCAAAGAAACAATTTGGCAATAACTTCTAACACACTACCGTTTACATTCTGTACTGGTATTGCGCCGGCTGGCATACCCGCTGACCCGCTTAAATGTGCAAGCGCATCAGCTGATCTTTCAGCAGCAAATGACTACTCTACAACATACGATGCCGCTCCATTTGGAATGACTTATGAAACTGAGAACCTTTCATTGAATGTTGACATTGATTTGGGTAACCATACTCTGAAGTCAATTACAGGTGATCAAGACTCTTTTGAGCAAATGATAATTAGTTCTTGGGGGTCTCCAACTATTGTGTTCCCCGTTACCCGTAACATTGGATTTGAACAGTTCTCTCAAGAGTTCCAACTCGTCTCTGATTTCGACGGTCCCTTAAGCTATGTTTTGGGCTACTATTACTTAGATGCAAGCTTCGACCAAGAGTCAGGCCCAGTTCAAAACTTTGTTTCAGGGCAAGAGCTTGAGGCGACAGCAATTTTCGGTGAAGTATCTTACGACATCGACGAAGAGTGGTCAGTCACACTGGGCTTGAGGTACACTGAGGAAGAAAAAGACTTCTTCGTTAGAAACTTTGCAGGCGCTACTGCAGTGGCAGATAAGTTCGCTTTCCAAGGGTCTGGAACTATTCCAGCAGCTGGTTTCGCTAACGCTGTTAACGAAGTTTATGAAGATGATTATATCCAGCATCGTTTTATTGTTGAAAGAAACTTCGACAACGGAATGGTATATGCTTCAGTATCTAACGGCTTTAGAAGTGGCGGTATTTTTGCCCGCTGTACTGACCCGGTAACTTGTGCGCCTTTCGGCACAGAGGAAGTCATTAACTACGAAGCTGGTCTCAGATTAGAGCCATCAGATGCCCTCGTATTTAACATCACCGCCTTCATGGCCGACTATAAGGACAAGCAAGAGCAGGTTACAACTAATGGTCTTGTTTGCGGTAATGCAGCATCTGCCACTTGTACCTTTAGTCTTAATGCTGCGGAAGTTTCAATCTCGGGTTTAGAAATTGAAAGCCGTTATTACGCTAATGAAAACCTTAGCTTAAATACTGCAATTGGTATTCTCGACTCTGATTATGATTCCTATGATGACGGCGGTGTTGATATTTCCGACATTGCTAAGCTGAGAATGGCCCCTGAAGTTACTTTCAACTTTGGTTTTGACTATGACGTCAACTTAGCTGGTGGTGACCTAACAGTATCAGGAAGCTATAGCGGCCGTGACTCATATTGGGGTCAGGCAAACTGGAAGACCTTTAACTTTGCACAAGGTCCAAATGTTGAAGTTGACTCATACGAGTCACTTGATTTGTCAGCGACATTCCGTGCTGAAACCTCAAACGGTAATCAAATCAGAGTTACTGTATTTGGTAATGATATCCTAGAAGAGGGTGGCCGTATTGCTCGCCCATTTGACGCTGGTGCATTCGCATTTGCAGCTCCTGCAAAGAGACAGCATTTCGGAATGAAAATTGGATATGAATTCTAAGCCATAAGGTTACACAAGATTAAAACCCCCGCCCTTGGGTGGGGGTTTTTTTGTGTTCTAAATTTAGACTCCTAAAATTGCAGGCTTCGCTCAACAAACCAGTAACAAGCAATAAAACCAATTGTGAAAAATATAAACTTGTAACCTAACCCCTCGTAAAGTTTGCCTGAAGAGCCAATAAATCTTCGCGCCGCAAAACCGAGCAACATTAGCGGCACAACAAAGGCGAGTTGCCCAGCCTCGACCCCGAGATTAAAAAACAGGAGTGCCGCAACCAGCCCATCCTCTGGAAACCCAATACTGATAAGTTCATTGGCAAAGCCCAGCCCATGCACCAGCCCGAAAAACAGGGAAATCAAAACTGGGTAGGTTCGCGAAAAAGTATTTCTGCTAGTTTGCAACAACTCGACACAAACTAGCACAATACTCAATGAAATAAGTGTTTCAACATAGATAACAGGCAGAGTAAGGATGTTCAAAGATGCTGCAGCCAATGTAAGACTGTGGCCAACCGTGAAGCCAGTAATGGCCAAAAATATTTTTTTAGGTATTCGAGACAACGCCATTAGGCAAATGATAAACAAGAGATGATCCCAGCCTTTTAAAATATGATTGAAACCTAACTCAAGATAAGCCTGCGTAATCAAAGACGGCGAGGCACTTGAGGGTGCTAGTGACTGAGGTATCGACCAGGAAAGCTCGTCCGGCTTAAGCAGGAACATTGCTGTACGCTTATCACCTGCAAGGTTATTTTCGTGCAGCCTTATAAAGCTCGAAAGAGATGGATTACCTAATGGGTATATGAGATCCAATACGTATGGTGAACCAGTTGTGTTTCCAGAACACAGAAAATTGGCGCCCCCATAGAAAGCCTCTCCCGTATACCGAATTGGGTATTTTTGTGTGACATTACAAAAATCTGAGAACCCGATTAGGGGGTGCTTGTTAGAAGATAGCGAGCCAGGTATTTTCCATTCTAGTTTTAGCTCACCAGCGCGTGTATCGTCTTGATAAATATCTATCAACACTGGTCTTGGATCGTGAGCAATAGCTGAGGATATGGAGGATAAGCTTAAAAATAAAACAAGAAAAATAAATTGACTACACTGGTTCATGATTACTTAGAAATAATCGTGTATTTATCGCGCAGAGTATCGGCATATTCATTACGCGACGCTAAGCTAAGTGAAAGCTTAAGATCAAAGAGCACCTTCTGGCGTACATCCATAAGTTCTGGGATTTGTGCTTCACTTTTATCAGTTATTCGCACCAAATGATAACCGTGGCGAGAGGCTAATGGCCCCTGCCACTCTGAACTGAATGGAAGGTCGAATACAGACGAGGCAAAATTTTCACCAAAATGGGCGGTAATTTCTTCTTGTGACTTTCGTTGATAAGATTTGTGATAAAGGAATCTATTCCCCTGCTCGGTAATCGCCATAGGATCTTGGCTAATAAGGGCTGCCAATACTTCTTGAGCTTTTTCTCTCCCTTCGTGAATAAAGTAAATATGTGTAAAACTTATTTCAGAAGGCTGACGATAATTGTCTTTATTTTTCTCAAACCAATCCACTAATAATGCTTCAGCTTTTTCAGGAATGTTTGCTTGAGTGTCTGAGAGAAACTCTAACTTCTGTATCAAGCGCTGGCGAATTATAAAATCACCCTCATCTAAACCCATACGGCGGGCTTCTCTAACAAGCACTTCGGCGCGGATAAATTCCTCGGTGAGCTCATTTCGTTCTTCAGTTGACATAACCTGCAGCTTGTTTGATATGGCGGCCAATCCAAAACTTTGGCGACTATATTGATAGAATTCTTTCAAGCGCTCCTCTGACACAATTATAACGTTATCAGGCACTGCTTTTTGCGAAAGAAAAATGCAGAACAACAAAATCGAAAAAAGGACAAAAATAAATAGCGGCTCTTTGAGCAGCATGGCCATAATTCTTTTCATTTTACTCAATATGCTTATAAAAATGCCAAGAGGCTTTAAGGTTTATCAACCATACTTCTGATTTCATTACTCTAATTCACAGCTGGCGTGAACCAAATTGGCGATGAGTACACTCTTTCCTGAATTGAAACCGGAATATCGTCAGGCAAATCAAGATTAAATCTTTGTGCGTCATAAGTTGTCCATCGTGGTGTTGGTATTTCCAGCACACGAACATAATAAAAGGCTCTTAAAGAAGGGTCAAACTCTGGGTCTCTCCATACGGTTGCAAGGTTTTCTGCACCAATTGTATTTGTGTAACTTGCCTTGGCAACATTAACGGTTGACCCAACAGGTGCAAGACCCCCCGACACATTATCCAAAGTTCGTGGGCCAGACCAGGCAACATTAAAGACTTTCTCATGTAATGAGCCATCATCATCTAGCCAACCCTTGACGATTTGCGCTCTATCGAGGTTTGCTCCATCTGGATCTTTACTAGCCGTAATTATAAAACGCGGTGAGAGGTTTTTGGAGCTTTGTACGGCTAAGTCTGATCCCGTTAAGTCTCCACCCATTGGAACGCCTCTCTTATAACCCTGCGTAGCATAATCGGGTAGCTCGAGATCGGCATTTTCAAAATCCCAACCGCCGAAAAAGCGTAAAACTATACGCGGACCAGTAGTAGCAAAAACTTCTTTACGTTTAATTGCGTCAAAAATTGCTTCACGCGAATTTTCCTCTGCCCAAACGGCGGCATAGCCTGCCGCAGTGAGCATTCTGTTATTCCACAATATGCCACCCATTTTACTCATTAAACGCTCGGGCGATGGCTCGGAGTCAACAAATTTACCATAATAATTATCACTGTCAGCCGTTGCCATAACCGTGTGTGAATCTGTACTACCAATCATACCAAATTTAAAGGGGTTCACTCCCAAGCTTTCTTCCATGGCGAGGCCAGTTTTAAGGGCAGGACGTGCATAACTCCCCGTGTAAACTTCTATCTTTTTATCGTCTGGTATAACATTAGAGTTGATGTCTGTTTCATCCCATCTCTCAAAATCTGCAAAAGGATCATCTGGCGATAAAAGTGGGTGTGTTTCAGAGTCCCCCTTTACCTGTGTCATCTCAAGCACTGGCTCCCATCTAATTCGGGTTTTAGCATATTTGGTGTCAAAAATTGTACCAGACACGCGCTCACTAGAATACATCCGGCCCTCAGACAAATTACTGTTATGAGGGATAGCTAGAACCTCGCCGCCAGTCTGATTTTCATAGGCCTCCAGCCTTTCCCATAGATATTCTGGATCACTATTTTCAGTTGATGAAACCGGGATAGCGCCGAGAGTTTTCTCTGCACCGTCCCTAAAAATAACCACACGATGCATGTTGTCACCGTCAATCATTGAAGTCCACTCATAACCTGAAAAAGCTGAAAATTTTCCTGGGTCGTTGTGCCTTTCAGCAGTCTCAACCATCTCACCCCAAACTCCTTTGAAAAAGGCCTCATCTGGATACTCAATCTTTGGTTTTGCATCTGGGGATGATGTATCAGCATCAAATGAACCCACCCATTCATTAATAATACTCTGAATATTGTTATCCTCTAACCAACCACTCCATCGCTTGCCAAGTGCGGTTGTTTCGATGCCGTGCTTGCGATCCATAATACTCGCAATAACCCCCAAAAATTCTGCGTGATCAGACACCAACAAAAAATCCAGCGGTTTTCTTAATTGCGCGATGTCCCCAGTGTGCGCCTCAACGGGCTCCCCTTTTGCAAACTTAAATGCATCATCCGCAGTCATCATCCGATTACCAAACGAGAATGAATCCATCGATAGTCTTGAATGAACATGTAGATCACCCCAATAAACCCCATCTGGCATAGACCCTGAAGGCAGCATCTGATTTGAAAGAGAAGTAACGCCACTATTTCCTTGCTTTTGAGTTTCTTGCGGATCACCGCAACCAATCATACTGACGCTCAAAATAGTTACAAAAAGTAAAGATAGGCCATGGCGACCCAACTGAGACATTGTCATATTATTATCCCTCCATTTAATAGGTATTTTAACCATTTAAATATTTTATTAATCCTATCGAAAAAGCTTGTTTTAATCATCTATTCTATTGATAAGTTCTTAAAACACTTTTGGGGGCTGATATGAAAAATCGTAGTATTATTCTAGCGAAACGACCTTTAGGCAATCCAAAGCATGACGACTTCGCTCTGCAAGAAAGAGAGCTAGAAGAAATTCATGATAATGAGATTCTAGTAAAAAATTTCGCCATTTCACTTGATGCCGGATTTCGCAACTGGATGAACGAGGACGCTGGTGACGAAATTCTTCCCGCGATGCCATTAGGTGAGCCTGTAATGGGTCTTTCGCTTTGTGAAGTAATAGAAACAAAAAATCCTGAATATTTAGTTGGCGATAAATTGATGGCACGGTTCGCATGGCAAGAATATTCCATTGGAAAGCCGGGGGATTTTATTGCCAAACTTCCCAAGGACCTCTCTTTTCCCTATAGCTATTACCTC
Organism: PS1 clade bacterium; assembly: GCA_003331985.1. Lineage (GTDB taxonomy): Bacteria > Pseudomonadota > Alphaproteobacteria > RS24 > RS24 > Micropelagius. The sequence goes on along the minus strand of QOQK01000005.1, from coordinate 40,481 downwards.
GGCGTGCTCGGCGACACTGGCATGTCCGCCTACTTTGCGCTAACTGAAATTGCACCCCCCAAAAAAGGGCAAACCGTTCTTATCAGTGCCGCAGGCGGCGCAGTTGGATCAATTGCCGGACAAATAGCTAAAATTTATGGCGCTCGAGCGGTTGGTATATCCAGCAGCCTCGAAAAATGTGATTTTCTTATCAATGAACTTGGCTACGACGCCGCTGTAAACAGGAAGGCTCCTGAAGGTCAAGCTGAGGCTATTAAGGCAGTCTGCCCAGATGGAGTAGATATTTTTCTTGATAATGTTGGAGGTGAAACGCTACAGGCTGCCATAACCAATATGAACCATCGTGGGCGGATTGTAATGATTGGCGCTGTGACACATTACACATCCGAAGGGCCCCCCACTGCGCCTAATAATTTATTCGAACTTTCCTCCAAAGAAATAACAGCTCAAGGTTTAATGACGCATTTTCGGCATGATCAATATGATGATGTACGTAGGAAGCTGGAGGCCTGGCTTTCAGAGGGCAAGCTTAAAAGCTTTGAACATAAATTGACCGGCATTGAAAATGTCGGTGTGGCCTTTTGCCAGATGTTCGACGGGCAGAATTTCGGTAAGACCGTCGTAGACCTTTAAAAATATAATGGTAAATCACAATGGAAAATATGCGTTGCTTCGAAGATATTCAAGTTGGTGAGCATCTGACATCTTCCGAATTGGTTGTAGATGGCGAAGACATGATTACTTTTGCCAAGAATTATGACCCCCAGTGGTTCCATGTAGAAGTTAAGGGCGCTGATTCCACTCGATTTGGCGAAGTCATTGCTAGCGGAATTTATGTTGCCGCATTATGGCGCAAACTTGATCATGAGTTGAATGGCGACGTTGATTACATTTGTGGTGTCTGTTGGGAAAAAGCCGAGTGGAAACTTGCTGTGCGGGCAGGAGACACACTTCGTGCCACAAGCGAGGTGGTTGAGAAAAGGCTCTCATCCTCAGACCCGACCCGCGGCGTAATCACCTATATTTGCCGACTGGAAAAACCTTGCGGCACAACGGTCTTTGAATTCCGAAGTATCGCTCTGATAAACTGCCGCAAGGATAATTAAAGTTTAAAGTTAGCCATAATCCGGTTCATCCCACCACGGATAAAATTCCGGCATATGTTCGCTCGGCTTATCGGTGTACACCGCCGCGCGCTTTTCAAGGAAAGAGTCAATGCCTTCCTTGGCATCACTTTGCTGCCCGCGCGCATAAACGGCGCGGCTATCTATTTTGTGTGCCTCCATCGGATGATCGGCACCCAGCATTTTCCACATCATCTGGCGTGTAAGAGCAATTGATACTTGCGCGCTTTCACCCGTAAAGGATCGCGCGATTTCCTTGGCACGTTCAAGCAGTTGCTCTTGCGGAACAACTTCATTAATCAACCCGCCATCAAGTGCTTCTTGTGCAGGGAAGACGTCTCCCTTATAGCACCACTCCAAGGCTTTAGAGATGCCGACCAGTCTTGGCAAGAACCAAGCCGAACATCCTTCCGGCACGATGCCCCGCCGACTGAAAACAAGCCCGAACCGCGCTTTATCAGATGCAATACGGATATCCATCGGCAAGGTCATGGTAACCCCAACACCAACAGCTACGCCGTTAATCGCGCCAATATATGGCTTAACCGAATTATAGACTTTTAGGACAAAAAGCCCCGCCGTATCGCGAATGCCGGGATGCGCCCAATTAATGCTTCCGTCCGCATTATGTAAGCCATCAGTGTCTTCCATGAGTGCCGACTGAAACGTATCCACACCGCTGGATAAATCTGCACCCGCGCAAAACGCTCTTTCGCCCGAACCGGTAACGACCACAGCACGAACATCATCATTCGCGTCTGCCTTTTCGACCATATCAACCAGTTCCTTGGTCATAGTCATTGTCCACGCATTCATGGCTTCAGGACGATGAAGCGTTACAGTCAAAATACCATCATCATCCAAATCAGTTAAAATATGCTCATAGCTCACACGCTTGTCCCCCTAATTGATATCAATTCAACAATGTCACTTTAGCATAGATGTAAATGTTAACAATTTTAAGAATCCCTCAAAAACATGTTTAGAACAGTTCCTATAAATGGTTAAAATTAGGTATCTTAGCTTTCTCCATATTCAATATAACGATCATGAAGTGGGGGGTAGAGGGTGAGATACAGGGAGAGAAAATGCTTAAAATAATAGGGCGTGTATTCGCAATCATAATCGCTTTGCTAGTTTTGCTTTTTATTGCGTATAAAATTCTATCAAGCATTCCGGATTATGAGATAGACGCAACAACAATTATTAATCTGCCACAATCGCCCAAATCTGAGCCCGAAACATATGCGTTCGGTTACGACCCGTCACCTGAATACACAGAGCCAAATAAAAATTGCATTAATAACAATGGGCTGAAGAATGCCTATTATGGTGATCTGCATATCCATACTGCACTGTCGGCAGATGCTTTTCCTGAAGGGACACGCACTTTCCCGGAGGCAGCTTATCGCTTTGCCAAAGGCGAGGCGATAGCTCTTCCTGATCCACCAGCTGATGCCCCTCAAAAGTTCCAGCTTCTCCGAGCGCTTGATTTTGCCGCCGTCACCGACCACGCAGAAGCGTTGGGAGAAGGTTATATCTGCCGTAACCCCGGAGCTTTTGCCGGCCATGACACCCGTGCCTGTGATACCTTTCGCGGTGGGGGTTTTGAAGGCGTCCGTGTGTTTAACCAAATTAATGCCGATTTAACGCCCAAAAGACGCGAGGCTGTTTGCGGGCCTGAGAATAAAGATTGCATTGCGGCAGATAAAATTGTCTGGCAACAAATTATCCAAGCCGCAGAAGCTGCAGATGACAAAACTGAGGCTTGTCGCTTCACATCTTTTGTCGGTCTCGAATATACAAGAAGTCCTGATGCCAAGCACACTCATCGTAATTTGATTTTCCGCAACACAGATGTTCCGGACCTTCCGCCGTCACACCATATGTTTCCTTTCCCATATCAACTTTTTGGTCACTTGGAAGAGGCTTGTCGGGGCGGTCGAGAGGCATGTGACGTTATCGTTATCCCGCATAATGCAAATCTCTCAGGGGGTAATATGTTTAACCCTCGTGAAGTTGAGAATATGTCAGACGCCTCCCGTTACGCTTCATATGCGCTGACCCGGAGTTATGAAAGACTTTACGAAATTGCCCAACACAAAGGGTACTCGGAATGTCTAAACAGGGTAACAGATATTTTGGGAGACGTTGACGAGCTCTGCGATATCGAGAAACGCCGGGATTTTGGTAACAAAGAACTGGATTTTGCCTTGAACCGGCTCGTGCCTAAATTCGGATCGACGAATACACCAGAATGTAGTGAAGACCACCGCGACCCTAAAACAGGTTTTTATAATGGCGGCTGTCTATCGAGCCGTGATTTTGCCCGTGGCGCACTTTTGGAAGGTATGCAGGTTCAACAAGAGCGTGGGGTAAACCCGCATGAATTCGGTTTCATCGGTAGCACTGATACTCATATCTCCACTTCCGGTAGCACAGAGGAAGCACGCTGGCCGGGTCATAAAAAGACAGAACTTGGCCTCTCCGGTCGCTTTAGCACAGCAGATGTCGGCCATACGGATGCCATTCGCACCAATCCCGGAGGTCTGGCAGGTGTATGGGCTGTTGAAAATTCACGGGATGCGCTTTTTCATTCCATGAAGCGCCGAGAAACTTTTGGTACATCCGGCACACGCATCGCCCCACGCTTTTTTGCCGGACGCTATGACGAAAATATTTGTGAGCAATCCGACTGGCTCGAACAAGCCTATGCAAACGGCACACCTATGGGCGCACATTTACCCCCACAACAGACCTCTTTTAACTTTTTACTCGAAGCCAAGGCTGACCCAATGTCAAAACCGCTGGAACGGCTTCAACTTGTTAAAGGCTGGATTGACGAGGCCGGACAAAAACATAACCAAGTTATCGATGTTGTGACCACAAACAATAAAAATAATCCGGAAGGCGCCAACAGGCTATGCGCCGTGTTTTCAGACCCGGATTATATGCCCAACACTGACAGCTATTATTACCTTCGTGTCGTAGAGCAGGTGTCACCACGTTGGCACAAAACTTATTGCGATGGGCTACCTGATAATGTGCGTGAAGAAAAATGTAAGAACCTGCCGGTTGACGATTACATCCACGAAATGGCATGGACATCGCCCATCTGGTTTTCACCTCAGCATAAATCGGGCTCAACTCAATAGCCGCATGGAAGCATATCAAATAAATTAGGGAGATATTATGAACAGGTTTGAAGGAAAAAAAGTTTTAGTCACAGGCGCCGCATCCGGCATTGGACAAGCGACAGCCATTCGCTTCGCAGAGGAAGGGGCAAATGTTGTCATCGCCGATGTTAACGAGGCGGGTCTCCAAACGACGGCAGAGCTGATGGCGCAAGCGCCGATAATCAAACCCTATAATGCCCTCGACAATGACTCTTCTCAGGCGCTTGTCAATGAAGCCGCTGAAGGTGGACTAGATGTTGTCTGCAATATTTCAGGCACATTTGGATGGGGCCCATCAGAGAATTTTTCACTTGGAGAGTTTGAGCGAATTATGCAAATCAACACAACAAGCGTATTTGCCATTTGTCAGGCCGCATTGCCGCATCTGGAAAAAACTAAGGGTACTATTGTAAATACGGCATCAACCGCCGCCTTGCAGGGCATAGCATACACAATTGCCTACTCTGCTTCCAAGCATGCAGTTGCCGCAATTACGAAAGGCCTTGCTCTTGAATATGGTGCAAAAGGTGTTCGTGTGAATGCGATTTGCCCGGGTCATGTGGATACCCCAATGGCAGCTATGATTCAGGAAAATATCCCTGAGGGTAATATAGATTTTGATTTGGTCATGCGGAACGCGCCCAAGCTTGTGGACGGAACTTGCCAACCATCAGATATCGCTAGCCTCTTTGCCTATCTTGCCAGTCAGGAAGCCAGCAAGGTTACTGGGTCTCTCTTCACCATGGATGGTGGACAACTGGCGGGTTAATTTAAATTATCGGGCATTAATTAACAGCCCAATACATCAAAGGGGGAAATGATGAAAATCTTACGACTTCATAGAGTAGAATATTTTGTGAATGATGTTGAAGAAGCCGAGGTTAACTTCTCGAAACTGCTCAACACGAAATTTATTGATCACCAAGAGCAGACACGTCCATTTGGTTCGTTGTCACTGATGAATATTGAACTTGGCACTGAGTTGGTTGCGCCCGTTCCTGGCGGTGTGCTGGATCCAGTTCTTACGGCAAATGGACAGGGCATCCTGACCATTGTTTATGAAGTGGAAGATATTAACGATACCCGTGAGTACTTAATTGAGCATGGCTTCGAAATTTTGAATGATGCCGTTATCCCGGTTGCAGGCGGCGAGGTGTATCACCAAATTTCACTCACAGCTAGCGAGCAAACAGCCAACATAGTGATTACCTATCTTCAGGTAACTCAAGCTTAAAGGGATTTCGTATCTCTAAGAAAAATAATGCGCCGATGGTTATGCACATAATTACGCGCCGAACATAAAAAAATGCTTGCCAACATTAGGTGTTTTTGATAATCATTAGCAACTAACGGAGCATTTTATGTATATATGTGTCTGCAACGCCTTAACTGACAAACAAGTAGAATCTGCTATTACTAGCGGATGCAGGCGTCCTAACGACATTTACTCTCAATGCGGGACGAAGCCCCAATGTGGCCGCTGTGCCGAGCGGATGTTAGAATTACTGGAAGCCACAGACATTCAGCCCGCAGCTCCAGCTCACGCCTAAACACATAAATCATTAAATTTATGCCTCTGTTCCGATCTGCTCCTGCAGATAGTTTTCAAGGCCTGTTTTTTCAATAAGACCCTGTTGGGTTTCAATCCAATCAATATGTTCTTCTGTGTCGTCTAAGATTTTGTCAAAAATATCCCGAGTGATAAAATCGCGCTCATTTTCACACAAAACAATCGCCTCTTTGAGGCAACTTTGATTAAGCATCTCGACGGAAAGATCAGCTGATAGCATTTCAGGCACATTTTGCCCGATTTTAAGCAGTCCCAGATCCTGAAGATTTGGTAATCCTTCAAGCATCAGGACGCGGCCAATAATCATATCGGCATGTTTCATTTCACCGATACTTTCGTGATAGACCTTATCACCCAGAACATTAAAGCCCCAATCTTTGAGCATGCGTGCGTGCAAGAAGTACTGATTAATTGCTGTCAGTTCATTTTTTAAAATAGTATTAAGGTGCTTAATGACCTCTGGACTGCCCTTCATAATGCTCTCCTTATTATAAAGATGGATGTCAATTAAGGTTATATATAATCTATATTCGCAAAAAGAAAAGAAAAAATTGTTTAAAAACAATAGCTTGCAACTGATAAGCATTACCATTCGCAACTAGAGGCCCTGTCACTCTTCAAAATTTGGGCTAAACAAAAAAACACGCCCGGCATTGGGGCGTGTTTTAATTATTTGAAAGCCCAAAATCAGACAAAATACCCTTATTCCGTTAATCGACAAAAGCATTAACGGAGGGTATTTTTAAAAAGCCTGATAAAGGTTAGCTATTCAGCAAGTGCCAGATTGCAGGCAGATTGCTTGCCGTTATTCCCAACCTGCTTCTCGAAAGTAACAACGGTTCCCTCATCAAGGGTAATTCCGCATTTTTGTACTTCTGAGATATGCACGAATACGTCATTTTCACCTTCAACAGCAATAAATCCGTATCCTTTTGTGGCGTTGAACCACTTACAAGTTCCTGTAGTCATCTTAAATCCAAGTTAGGCAAAATTTGTGTGTTTACCAAAAACTTGAACAACAAGAGTTGGGAGCGGGCTAAAACATGCCTTAAATTACCCGTCATAATATTGCTAACAGGAGCAGAACAAAATTGCTACTGAAAATATAGATTTTGATGATTAAATTTTTCATAAAAAAACACAAATATCGCTCTCAAAATCGCCCGTAATTATGCTTAGCAATAGCTGAGCACTATCGTGTAGACTGATTATATGAATTTATATCTTCTGCTATTCATCGCCATCAGTTTTGAAGTATTGGGCACGATGCTGCTCCCTGCCACACAAAACTTTACCAAGCTTATGCCTAGCTCCATCACGCTCGTTTCATATGCAATCTCATTTTATCTGCTTGCTTATCTCTCTCAAAAATTACCCCTATCAATTGTCTATGCATCTTGGGCCGGGCTAGGTGTTTTTTCTGTGACCGTCCTCAGCTATTTTTTTCATAAGCAAAGTCTTAATTGGCAGGTCATTTTCGGATTGAGCCTCATTGTTCTCGGCGTGATTATTGTGAACATATTCAAAACACCCACGACCTTTTTTGACGCATAAACATAAAAAAAGCCCCGCATGATAGCGGGGCATTAAAGTAATTTGAAATTTTTGGTAGGTTTTATGATCTGTAAGTGGTTCCGGCGTTGCTGGATTCACCTTCACCTGCATCTTCTTCATCGCCGTGATCATCATCGCCATGGTCGCCATTACAATGGCCGGCAAGCATTAATGAACCTGAAGACATTTCAAGATTTGAAGGAGTGGCGTATCCATTTTGTGATGGTGTATTAACAAGACCCATCATCAGAAACACAATAACAAACGGTGTGAGCAGTTTAAGCATTTAAGCCTCCATAGTTTATAACACTATTAACTTAGGTTTACTTGCAGGCGCATCAACATGATTTTCGTTAATTTTTGCCTTAGACATTAAACCTAAAGTGGTCGGCCTTTAGTGCTGACCCATTCAATAGAATTGGCAATAAGCCTTCGGTAATGCGGATTGGCATAAGCGGATGGGCCATCACCGAATTGGAGATAGACAATTCGACTTCCGCCGACCTCCCTTGTCCATCCAACGAGAGAACTGCCCTGATTGTGCGCCCAGCCGCTATTATCATTTAGTCGGCCATCACGCACGGCGGCAGTAGCGGAATAAAAATTATTCGCCGTGAAATTGAAATCACTGCGCAGTAGCGGTGTGACATCGTCCTCGAATACCTCATAAAGATAAAGCTCATCAGTAACTTCAAAATGCGGTGGCAGGCCCGCAGTCACAGGATGATCTGCCAACACCTCCACCTGATGCGTCACATCATGGCGGTAGCCACTATCCTGTCGCCTTTCGCCGCGCAATTCACGCGGTAAATAGAAAAACCGCCCGCCGATAATCTCGCTATAGGCTTCCCAATCTTGCCAGCCCGCAATCGCATGATGCAAAAAAACAAACCCATGACCGGCTTCGACAAGCTGTTGAAAATCGCGCTGATAGACTTCGGGCGGCGATGAGATATCCGGCGGCGCATTTTCATGGAAGGTGATGCCGGGCATATCATAAAGCACCAGCGCATCAAAAGCTGCCGCCTGATTAATATTAAAAAGTGCTTGCGAGGCGGGTTGCTCAACCAACGTCCAGTCAAGATTGTCCATATCATCAAAAATATCGTAAAACGCCTGACGCTCATAAGGGTGCCCTTTGACCGACAGTAGAATTTTGTGAGTTTCATCCATGGCTCCAGACACTTGCCACCCCTCAATAAATTTTTTTCATTTTCTGATGGGGGAAGCCCCGCACCTATGTCACCTGAACACTAATGGAAGACTTCCTCAGCCCAAACTGGCGACAAGAATAGCTTTATAATTGTGAGGGCTAAAAGTTTTGCAGCAAGAAATATTTGGCATAATGCGCCATGGTAAGCCTTTGAATACGGCGACAACGCCTCCGGCTCGCATCCGCGTGGTATTGAAATACAAGACAAGCAGCTCAGATTTTAAAAAGTTACCGTTTCAAATTCTGTGACACGCCTAAAGGCAAAAAACAACACCTTTAGCGGATTAAAAATCAGCTTTGAATATGACTTTCAGCGTATCAAAATCATATGTATTAACAGACGAAGATTTATCTTTATAATTCAACTCAACACCTAACTTGTGGTTTGCTATGTAGAATTTTTTCTCATAACGCACCTCATATGTTTCGTCCTCACGATCAAAATTATAAAAAGATCCTCTGATCGGATGAACAAAACTTGAAACTCTAAAAGTAATGCTGCTTGGATCTTGACTTGTAGATTTCATCTGTAATTCAAGGACAGTTCCCAGAGCGTCTTCAAAATCACCGTAACCGGAAATATGAGAAACACCCAAGGAGCTTAAAAGCTTATAATCACTGATATTGTTCAGCTCAAAAGTCAGACCGGTTGTGTATCTCTCAATGCTACTGAGCAGTTCATTCTTTCTTGAAATATTTGAGGTTGTGAATACCGACAGGTTTGTACCCTTAAAGGGTAATTGAAAATTCTGAGGAAGGTTGGTTACAATGGTTACGCCTTCTGCCTCATAAACATTATTGAAAATATCAAATTTTGATTGGGCTAATCCGTAACCTGAGCCTGAGTTATCCGAATATCCGCTTGATTGTGTCCTAGTTGTATTAGGAACCTCAGTCGGGTTTGCAGGCGGTGTTTGTGTGAGTATTTGATGACCCTCCGGCAAAGTTGCATCGTGGGTAGTGCCGGAATGATAAGTTCCATTTTCCATTTGATGATACTCACCTGAATATTGTTCGCCATCACTGGTATACAATGTAATAGCTGAGTTTTCCGTCGTTGTAGGGCCCGCCCCCGGGATGGATGTGTCACCATTATTTTGAGTTAATGAATTACCTCCATATCCACCACCGCCGCCGCCACCGCCGCAAGCAGAGAGTGTCAATGAAATCAAAAAAATTAAAATGTGCCTAAACATTGCAGTATCTCCTTCATATTTTCTTTACGAAAGGAAAAGAAATCGGATTAGTCGGAAATAAAATATAGTGCTGATAAGATTGTGAAGTGTGGGGAAAACTGAAAAATAAATATTCTGAAAGTGATGGTTTCATTCAGTTTTATACCCTCCAGGGTTTTCAGAATTTATTTGATTTGCAATCACAGGAAGTAAAATCTCATTGTCCCTTAAAAACCATGGAATAAAAGGCGGGTCATAAAAAGCATAGACGGGGGGGCCTGAAACCTCATAATCATTCTCAGCAATGAATGCCTCAAGCTTTGCTAAATTTTCCGAAACCTTTTTATCATTTTGTGTTCCTTTAAAAGATACACTGCCGTATTTCTGAGCCTTAAGCTTCACAACTGCCACACCCGTCTCACTGGGCTTAGGTATATTTTCTTCGCTCAAACTCCTTGGCAAAAAAAACCTTACAGCCCAATTCTCGCCAATTTCACCATCTTGATTGGTTAAAGTTTGCGCCACAGGTGAAGTCATTGAGATTTCCAAGTTAGCTTCGTTGTTTCCACTAATATATCTAAACAACTTGCGAAATGCCTCGCTTGTTGCATCCCTTCTTGAGGCCACCACTTCAGTTTCAACAACAATAACTTCTGAGTAATCTCTTATAGAAAACTTATCCTGCTCAAGAATAACTTTATAACTCGGCTGTTCGTATTCCGCCCAAGCTGGCGTCGAGAAAAGCATAATAATAATGACTAAAATTTGTTTCATCACTCTGCCTCCAGCAGATATCTCAGCCAATTATTATGCATTTCTGATCGCTCTGCAAAGTAATCAGTTCTATTTTAGATATAATTACTCAACTGTTGTTTGAGGTTGGTGAAATCTAAAAAGATGTGCATTAACTGGGTGATTGGGCACATTTATCACCAAGCAACATTTCCTTAAATAAAGTCAAACTTTCATCATCTAAATCGCGGCTTGCCCACCAAACCGCGTGCTGATTTGTGCCCTGCTGTTCTTTAATAACCAACCCCCACATAGGCGCAATTTGATTTGGAACCATCGAGTAACGTACATCTGTGACAAGATTTTTATCGCCGTCAAAGCCCAAATAATCCTGTGAAAACCAACGAAATCTTTCAATGTCCTTCATCTGCTGACTATTTTTTTCTAAATCTGGTAAGTGGTATTGATAGTCAAATATTTTAATAGTTTCGCCTGGACACCAAGTCAGGGTGCGTCCAGCGCGAATGGCATCAACATAAAAACTATCTCCATACTGATAAATGGACTTCCAGAGAATTAGGTTTCCAAAAGATGGCTTAAGAGTCATACGCTCTGCACTGTGCCCCCTTGACTGGGCCAGTTTGATACCAGATGACAATGCCCTCTCGTACTGAACAAGACCTAACGCCAGATATGAGACAATCCACCCAACCGCAAGAAAACTAAATCGCCGCCGACTTGTTTTGATTGCCGCGGCCAGAAAAATGAGGGCGGGAATTGTAAGGAGCGGGTCAACAATAGATATATTATTCCAAGTTATGCGCTCATTGGAAAAGGGCCAAAAGAGAAGCGTACCGTAAGATGTGCATGCATCCAGCAAACCATGGGTCGCATAGCCCAAAAAACTTGCCAAATAGGTCGCTTGAAAACTGAGAGATTTTCTAACCAATGGGAAAATAAGGGTGGAGACGATTAACGCCCCAAAGGGAATAAAGATAAGGGAATGAGTAAATTGCCTGTGGTACTCAAGAAATAAAACGGGGTCAGTCGACGACTGAATTAAAACGTCTAAATCGGGCGCCAATCCAGCAAGAAAACCGACGACACTTATCTTTGCAATATTATTTTTATTTGCCGCTGATTGCGCAAAAGCTGCTCCAACTGTTCCTTGAGATATTGGGTCCATGTCAGTTTAACAAGCTCTCGTTCAAGCTGGCGTCGAGAAAAGCAGTGCGATAGTGAGGAGTAGTGGTTTCATTTCAGCATTTCCAGTATTTGATTAATTTTCATTTGCGCCATGTCTCAATGATGAACCCAAGCTAAGGCAACAATAGAAATTATCATTTGCACCATAAAAATACTTACCGAGAGGCGATGCAATAAATCAAAACTTTTGCTAAAGGCATTAGGCTCTTTAAGCAATGCATCTCTTTTTTCATTGATTAATGGCGTTAAATAAAAAGCGTTAAATCCAAAGCCGAAGGTTGAAACCATTGTCAGTATCGCTAAATCACCTCTCCCAGCCTGATATGCGAAAAAACAAGCAAATAGAGTGAGCACCAGACCATATATGAACATTCTAGGGAATAATTTCCGAAGCAGCTTACCTGCATTCTCTTCATCAAGCGATGTAAAGACAGATGGGGCGATTACACTCAAAAAAAGCACCATGAAGCCCAAAACCATGGCGTGCAAAATTAGAAACAATCCGATGAACATCCATGACCTCTAAATGATTAAACCACCCTTTGAAATGTTAATTTCATCCATTATATAATGCAACCTCAAGTCAGGAGGCGTTATCTAGAAGAGGTTGAAAGGGTAGGTTCATCGAAAGCTATAGCGCAGATTTAATCGTAATAAGGAACCATATCTTTTTCACATATAAGCCCCAACCCTAACCCTACTTCATAGAAGCTAGTTATCGAAAATGGACTGATTTCTCTACTTGTATGAGCGATGGTAACCTCTCCGCAAATCTGCTTACAGGCTATTTTAGTTACCTCTTGAAGCATTACAAAATCAAAATAATATTTCGGCAGGGTAGTTTTGGTCTCTTGCAATCGCTGAGCGTTTTTCTGAGCGAGGGTAGCGCTTACCTGGCTAGAAATCTTTGAGACTACATCTGGTGTTCGCGTTTCTAACCAACTGGACATAGATGAATAGGATATTTCGAATTTCAGTTTATAGCGGTCCGCTAGTGGCCAATGATAATCTGCGATGTCAGGGTCCAGAAAAATCAAAGCTCTAGGAATATCTAGCCCGTCACATACCAGACGAGTTATTGCAGATATCCCCCTTTCCTCATATGGGTCGCCTTGGGTAACGAGAATAATTGACTTTGAGGGTGGAAATTTAAGCCAGTATTTCTGTAGGTCATCTAAAATATGCGTGCTAACAGACTTTGGGTCTCTACTGTCATATCCACCCACTCCCTCAATTATCAAAGGATGAAAAAATTTAAGATACTCAATCATTCTTAAATAAAGACATTTCAATCGCTAGCATAAGAAAAGCAGTGCGATGCTGGGGAGTAGTGGTTTCATTTTTACTTACAAAAAGTTTCGTAATAAACAGAATAGTTGGCAGCTATATCAGTCAGCCATTTAATTTTAGCAGCTGACTCCTGGCGTTCAGAAGAATTTTCAGGAATGTTTCTGAGTTCATCCCAAAGCTTATCAGCTTCAATCAATAATGCCCCAGCGCCCTGAGCCAATTCTTTGCAGTCCTGCTTCGTCGGCCCAATATTTACAGATAACTTATTAGAGGCACTATTACACGTCGACAACATAAGTGAATAAAAAACCATTGAAGCAATAATTAAAAACCGTTTCATGAACCCTCCCAATTAATGAATATCTACCACCCTTTGAAATTCTAATTTCATCCATTGTATAATGCAACCTCAAGTCAGGAGGCGTTCACGATGAGAGATAAGACGGGCAGATTTATCAAAGGCTCTTCAGGCAACCCTGGGGGCAGACCTAAGGACGAGCATAACGTCATTGAGCTTGCAAGGAGCTACACGACAGAGGCTCTTGAGACGCTGGTGGAGCTGATGCGTGATGGTAAAGATGAGCGTGTGAGAGGCACTGCTGCTCAAGCATTGCTGGATAGAGGTTGGGGTAAGCCAAAGATGGAGGTTCTTACAGACAAGTCTGACTACCTGACTGCGCTTCTGGAAGTGCAGAGCTCAATAATAGAGCATCGGTCACAATCTGGTCACAACTCGCCACAAATTTGAGTGTATTTTTTATAATCAGGTTGGACAGCTTGCCAGCCACCCCTGATATGTGTAATTATAATATTCTCACGGAAAACGGGCTGTTACAGCGATATTCATATCTCAAGAAATGGAGCGGGCGATGAGATTCGAACTCACGACATCAACCTTGGCAAGGTTGCGCTCTACCCCTGAGCTACGCCCGCATTGCTGTTTAATAGCATAGCGGGTTATGCCCCAAAGCAAAAGCGATTGCAAGCTCTTTAGCTTACCCTTAAGCGGTATCTGCAGATGATTTTGACTGTAGCTTCATCGCATAAATAAAGAATACAGACATTACGACAGTTACCATAAATCCTTGAAACGCAACATCATAGGCCCCCGTCCGACTGTGCACCTCGCCGATAAAGCTTACAAAAATAATCGAAAGACCCTGCATGACCGGTGCCATAAATCCTAAGACAGACCCAATGCTGGCCGGACCAAAAGCGTTTGCCGTTAGCGATGACCACACAGGGTAAATACCGCCAACGGCCGCCCCAAAAATAGAAACAAAAATCAATAAACTCCAATAGTCAGGTCGCATTAAAAACACAGCCAAGAGAAGAAAGTGGAACAAGGCAACCAAGGCGAACAAATGCCTGACATCAAAATAATCAGCCATAAAGCCGATTATCAGCTTTCCGGCGACCGCAGATATCGTCATGGTAGAAATAATAGTGGTGGCCTGCAAAACTGTAAAACCGCTATCGACTAGAAACGGGAATTTCGAGGTGAGAACAGCCTGATCGCTCGCCAGCAAAAGACCGCACCCCATTGCGACAAGCCAATAATTTCGCGTCGTCACAATCTGCTTGAGGCTCAGAGTTTTATCCCCTGTCGGCGCATCTTGTAGTGGTGTATCAGCTTGGCTATCAAGTTCATCAAAATCATTAATATCGGCTTGCGCGGGACGCCCCCTAACAAACAGACCAACGAGGACGAATATAATTATTGCCACCGACCAGCCGGTGAGAAGCATCGCCGTACGCCAGCCATAAGATGAGATAAGATAGGACACAACCGGCACCATAAATGCGCCACCGACAGATGACGTCACGGACATAATCCCCAATGCCAGCCCCCTGCGTTTTTGAAACCACCGCACTGTAACGGCGTTACCGGCAAGCCCACCACATGAGCAAACGGCAATGCTCAGCATCACAAAAATGCCGACCATCATTACCATCAGGCTTTGGGCCATCGCAACAAGTGTGAAGGCGCCCCCAAAACTTAGCGCGCCAAACATAATCACATATTTTGCATCAAATTTATCAAGTAGCCGCCCAACCAATGGCGACCAGAGTGCAAGCCCGACCAACATGGAAATATAGGCATTATTGGCTGTTGCTCGCGAGATCCCGAATTCTTCAGTGACGGGGATAACGAAAAGCTGGAAGCTGTAAATCGTCGCACCTACAATCAACATGGCCGACACAAAACAGGCAGATAAAACAATCCAGCCAGTATAAATCGTTCCCACGCGGGGAGGTGTTCCTATCATTTTTTTTCCGTTTAATGATTAAAAGTGAAAAACACACTACTTCAATATGTTTCTCGCGTCCCAGAAAACTTATAATTGACATTAAGAGGTAGGCTTTTAAATTGAGGGCTGGAGGCTACAGTGAATACAGCAAAAAAAATGATAAGGGTTGCAAATGCCCAAGGCTTCTGGGGCGACAGTCTGCTCGGGCCCAAAAGGCTTGTTGAAGAAGGGCCAGTTGATTATCTGACCTTCGACTATCTTTCCGAAATCACGATGAGCATCATGCAAAAACAAAGAATGCGCGACCCGAATTCAGGTTACGCACGTGATTTTATTAAAATGCTCAAAATGATTATGCCGCAATGCAGAAACAAGGGCATCAAATTGATTGCCAATGCGGCGGGGGTTAATGCCCCGGCATGTCTTGCCGCCACCAAACAAGCACTTTCAGAGATTGGCCTCTCAGGTGTCCGTATCGGCATTGTTGAGGGTGATGATATTCTTGACAGGCTGGACGCGCTGACAAATGAAGGCGAGGCGCTGGTTAATATGGATACCGGCGCAGATTTAGCATCCGTGAAAGACGACATCATCAGCGCCAATGTTTATATAGGCGCCGCATCGATAGTTGAGGCACTGCAACAAGGCGCAGATATTGTTATCACCGGGCGTGCGAGTGACCCCTCACTGGCTGTCGCACCATTGGCCTATGAATTTGGATGGTCATTCGAAGATTATGACAAAATTGCAGCCGCAACAGTACTAGGGCATATCATTGAATGTGGCCCCCAATGCACGGGCGGTAACTATACGGATTGGCGAAATGTTAAAGATTTTGCGCATATTGGCTTTCCGGTTGTTGAGGCTTACGAGGATGGGTCTTTTCTCGTCACCAAGCATGACGGCACAGGCGGATTGATTAATGTGGAAAGCGTCACCTCACAGTTACTTTATGAACTTGGTGACCCGGCACGATACCTCAGCCCGGATTGTGTTGCAGATTTTACAACAATCCAAATGGAGCAGGATGGCGCAAACCGCGTAAAAGTTCATAGCGTTAAAGGGCTTCCAGCGACTGACAGCTTCAAGGTCTCCATGTCCTATGCGAACGGTTATAAAATTCTTGCAACGCTTTGCATTAGTGGCCCCGACGCAATTGAAAAGGCACATATTGTTTCTGACATGGTATTTGCCCGAATGAAAATGCTCGGCGCAGATATCCCTGAAGATGATCGCTTTTTAGAATTATTCGGTAGCAATGTTCTTTATAAGGGCATTGTGGAAAGCCCCGACCAGCCTCATGAAATTCTGATGCGGCTCGGCGCAAAGGGAATGGATGCCAGCAAGCTTAATGTAATGTCGAGCGAGATTGCTCCGGTTTTGACTTCCGGCCCTCCGGGTATTACCGGATTTGCTGCGGGGAGATCGCGTGCGTCTGAGGTTGTCGGTTATTGGCCGGCGCTTATTGGCAAAGATAAAATCAAAACAACCGTTAAGGTTGAGGAGGTCTAAGGTGGCAACCAAACAGGTAAAACTGATGGACATCGCTCTCGCGCGTTCTGGCGACAAGGGCAACGGAAGTAATGTCGGCGTCATCGCCAGATCACCAGAAATTTACGCCTATCTTGATAAAGAGTTAACCGCCGCAAAAGTCGCTGACCATTTTAGCGAAATCGCACTCGGCGGGGTTACGCGCTATGATTTGCCAAATTTAAATGCGTTTAATTTTATTCTTGAGGAGTCGCTTGGCGGCGGCGGTACGGAGACACTTATTACCGACGCCCAAGGCAAAGTGCATGGGCTTGCACTTCTGCATATGGTGGTACAGATTGATGAAAGCCTTCTTTCGACAATAAAACATGACTGACATCATTAATAATCTTTACCATCGTGCCAAAAAAAATAAGAAGCGCATTTTACTTCCCGAAACATCCGACCCGCGCATTCAAGAAGCTATAAAGTTGCTCCACCAAGGCGGCGAAGTAATACCCATCGCGCTTAACACAGATGATGGACTGCCTGAGGGCACTGAAGTTTTTCTCGACCATCCCGATAAGGACCTTTGGCTAGGTCGGATTTATGAGCATGTTCAAAGCAAAAGAGGGCTTGAACGCTCTAAGGTCGAGCAATCCCTTTCAAACCCACTTTTGTTGAGCTGTTATTTGTTAGCTACAGGTTATGTGGATGGCGGTGTTGCAGGATCAATTGCAACAACAGCCAATGTTTTAAAAGCGGGCTTTAAAAGCCTTGGGGTCAAGGACGGCACCAAAACCATCTCCAGCATGTTTTTAATGGCTTTGCCGGATGGAAGGGTTTTAAGTTATGGCGATTGCGCTGTTGTCCCAAACCCAACTGCGGCGCAATTAGCAGACATTGCAATTTTCACATCTGAAACACATCAGCGCCTAACTGGGGAGACCCCAAATGTGGCGATGCTTTCCTTTTCCACCAAAGGCTCGGCGAATCATGCAGATGTAGATAAAGTAACCGAAGCCATGGCGCTCGTAACTCAAAAAGCTCCTCAGCTCAATATTGACGGTGAATTGCAATATGATGCAGCGATTAACCCGGTAATAGGCACTAAAAAGGCCCCGGACTCTCCGGTAGCGGGCAAAGCAAATGTTTTTATTTTTCCGGACCTCGACGCGGGTAATATAGGCTACAAAATCACACAAGAGCTTGGCGGCGCGCGGGCCATCGGACCTATTCTCGGCGGGTTTCCCAAGCCATGGATGGATTTATCGCGTGGATGTGGCGTACAGGATATTATTGATGTTGCCGTTGTCTCCGCACTTCTTGGAGACGCAAGCCCTTAAAGCCAGAAAGTTCAAAGGTTCAAGTAAAAAGGAAAATCGCCAAAAGCCCTTGGCAAAACCATCAAGAGACCCCACTTTATAAATACAA
Source organism: PS1 clade bacterium (assembly GCA_003331985.1). Classification (GTDB taxonomy): domain Bacteria; phylum Pseudomonadota; class Alphaproteobacteria; order RS24; family RS24; genus Micropelagius. The sequence goes on along the minus strand of QOQK01000005.1, from coordinate 22,285 downwards.
TGGTATGAACTTCCTTTAAGGAAGCCAAAACGGGATAAATTATGGACGAAACACCGGAAACCCAACAGAACCCATCAGGTATGGGTGCGGTAAGCGGACAGTCATCTGAAAGTATTGTCGAAACAACCACACAAACCTTCATGGTCGATGTGATTGAGGCCTCACAGCATATGTTGGTTCTACTTGATTTCTGGGCACCATGGTGTGGACCTTGCAAGCAACTGACACCACTTCTTGAAAAATTGGCTGTGCAAAGTAATGGCACTGTCCGACTGGCAAAAATGAATATTGATGAGCATCCTCAAGTCGCCCAGCAATTGCAGGTACAATCCATTCCGGCGGTTTTTGCTTTTAAGAATGGCCAACCTGTTGACGGTTTTGCAGGCGCCCTGCCTGAGAGCCAACTCAAAGCCTTTATCGAAAAAAATCTTGGTGAAGGTCTCGCACCAGACCCAATCGAGGAGATGCTCGCCGCCGGTAAAGCTGCTTTGGAGCAGTATGATTTTACAAACGCCATGCAAATTTTCGGTTCCATTGCTCAACAAGACTATACCAACACAGCCGCGATTGGTGGACTGGCACAGTGTTATCTGGCAATGGGCAATGCCGAGGCGGCGGAACAAGCTCTTGCTATGACTGAGGACGCAACGACCCCCGACCCGCTTTACACTGCGGCAATTGCAGGCCTTGAATTGGCTAAAAAATCAGCTTCACTTGGCAAGACCGCCGATCAAAAAGAGGGTGCGATTGACACCCTTCTTGCTAACATTGCCAACAACGCAGACGATCACCAGTCGCGCTATGATTTGGCCCTGGCCTATCATGCCGCCGGGCAGAAGGAAAATGCAATAGATGCTTTGCTGGATATTATTCAGCGCAATCGCCAATGGCAGGATGATGCCGCCCGTAAACAATTACTCGAGCTTTTTGAAGCTTATGGACCCACAGATGAGGTAACGGTAGAGGGGCGACGCAAGTTATCCTCCCTGCTGTTCAGTTAATATGCTTGTTGATTATAAACTTCCGGCAGATTTGCCGCCTGTAATTCCGGTATTTCCGTTATCAGGAGCCCTATTATTGCCACGCGTTTTATTGCCGCTCAATATTTTTGAGCCGCGCTATCTCTCAATGGCCAATGACTCTATGAGCAGTTCGCGCATTATTGGGATTATCCAACCACGCAATAGTAGCCAGTCAGGGCCTTACGGCCTCTATGATGCGGGGTGTGTCGGGAGAGTCACGACATATAATGAAACTGAGGATGGCCGGATACTCGTCACCTTAACCGGACTTTGCAGATTTCAGGTGCAAGAGGAATTAGACGTCACGACCCCCTATCGTCAGGTTAAAGCTGACTACGAGCCTTTTTCACACGATCTTGTTAAAGATTACGGTGTGGATGATGTTGACCGAAAGGGTCTGCTTGAAGTGCTTAAAGATTATCTGGACGCCAATCAACTTCAGGGTGATTGGCCGTCTATCGAAGGCTCACCCACCGAGGAATTAGTGAATTCTTTAAGTGTTGTAAGCCCCTATGGCCCGCCTGAAAAACAAGCTCTCTTAGAGGCAGACACGCTTGCGCGCCGGGCTGATATGCTTATTGCCATGACCGAGGTAGCCCTTGCGCAAGGCAATGATGAGGACACGCCACTTCAATAAGGCTTAATAGATGACCAAAGAAAATAACGAAAAAATTGACATCGCCAGTCCTGCCCCCGGCCTGTTGGAAATTCTTGTCTGCCCAGTATCGCGCCGTCCCTTAAGCTATGACAGCGATAAACAGGAGTTGATTAGTAAAGAAGCCGGGTTAGCCTATCCTGTAAGGCAGGGTATTCCAGTAATGCTGGAGAGCGAAGCTCGAAAAATTTCAAAAGATTAAGTTTTAAAAATACGTTTATCCATTAAATTTATGGCCTCTTAATAGGCGCGGTGGCGCAGTCGTGCCTCTGTCAGCATATTTTTGCCCCGCAAGTTTGGCTTGACTGGGAAGGGCGTTATTAACAAGGGCAAGACCCGCATGGCGTAACCAAGATAAAGGCAGAAAAGAAGTCCCGAACATTGTGTTTAAGCCATCCGTCAAACCTGCCATCGCAAAAGCATCAGCCCGGCGACTAAGTTGATACCCGGCTGTGACGCTCATATCGCAAGCTTTCAGACCAACCATTTTGGCTTCAAAAACGTTGTCGGCAAGCGTCGCGGCATCCCGAAGCGTAAGATTAAAACCTTGCCCGGCAAGCGGGTGGATGACATGCGCGGCATCCCCAAGAAGAACTGCATGAGGTGCGGCGTAATTTTCAGCCAACATCAAAGCCAGCGGAAAGCAATGCGGCGTATCAGAAATTTCAATATCTCCCAACGCGCCATCAAGTTGTTCTGACAAAGCGTAGGAAAATCTCTCGGAAGATAGGGCCGAAAGGTTCTGGGCTCTTTTTGTTTTTTCAACCCAAACAAAACTACTGACATGATCACCATTTGGATTTCTACCCAGCGGTAAGCAGGCCAAAGGGCCATCCGTTTTAAAAATCTGACGCGCAATATTTTCATGCGGCAAGCTATGGGAAAAATCTGCCACCAACGCGGCGCGGTGATAATCACGCTGTATAACGCGTGTACCGAGAAAATCCCTGACAAGTGATTGGCGGCCATCGCACGCAACGACGAGGTCGCATATCATCTGATGATTATTAACAGTCAATTGCATCCCGTTTGGCGTCTGCTCCATGTCGGTAACGGTCTGGCCCTGGCGGATTGAAATATTAGGTATGTTCCTGCTGACTTTTGCAAAAGCGGCATGCAAGTCATGATTGCGAACCATGTAGGCCAATGCCCCATCATCCGTACCCTCAAAATTTAACAAACCCCCTGGCCATTTAGGCACTGAGACAGCTTCTGTAATTTTCATCGCGGAAATGGGCGTAGGGGTTTCTCGACAGGCCGACAGCACATCAAGACAGCTCAGCATTTTAAAAGAGGAGGGTGATAATGCTGTTGTTCGAGGATCAGAGTGAGAGGCATTGCCAGCCTTATCCGTCCCACGGTCCAGCATAATAATGTCTGCTCCCGTTCCCGACAATGCTAACGCCGCCGCATAACCGGCAAGACCGGCGCCGACAATCACAATTTCACACGTTTCAGGTGACAGAGAACTCATTTGCATAAAGTGACCGACATGAGGGCTAAAGTCCAGTACAACAGATGCGACATGTGACGCTTATAAAGTGACTATTAAATAGGCGCCTGCACGCGAATAATCTGTAAATGATTAAATTTTATGCAAATAGGAATAATCATTCAATTTGGGCATAATTATATCAATAATATCAGTGGGTTAGTCAAGATTTCTGGCATACATCTTGCTTGTATTGTATCTGAGATAATTATAATGGAGGGGAACATGTCTCAATCGCAATTGGGCGGTGACGTCTTCTTTTTGCTTATTGGTGCCATATTGGTTTTTGCCATGCATGGCGGATTTGCATTTTTAGAAGTTGGAACTGTTCGTAAAAAAAACCAGGTTAACGCCCTGGTCAAAATCATATCAGACTTTGCTATTTCAACAGTTGCCTATTTTTTAATTGGTTATGGCGTTGCGTATGGCATCAACTTTTTCGCGAGTGCGGCAACTATTCAAGGCGGTGAGGGCACAGGCTTTGATGGGCAGGGCCTTTCATTGGTTAAATTTTTCTTCCTGTTAACATTTGCCGCGGCCATTCCGGCAATTATTTCCGGCGGCATTGCCGAGCGTGCCAAATTTGGTTCGCAATTGGCAGCGTCGGCGATCATCGTCGCGCTAATATATCCATTTTTTGAAGGCATCATTTGGAACGGAAAATTTGGCTTCCAGTCTTGGCTCGAGTCGACTTTTGGCTACGCCTTTAACGACTTTGCCGGTTCGGTTGTCGTCCATGGTGTAGGCGGCTGGTTAGCACTGGGTGCCGTTTTAATGCTTGGCGCGCGCCACGGCAGATATGGCGAGAAAGGCCGGGCTTTCCCACCTTCATCCATACCCTGGCTGGCGCTTGGATCATGGATGCTTTGCATCGGGTGGTTCGGCTTTAATGTCATGTCAGCTCAGTCACTTGAAGGCGTAACGGGCTTAGTGGCCATGAACTCACTGCTCGCCATGACCGGCGGCATTCTTGCAGCGCTCATTGTCGGGCGTGGTGATCCAGGCTTTGTCCATAATGGCGCACTCGCAGGTCTGGTGGCTGTTTGCGCAGGATCAAATATCATGCACCCAATCGGTTCCTTTATTACAGGCGGCATTGGTGGCTTTGTATTTGTTTATTTCTTCAATTTATGTCAGGAAAAGTGGCAAATTGATGATGTTCTAGGAGTTTGGCCATTGCATGGCCTTGCCGGCGCATGGGGCGGCATTGCAGCAGGTATTTTCGGCCTTGAAATGTTTGGCGGTCTTGGTGGTGTCAGCTTCCTATCCCAGCTCATCGGTACGGTCGTCGGTTGCGGGTACGCATTGATTTGCGGTCTCGTCGTTTATGGCGTGCTTAAGCAAACTATTGGCATTCGCCTCACTGAAGAGGAAGAAATTATGGGCGCTGACCTTGCTGTCCATAATATTCAGTCCGAGCCGGAAGGCGGCATGAAATAAAACACAAATACTTAATGCTGGCTTAAGCAGCATTTCGTAATTGGTTTTGACCAAATCAGCCGAGGCGGGTTATGCTTGCCTCGGTTTTTTTGTGGGTTTTTATGAGAGTCTGTTTGTGGAGAAAATGTGAAAGGAGATGACATGAAGCCAGATGAACCGGCTCAAAACGCCGTTCTCGCCGGACTGTCAGAGTCGCCCTTTGCGCGCCTCCGCGCTTTACTGGACATCCCAACCAGCCAGACAGACCCCATATCTCTTGCTGTTGGTTCACCAAGACACAAGCCCCCGCAATTCGCACTGGATTGCCTGACCGACAACCTCGCATCTTATGGCGACTACCCGCCTATTAACGGTATTGAGCCATGGCAAACCTCTGCACGTGACTGGCTCGCAAGGCGTTTTCAGCTGTTGCCCGAAATTTACGGTGCGCCGCATCAAGTTCTCCCGGCCACCGGAACGCGTGAGGCCTTGTTTCTTGCCGCACAAATTGCCCCAGACGGGCCCAATAAAAAATTTATGGCAATGCCCAATCCGTTTTACCAGCTTTACGCCGCCGCCACTCTCTCAGCTGGGGCGACACCACTCTATATGAACGCTGTTGCTGAAAATGGCTTTCTTCCCGACCCGCTTGCGCTGTCAGATGAAACGCTCGATCAAATGCGCGCGGTTTTTATGTGCAGCCCCGCCAACCCTCAGGGGGCTATAGCTAATTGGGGCTATCTCGACCAATGGTTGGCGCGGGCAGAGCGGCATAATTTTTTGTTGATAATGGATGAATGCTACATTGATATTTTTGACCGACGACACGAAGCATCTCCTCCCATATCGGCACTGAATGTCGCCGCACAACGGAAGGAAGGCTTGAAAAACCTGATGGTGTTTCACTCTCTTTCCAAGCGCTCCAGCCTGCCCGGCCTTCGCTCAGGCTTAGGGGTTGGTGGTGAAGAGTTGATGAAACAATTTCTTAAACTTAGAATGCTTGCCGCGCCACAAAGCCCGATTGCCGCCCAAAAAGCGGCAGCGCTTTGCTGGGCGAATGATGCGCATGTGCAGGAAAACCGTAGCCTCTATCAGGACAAAATTGACTTGGCGGAGGATGTGTTCGGTGCGAATTATAATTTCTACAGGCCTGAAGGCGGATTTTTTCTTTGGCTGGATGTTGGAGATAGTGAGGCAATCACAAAATTGCTTTGGGAAAAAGGCGGCATCCGTGTGTTGCCGGGCGCCTATCTAGGGGCTGAGGTGAACGGGGAAAACCCGGGGGCTCAATATATCCGCGTCGCACTTGTCGGCGATATGGCAGAGATGAAATTGGCTTTACCAAGAATGCATGATATTTTGTCGGCGGAAGGCATAAAATAACATGGCAAGAATAATGAGCACCTTGAGCGAACTCCGCGGGCGATTGGGCAGCTTCCTAATTTTTCGCGGGCAAGAGGTCATCGGCATCATCTTGATGGCGGTCGGCCTGTCTTTGGCGCTTGTTTTATTTAGCTATCACGCTTCTGATCCCAGCCTAAACCGTGTCGGCAATATAGATATTGAAAACTGGTTTGGGTCGTACGGGGCCGTCATCGCGGATTTGCTTTATCAATTTGCAGGGAACGGGTCTTGGGGTGTCATACCCGGCGTGGCTGCTTTGGGGTGGCGCTATATGCGTCATGCATCTGCCGCGCGCCCGATACTTAAATTTTTCCTTTGGCTTTCCGGCATTATTTTATTGTCAATGGCGGCAACAATTGCACCGCTTCATTCAGAGTCCTTTGCGCCGCATGCAGGCGGGGTTTTGGGGCAGACACTTGTCGCGCCAATTGGCGGCTGGCTTGAGCTGTTATTAGGAGACACGCTTACTAGTTTATCAGGCTCCATCACGCTCTGGCTTTGGGCGTCTGCAGCATCGTTAGGCCTCGCAGGCTTCGCCCTTGCGTTAATGTCCGCAGGCTGGTTCGGTCTATTTATCAAAACAACGCTTTATATTTTCGCCACTATTTTCCGCATTCTGAGAAGCCTGTTAACTAATAAAAAACCTGACACATCTGAAAAGGCTGAGTCAGCATTCGCGACCATACTAGAATTTTTCAGAAGTTTTGTTTCGGGCGCTCAAGAGCGGATGAGGGGTTTTGGGTTTATGTTCAAAACCCGGAACTATCAGGCTGCTGCCTCGGCTGGCCTTGAAACAAAAGCCCCTGCGGTGAAGGCAAAGCCGGCATCTCGCAAGCCGATACCTGTTGAGAAAAAAAGCGCACCGCGCCAAGGTCGCCGGGCCTCCAAAGAAGCGCAAAATAATTTACCATTAGAGCCAGAAAGCAGCTTCACCCTGCCGCCCCTTCGATTGTTGTCTGAGCCGCGCGGCAGGGCGCCCCAAAAAGTCAGCATGGACGCCTTGGAGTCTAACGCGCGCCTGTTGGAAACAGTTTTACAGGATTTTGGGATTAAGGGCGAAATTGGACGTGTGCGCCCCGGTCCAGTGGTCACGCTCTATGAATTGGAGCCAGCGGCTGGCATCCGGTCCTCCCGCGTGGTTGGACTGGCAGACGACATCGCGCGCGCCATGAGTGCAATTTCCTGCCGTGTTGCTACCGTTCCCGGTCATAATGTCATTGGCATCGAATTGCCAAACAGCAATAGGGAAACGGTTTTCCTTCGTGAAATATTATCCAGCGAAGCGTTCGAAAAGAGCAATGCGAAACTGCCCCTGACCCTCGGCAAGGACATTGGGGGCGAACCTGTGCTGAGCGATTTGACAAAAATGCCCCACTTACTTGTCGCTGGGACTACCGGCTCAGGCAAATCCGTCGGTATTAACACCATGATTTTGTCAATCTTGTACCGATTGACCCCCGAAGAATGCCGCATGATCCTCGTAGACCCTAAAATGCTGGAATTATCAATATATGATGGAATTCCGCATTTGCTCGCGCCTGTCGTAACGGAGCCTAAAAAAGCAGTCGCGGCACTGAAATGGGCCGTTCAGGAAATGGAAAATAGATACCGCAAAATGTCCAAAATCAAGGTACGCAACATTGAGGGCTACAATTCGCGTATGGCGGAGGCGATAGATAAGGGCGAGACGCTGACACGCGAAATTCAGACGGGGTTTGACCCGGAGACCGGCGAGGCCATGTTTGAAACCGAGAAAATTAATCTCGAGAAACTTCCTTATATAGTCGTTGTCATTGACGAGATGGCAGACTTAATGCTCGTCGCCGGTAAAGAAATTGAGGCGGCCGTTCAGCGATTAGCCCAGATGGCTCGCGCGGCGGGTGTACATCTTATCACCGCGACCCAGCGCCCATCAGTTGATGTTATAACGGGGACGATTAAGGCAAACTTCCCAAGCCGGATTGCCTTTCAGGTTACGTCAAAGATTGACAGTCGGACGGTGCTTGGAGACATGGGAGCAGAACAACTGCTCGGCATGGGCGATATGCTTTTCATGGAAGGCGGCGGTCGCATCCAGCGTGTGCATGGCCCCTTTGTTTCCGATAATGAAGTCGAAAACCTCGTTTCATTTCTTAAAAAACAAGGCCAGCCAGTTTATATTGATGCTGTCACGGAAGATAGCGACCCTATCGAAATGGGCAGCATGGAAGATGATACCTCAGGTGACAGTCTTTACGATCAGGCGGTTGCAATAGTCACCCGTGATAACCGCGCATCGACCAGCTATGTTCAAAGGCGCTTGCAAATCGGCTATAATAGAGCCGCAAGCCTGATTGAAAAAATGGAAGAAGAAGGGGTCATCAGCCAACCCAATCATGCCGGTAAACGCGAAGTCCTCGCAGGGAAGCATTAGGGAAGCATTGATGAAAATTTTCAAAACGCTCCTGTCGGTCTGCTTGGCTTTATTACTGAACCTGCCCGAGGTTCCGGCTCAGACCCTTGGAAAGGCTGAGGAAAAGCTTAATGTAACCGCCATTAATCACATATCCACCTATCTGGACGAACTGGATAATGTGGCAGGCACTTTTCTGCAAATTGACCAGCAAGGGAATTCGTCCACTGGTAAATTTCTAATGAAGAGGCCGGGCATGATGCGCTTTGATTATGACCCGCCGCAGAAACTAAAAGTCGTCGCAGATGGAAAATGGTTAGCGGTTCAAGAAGTCCCCGGCGAAAAAGCTGACCGATATCCGCTAAGCCAAACACCGCTGCCAATTTTCTGGGGCAAGGGATCACTCGCCGATAAAGCGCAGTATATCTCAAAACTTGATGTGTTTGACACAGCCGCCGAGATGATGTTGCAAGACCCAACAGGAGACTTCCCGGGCTATGCGCGCCTCACATTCAACTATCAAGGTTCGGCGGAAACGACACTTTTAAGAAGTTGGCATATTGTCGACGCTCAAGGACAGGCAATCACAATTATTCTGAACGACTTACAAAACCGTGAAAATATTGATAAAAAAGACTTCAAGCTCGATGAGCCACGCCGCCGTCCCTACAGAAAATTTTAATTTCACCCGTCAGGAGTTCCCTTGATCGCATCAGAACCCCCGCTTGGCTCAGAAGGCCCAACAGAAGACCCCGATGAAGACGCAATATCTGATATAGCGCTTGAGGCGTTAGAGGCGGAGTTACCTGCGCTGACAGTCTTGCGCGACTTTGCCAATCGTGCCGCCCGTGTAAGCTGGTTTAACGATCTCGGTGAGCCTCTTGATGAGGATTGCCTCGAGGTCATCACGCTCTACCTCGAAGGGCTTGGTTTGCCAGAGGCATCCCCCGCGCCCCTGCTCGACTGGCGCGACGCAGCTGATGCCGCCCAAAGTATGGACATCAATAGCGAAGCCTGGGAAATTGAAGAGCAATTCCGCGCTGCTGCCGCAACGGAAGCGCTTACCCTGATCAGTGAAGAAGGGCTCGGCATTATGCTTACTCACCTCGCCTCCAGCCTATCTGAAGATGTGTCAAATTGCGTGGAAGAGGCACTTTTTATGGCTGACGAAGCCTCTTCAGAGGCTCTGCGTAATCTCGCCGCAGGTGCCGCACAACAAGCTGTTCATGGTGCAGCCCTAAGCCTGGCCGCCTATGCCGCCAATGTTTTAAAGTCTGACCCACACACAGAGACACTTAATTTAGATGATGAAGAAATTGCCAACCACCCCCTAATGCTTAGATACAGACTTTTCGAGATGGGCCGCTGGCCTGTCTCTCTCATCGGCAACAGCCTGAATCTTTTTTAATAATTTTTTAAAAGCGAGATATTAATCATGCGCATCGTGACGTGGAACATCAATTCAGTAAGGCTTAGAATTGAACTTGTAGCCAAAATGGCAAAAAAACTGAAACCGGATGTTATCTGCTTACAGGAAACAAAGTGCCCAAATGACAGCTTTCCGACCAAGGCTATTAATAAAATGGGATATGAACATGTCGCGATTAACGGCATTAAGGGCTATCACGGCGTAGCAACACTGAGCAAAGTCCCTTTTGCCAAAACAAATATTATTGATTATTGCAGTCAAAAAGATGGTCGACATATTGAGACCATCCTCGACTATGGGGGCGCCCCCTTATCACTCCATAACTTTTATGTCCCTGCCGGCGGTGATGAGCCCGATCGCAAAATCAACGAGAAATTCGGTCATAAACTTGATTTTCTAAACGAAATGCAAAGCCGGTTCGCAAAATCTAAGCAAAAAACTTCGGCTCAACGCATCCTCGTTGGTGATTTAAACATTGCCCCCTATGAGCATGATGTCTGGTCGCATAAGCAACTGCTGAAAGTGGTCAGCCATACACCCCAAGAGGTAGAGTTGCTGGAACAAGTTAGAAAGTCTCATAACTGGGTTGATGTGGCGCGCGCCTTTGTTCCCTTCGAGGAAAAGCTTTATTCATGGTGGAGCTACCGCTCAAAATACTGGGATGCGTCCAATCGTGGTCGCAGACTCGACCATATCTGGGTTACGCCCGCACTCGAGCCGCAGTTGAAAAGCTATAAAATTATGAGAGAAGCGCGAGGCTGGGAGAGACCATCAGATCATGTGCCGGTCGTTATAGATTTGGCTTAAGCCCGACTATATGTTCAATCTGTAGCCGCCCGCCTCTGTAATAAGCAATTCAGAGTTTGAGGGGTCTTCTTCAATCTTTTGGCGTAATCTGTAAACGTGGGTTTCAAGCGTGTGGGTGGTCACTTGTGCATTATAGCCCCATACTTCTTCCAGCAATTTATCGCGTGTCACGGTTTCACCTCCTGCGCGCAACAGTAGCCTGAGAATATTGGTTTCTTTTTCAGTTAGCCTGATTTTACTTTCATCTTCACGCACAAGAGTCTTAACCGATGGTTTAAACTGATAGCTGCCCAGATTAAACTGGGCGGACTCAGTCATCTCATACTGTCGAAGCCGCGTACGGATACGGGCCAGCAAAACTCCAAATCTAAAAGGCTTAGTGACGTAATCACTCGCCCCTGCCTCAAGACCTAGAATCGTATCAGCATCATAATCTGCGCCTGTTAGAATAATAATCGGGGTTGTTATGCCGGCCTTGCGCATAAGCTTGCAAGTTTCGCGACCATCTTGATCGGGCAAGCCCACATCCAGCAAGATAAGGTCAGGGGCTTCGCTCTTGGCGGCAGCCAAACCGGTGCTTGCTGTTTCAGCAGATATGACATCAAACTCCTCATGCATAAGGATTTGCTCGCTAAGCTCTTCAACCAGCAGCGTATCATCTTCAATAATTAAAATTTTTCTGTTTTGACTCATTACTCAACTCTTAACAAAATCATTATGCGTTTTCATGTTCAAATTGACAGCTTTTTATTAACACATAACGAAAATGTGAACTTGCGTGATATTTATCTCGACAAATAAGCTGATGTTTACCACTCTTGTTTTATGGATATCACAGTCATACAGCAAGGCTCCGACATTCATAACGGGCAATTATGCATTGGTGAAAAACACTTTCCCTGCGCACTTGGCAGAAGCGGCATCGTTGGTGATAAAAGGGAGGGCGACGGCGGTACGCCTGCAGGTGTTTGGAAATTACAAACATGCTGGCTTCGTTCAGATAAGTGGCCGACACCGCCGCAATACTTGCCAACCCGCATAATAACAGCCTCAAGCGGCTGGTCAGATGATCCCGACGACCCTGACTATAACTGCCCGGTCACACTGCCGCATATTTTTTCGCATGAAAAGCTTTGGCGCCTAGATGACCAGTATGATGTCATCATAACACTTGACCATAATCTAACGCCAATCGTACCGGGGGCGGGAAGTGCCATATTTTTTCACCTCGCCAAGCAGGATTATGGCCCGACTGAAGGTTGTGTCGCTATTTCGCATGCGCATATGAGGGAAATTTTACCCTTACTGACGCCTGAAACAAATATGATAATTCAAACCTAATGAGCGGGCATTGGAGTTCTGGGACCAAAAATCGCGGTGCCGAGCCGAATATGGGTCGCGCCAAATTTAATCGCTTCTTCATAATCACCACTCATCCCCATGCTTAACAAAGGGGCCTCACATTGCTGGGAGAGCTTTTGGAGCAGAGCAAAATGCGGACCCGCCACATCCTGTTGCGGGGGTAAGCACATCAAACCAACAATATTAAGCCCTAACTCAGCACGACAGGTGCTAACAAATTCGACGGTTTCTTCGGGCGATATACCAGATTTTTGATCTTCTTCACCTGTATTAACCTGCACGAGAATTTTGAGGCGACGGTCTTGTCGCTTCATTTCTTCTGCCAGCCCGCGCGCCAGCTTGATACGATCAAGACTGTGTATCACATCAAAGATCGCCACCGCTTGCGCGGCTTTGTTACTTTGCAAGGCGCCGATTAAATGTAATTCAGTATCGGGATAGGATTTTTTTAAGTCCGGCCACTTTTCTGCGGCCTCCTGAACGCGGTTCTCTCCAAAGATACGATGACCCGCTGACAAAACAGGCTTAATAGACTCAGAAGAAAATGTTTTTGAAACTGCAATAATGTTTACGCCCTCTGACAATACCGCAATGTCACGACTAATTTTCATCAGCCTTTCCGGAGCAGTCATGCTATCGTTTTCTTGATCATCTTGTGGTCGTGTCGCGGTCATAATAAAAGTTTCAGATCAATACATGGTTTCAGGTGATATATTCTATCATAAGCAGCCCCGCTTAGCACAAACTAGATGCCAGAAATTAGGCAAGACGCCCAACTAACAAAGTTTATTTAACCGGATTAATTCAATAAAGACCCATGCTGCCGCCAAGAATTTTCATGACCGACCGCCATCGCCTCCCTAACTGGCAAGATGTGCTAACCTTCCTACCAGAGGGAACGGGCGTCATATTTCGCGATTATGATGCACCTGATCGCAAGAAAATGGCAGAACGGGTGGCGGATATTTGCTTGGCGCAGGGCCTTATTCTGAGCATTGCCGGCGACCCAGAGCTAGCCCTAGGGCTTAATGCGGGGTTCCACATGCCTGAAAAGCAAGCCCCATCTCTTTTTCGACACCTCTCCAGATTACCTGTGAATGCGTTTGTGACACTCTCCGTTCACAATATGAGGGGATTGATTTCTGCACAGCACTTACCCGTTCATGCGATTTTAATCTCACCGGTCTTCACGACCAACAGTCATCCTGATGCCGCAAAGCTCGGGCCTGTACGTTTTGCGTCATTAGCTAAAAACAGCCCATGTCCGGTTTACGCATTAGGCGGCATGTCAGAAGCACAGCTCAAACGAGTAAACTCAATACACACACATAACCTTGTTGGGTACGCCGCGATTGATGCCTTCGCAATTTAAGTTCAATTTATGTCCTGTAAACCTTATTCATGTGAAGGAAATTTAAGGTTTAAGTCATTGACGGATATGTTATTGTCTTAAAAATTTGATGAGGCGATACAGGCTTTTAAATGACACGAAAAACATTCCGTCCCGACAACACACCCACCCTAAAAACATTTGCCCTTTTTAAGCAAGCGCTTCTCGTCATGCTCATCACAGGGGGTTTAGCGGGTTGCAGCACCTTTAAACTCGAAAAAAACGCTGAGCCAGTTGAGCAAAAAGGCGGGTTTTCACTTGGCTTGGGGCTTTTTGGCGGCGGCGATAAATCTCAAACACTTAATTCTGAACAAGAGCTAGGGGTAAACGGCTTTATTTGGCAAGCGACACTCGATGCATTATCCTTCATGCCGATGACCTCTGCCGATTCAATTGGCGGGATAGTAATAACTGATTGGTATCAAAGTCGAAGCGCACCAAAAGAACGCTTTAAGGTCACCGTATATATTTTGGACAAGAACTTGCGCGCTGACGGCGTTCGTGTTTCTGCATTCAAGCAGGAGATGACATCAAATGGCTGGCAAGATGTCTCAATGAGGCCGGAAATTGCTATCAAACTTGAAAACGCCATTCTTTCTCGGGCTCGTGAGCTTCATATTTTGACACTCGAAACCAGAAATTAGCCCCCCCTCTTTATAGAACGGTATTATGTCCTCTTACGAACCTCAGACACACGAGCCAAATTGGCAAAAAATCTGGGATGCCGAAAACTGTTTTGCAGCAGGTGCGGCTAACGACAGTCGTGAGAAATATTATGTGCTCGAAATGTTTCCCTACCCCTCCGGACGGATACATATGGGGCATGTCAGGAATTATACAATGGGCGATGTAATCGCCCGTTTTCGCATGGCTCAGGGTTATAATGTCTTGCATCCTATGGGTTGGGACGCATTCGGCATGCCCGCTGAAAATGCCGCTATGGAAAAAAACGTTCACCCACGCGAGTGGACTTATCAAAACATTGATACAATGCGCGAGCAGCTAAAATCCATGGGGCTTGCCATTGACTGGTCCCGCGAATTCGCTACCTGTGACCCCGCTTACTATAAGCACGAACAATCCATGTTTCTTGATTTTCTGGAAGCCGGGCTTGTTGAGCGCCGTGAAAGCATCGTTAACTGGGATCCGGTTGATCAAACAGTGCTTGCAAATGAGCAAGTCATTGATGGATTAGGGTGGCGCTCAGGCGCGCCTGTTGAACAAAAAAGTTTAACCCAATGGTTTTTAAAAATTTCGGATTTTTCAGAAGAATTGCTAAATGATCTGGAAGAGCTCACGCGTTGGCCGGAAAATGTGCGCCTCATGCAGAAAAACTGGATTGGTCGATCAGAAGGTCTGGAGCTTAACTTTGAGCTTAACGGCGCGCCCGATAGCTTCGAAAAACTTGCCATTTACACCACACGCCCGGACACACTCTACGGGGCAAGCTTTTGCGCCATTTCACCCGACCACCCGTTGGCCCGTAAGCTGGCAGAGACTAATGAAGAGTTGGCGGGGTTTTTGGCAGAGTGCGCACAACGCGGCACCAGCGAAGCAGACATTGAGGCTGCTGAAAAGAAGGGTGTTCTCACAGATATTCAGGCTGTACACCCTCTTGACCCCAACTGGACGTTGCCCGTCTATGTCGCGAACTTCGTATTGATGGATTACGGAACAGGCGCAGTTTTCGCATGTCCCGCGCATGACCAACGCGATCTTGATTTCGCACGAAAATATGGCCTACCCGTCACCCCCGTAGTATTGCCTCCCGAAGAAACTGCCGAGAATTATGAAATTGCAAACGATGCCTATATAGGCGACGGCAAAATGATTAATTCGGACTTTTTGAACAACATGACGCCGCAAGAAGCCTTCCAGGCTGTCGCGAAAAAGTTAGAGGCGCTTGGCTCGGGGGACCGGAAAACTAATTATCGCCTCCGCGACTGGGGGGTCTCACGCCAGAGATATTGGGGCTGCCCGATACCTATTGTGCATTGCAAAACATGCGGCGTAGTGCCGGTTGGCAAATCTGAATTACCCGTGACGCTGCCTACAGAAGTCAATTTTGATAAACCGGGCAACCCGCTTGACAGGGATGAAGATTGGAAAGCCACCCCATGCCCATCTTGCGGCGCCGATGCACAACGCGAAACAGATACATTTGATACCTTTATCGACAGCTCATGGTACTACGCGCGCTTTACCGGCTTACCCGAAGCGCAGCCTACGGACTTACAATCAGCCGCCTATTGGCTTCCTGTTGACCAATATATTGGCGGCATTGAACACGCCATCCTACATTTGCTTTATTCGCGTTTCTATGCCCGTGCCATGGAAAAAACCGGGCATTTACACATAAAAGAGCCATTTGCCGGGCTTTTTACTCAAGGCATGGTTATACACGAAACTTTCAGCACTTCTGAGAAGTCATTTGTAACGCCGGAAGAGGTCACCCAAACTGATAGCGGTCACTATGTTTTAAAATCCGACCCGTCCATTGCCATTAATATCGGGCCGGTTGAAAAAATGTCCAAGTCCAAAAAGAACGTGGTCGACCCAACGAACATCATCGCCAAATATGGTGCAGATACAGCTCGCTGGTTTATGTTGTCCGATAGCCCGCCAGAACGCGATGTTCATTGGACAGATGCGGGTGTTGAAGGGGCTTACAGATTTATACAGAGGCTTTGGCGGCTTGTGGATAGCCACGCTGACCAGCTTTCTGAAATTGCCAACACAAATGAAATAGAAATTCAGCCACAAAGCGATGGAGACAAGGCGCTTTACAAGGCCGTTCATCAAGCCCTTGCTGCCACGACTGATGATTTAAATCGACTGGCCTTCAATAAAGCTGTCGCGAGAATTTATGAACTAAGCAACGCCTTATCTTCTGCCGCCGCCAATGAAACTGTTAGCAAATCAGTTTTGTTTCAGGGGCTTAGCTATCTGGTAATTATGGCTGGTCCGATGATACCGCATCTGGCAGAAACTTGTTGGCAGCGCCTCGGATATACAGAAATTCTTGCCAAAACCAAATGGCCGGTTGCAGATGACGCCGTTCTTATGGATGATGTAATTACATTGCCGGTTCAAGTGAATGGGAAAAAGCGAGCAGAGATTGAAGCGCCCGCCGAAGCCGGTGAAGAAGAAATCAGAGCACTGGCGTTGGCCGATGAGCGGATCGTTAAAGCAATTGCAGATAAAGATATTAGGAAATTTATTTTTGTTCCCGGAAAAATCATTAATTTTGTTGTTTAATACCTTGCCTAAATATGCCCGCATCATTGTTGTTTTGGGCATTATAAATATGGTTGGCATGAGTTTATCCGGTTGTGGTTTTGAACCGCTTTATGGGGAGCGCGCCGCGCCCGGGCTTTCATCTCTCTTCTCGACAATTCAAATCCAACAGCCCGGCAATAACCCGGATAATGACCTCAATAGAGCGGTTTATAACGCACTCGCAAAAACCTTAAAGCTGGAAGGCAAACCGCGCTATCGTCTTGATGTTATAGCTGGGGGCAATAAAGCCGGCGTGCTTATGGACAATAATAGCCGTGAAGCTAGAACACGATACATGCTCAAGGTTCATTACAGCCTTTATGATATAAAAGAGGGAACCATTGCAACGAGCGGTTCCGCATCCTCTTCAACATCTTTTAATGTCAATGTCAGCGAATATGCCAATTTGGTTGCGCTCGAAAGCGCAGAAGCAAGAACCGCCAAAGCAGTCGCCGAGAAAATCGTGCTGAAACTTGGCGGCTGGCACAAGCCTATGGCGCAATAATGAAGCTGAAAGCGCATCAGGTTGATGGGTTTATAAAATCGCCGGACCCTAGCGTCTTGCTGGTTTTGATTTATGGAAGCGACCTTGGCATGATCCGCGAACATGCCAGAGTGCTTGCAAATCTAGCTTTGGGCGACGGCTGGCAAAATGCAGACCCAATGGAGCGTGTTGACCTAGATGCCGCTACCCTGGCACGAAACTCAGGGCTTTTGCGTGATGAAGCGGCCTCACTCTCTATGTTTGCCAACCCTGACAGCAATAGCCGTCGCGTTGTTATGCTGCGCACGGCAGGTGATCAGAATGCTCAAATTGTTAAGGATTATCTCGCTGACCCGGTATCTGAAGCGCTGATAATTATTGAGGCGAGTAAGCTAACCCCAGCCTCCAAGCTCCGCAAAGCCGTGGAAAGCGACAAACAGGCCATGGCTCTACCATGCTTTGAGGACGATCCGGGAACTATCCAAAGATTGGCCCGTGAGTGGTTGGAAAGTGAGGGCTTTCGCATCGAGGCCGCTGCGATGGATAGGTTGAGCCAAAGGCTCGGGGCTGATCGAGGCATAACAAGGCAGGAACTTGAAAGACTTGCTCTTTATGTGGGGCCACGCGGCTCAGCTAAAAGAGACGGGCGTGACACCGTTATGATTACACTCGATGATGTGGAGCAAATGATTGGGGATGGAGCGGTTGCCTCCATGGAAAGTGTGATTGATGCTGTCGCTGGCGGCATGCTGGATAATGCCGACCAAGCCTTGACCCGTTTATCTTTAGCCGGAACCCCAGCACCTGCGGTGCTTAACCGATTACGCACACATTTCCAAAATCTTCACCTAACTCAGGGCCATATAGAAAATGGTATGTCACGGAATGAAGCGCTCAGGGCATCCTTCCGCCCACCTCTTCATTTTAAGAGAGTGTCGCTAGTCGAGCGCCAAATCAATCTCTGGTCAAAAGCGAAAATTTCAACCGCTCTAAGCATTATCCATGAAACAGAGGCCAGCTGTCGGGAAACAGGCAGCCCTGATGTAACGCTGGCGGCCTACACAATGTTGCGCTTGGCACGCGCAGCTAAAAGATAAATCACCTCACGAAGATGCCATGAGGCGTCTTACAACCTCATCAAGCTGCTCGAGTGTTTTATAAGCAACATGAACATGCCCACCATCTTTTTCGTGTTGAATGGCAACAGTCAAGCCCAGATTGTCTGCAATTGACTTCTCAAGTGCGCGCGTATCTGTATCCTTTTCGGGCGACCTCTTGGCCTTAGACCCACTTTTATTAAGCTTTTTGTCAGAAACAAGCCTTTCAACATCGCGCACACTGAGGCCTTGTTTGACGATTTCTGAGGCCAAACGATTTGCATGAGAGTGCCCCAAAAGTGCGCGGGCATGCCCGGCGGAGAGTTGCCCAGTTACGAGATAATCACGCACCTTATTAGACGCACCAACAAGCCGGAGTGTATTGGCGATGTGACTTCTGCTTTTTCCGAGAGTTTTTGCCAGAACCTCTTGAGTATAACTGAACTCATCAATGAGCCTCTGGAAAGCCTCGGCCTCCTCAATCGGATTAAGATCAGACCGCTGAACATTTTCGATAATGCCAATTTGCAAGGCTTCATTATCGGTCATGTCTCTAATAATGACGGGAACATCATGGAGTTGAGCGATTTGTGCAGCTCTCCAGCGTCGCTCGCCAGCGACAATCTCATAAGGTGCTTTCGCGCTATCATCCGGATTTGAGCGCACCAAAATCGGCTGCAATATGCCCTTTTCACGGATAGAATTGGCCAAATCCCTTAAGGCCTCTTTGTCAAACTCACGCCTCGGTTGGAATTTGCCTGGGACAAGTTTCTCAACGCCAATAGTGTTGAGCCCCTGAGCAGAAGCGTCCTGAGTGGCGGAGGCAGAACCTTTGTTTGGCTTTCCTTTAGTGGGCGCCTTAGTGTCAGCCGACAACCCAATATCCACATCACCGATAAGCGCCGACAAGCCGCGCCCTAGGCCTCTCTTTTTATCCGCCATGGTTTTCTCCCTTTTTAGTTGTCTTTTCAGCTGCCATAAGCTCAGCATTTAGCTGTCTCTCGCGCTGAATAAGTTCGGATGCCAGCCGCATATAAGCCTGACTTCCTGCACATTTATGATCATAAAGAAGCGCGGGCTGACCGAAGGAGGGCGCCTCTGAAATACGCACATTTCTAGGTATTACAGTCTTATAGACGCGCTCGCCTAAATGCGTACGCACATCTTCCTCAACCTGGCCGGAAAGATTATTACGTGGATCATACATGGTCAGAACCACACCTTGAATTTCCAGGCCGGGGTTAAGCGCCGTGCGCACCTGTTCAATTGTTTTAAGCAACTGGCTGAGACCCTCAAGCGCAAAAAACTCGCACTGCATCGGAACCAACACAGCATTTGCAGCGGTCATCGCGTTCAAAGTCAGCATGTTTAGCGACGGCGGGCAATCAATCAAAACGTAGTTGTAACGAACTGTGGCGGCCCCAAGCGCTTCCTTCAATCGGTGCAAACGCCGCGGATTATCAGCCAAAGCCACCTCAATGCCCAGCAAATCCATGCTGGATGCCACAAGGTCACAATTTGGGACAACTGATTTCACAACAGCATTGTCTAAATCTGTTTCATCTAGCAAGAGTTCATATGCCGAGGCCTCTCGGTCCGTTGGGTTCACCCCCAGTCCGGTGCTCGCATTGCCCTGCGGATCGAGGTCTATTAATAAAACACGCTCCCCAATCGCAGCCAACGCCGTACCAAGATTAATTGTTGTGGTTGTTTTGCCAACGCCGCCCTTTTGGTTCGCCACCGCCAAAATACGCGGTGCGGGAGACGCTGACGGGTCTGCATCTATTGATTGTGAAACTATCGGCTGTGCTGACAAAATTTATTCCTCTTTATTAACCTTATTCATACACTCGCCAAAATCAATAAAACTGGGTCTTAGAGATAAAGCCATGCCTTAACTAGCGTATCCAGATTGACGCAACTCAAGCTGACGACAAACCAGGATTTTGGCCTCCTGATCTGTTTTGCTTTGCACAACCTCAAGGCCCATATTCCACGAAACCTCGCACGCCGTCAATTCCTCTTGCCACCCACGCCCCTTCATAAAGAGCCCAATTGTGTGGATATCAAAGTATGGTGCGGACATAAGGAGGAGCTTATCTAATGGTGCCAGCGCGCGGGCGCTTATAACATCAACACCCTCGAAGGTTTCGGGGTTTTTTTGGCACATCTCCTCAATGCGGCCCTCATGCAGCTTGGCTGGCGCTCCGGTTTCCCTAATAACAGTTTTAAGAAACTCACACTTCCTGCCATCACTCTCAATCAAATGCACGGCCCCGCCATCTAGCGCAGGGCGCCCCGCCCACATAAGGGAAATCACGAGGCCAGGAAAACCGCCGCCGCTTCCAAGATCAACCCATTTTCGAGCCAAAGGAGAGGCGAGAGAGGCGAGCTGCGCGGAGTCCGCAACATGCCGCGTCCAAAATTGACGTAGCGTGGCCGGCCCAACGAGATTAATAGAGCTCTGCCATTTTTCCAAAAGCGATTGATAAACCCTTAACTGATCAATTGTTTCACGTGAAACATTGAAGGCCTGAGCGAGGTTTTCAACATCAGGGTTGGCATCTGCCTCACGCATCGGCCTCCTCCGGCGCTTTTCTGGACTTAGAGGCCGCCGCATCCCGCTTGGCAAGGTGCAACAAGAGCGTCAAGGCGGCGGGTGTAATGCCGTCAACGCGCGCCGCCTGCCCCAATGTTGTCGGGCGTGCGGCGGCAAGCTTTTGCCTAACCTCGTTGGACATACCTTCAACAGAAAGGAAGTCCATATTTTCAGGAAGCCGAAGCCTTTCGTCGCGCCTAAAGGCGGCGATGTCTGCCTTTTGTCTGTCGAGGTAGCCCGCATACTGCGCATCAGTTTCAATCTGCTGGCGTATAGCGGGGGGCCAGCCGGACATTTCCGGCCATATCGCCCGGAGTTGCCCCCACTCAATATCTGGATGCGCCAATAAGTCAGCGACGCTCCTGCGAATGCCGTCTGCATTTACAGGTAGTCCACGCTTTTGGGCTTCACTAGGGGTTAAATTTGTTTCTGACGCAAACCTTCTGGCAATTATGAGAGCGTCGCTTTTTGCCGCCCAAGATGCAGCCCTTTCCGCACCTACACAGCCAAGAGCAATGCCCGTTGGGGTTAACCTTTGATCGGCATTATCCGCGCGCAATGAAAGTCTGTACTCGGCCCGTGCTGTAAACATCCGATACGGCTCACTCACACCCTTCGTAACCAAGTCGTCGATCATCACGCCAATATAGGCCTCTGCACGATCCAGAACAAAGGCATCGTTGCCGCCGACCTTTCGCGCAGCATTCAGGCCGGCTACTAGGCCTTGCCCCGCCGCCTCTTCATAGCCGGTGGTCCCGTTGATCTGTCCAGCAAGATATAGGCCGGGGAAAGTTTTTGCCTCAAGGGTGGGCAGTAATTCACGAGGGTCAATATAATCGTATTCGATGGCATAGCCCGGACGAATGATAGTGACGTCTTCCAGCCCCGGAATGGTTCGCACAAATGCCTCCTGAACATTTTCAGGCAAGGCAGACGAGATACCATTTGGGTAAACTGTGTAATCATCAAGCCCTTCAGGCTCCAGAAAAATCTGATGTCTTCCGCGGTCAGCAAAGCGATAAATTTTGTCCTCGATAGAAGGGCAGTATCGCGGCCCGACGCCATCAATCTGACCCGAAAAAACGGGCGACTTCTTGAGGTTATCGGCGACGATCTGATGTGTTTCAGGGGTTGTTCCGGTGATATGGCAAATGGTTTGGGGTGTTGTTATGCGATCCGTTAAAAATGAAAACGGCTCAGGGGGCATATCCCCGGGCTGAGGTTCGCATTTATCATAATTGATTGTTCTCCCGTCCAGCCGAGCGGGTGTTCCGGTTTTGAGGCGCGCCATTTTAAACCCGTGCGCATAAAGGCGCTCCGAAAGCTTCTTGGACGGCGCTTCGCCATGCCGCCCTGCGGGTATTCGCTTTTCACCAATATGAATAAGGCCATCCAAAAAAGTTCCCGTGGTCAGCACGACTGCGGGAGCGAAAAAGCGACGCCCGTCTTCACAT
>QOQK01000049.1 GCA_003331985.1 PS1 clade bacterium | reverse complement strand
CGCTTGTTGCCACACCTTATGCGAGTGCTTTGGCCTGTTTGGTTGAAGATGAAATGGAACTCGGCTCTCTGTCTATTGATATGGGCGGGGGCTCGACGGGTTTCACGGTATTCCATAGTGGTGCACCTGTTTTTACAGGGTCTATTGCTGTTGGTGGGAACCATATCACCGCCGATATTGCCCAAGGACTAGGGGTCTCGTTAGCAACAGCAGAACGAATCAAAACTCTTTATGGCTCAGCTTTGAGTGAAACCATTGAAAATGATGAACAATTTGATGTGCCATTGATTGGTGAAAGTGGCGAGGAAGGACTGCATAAAATTCAGCGTTCCGACATAAGCCGCATTATCCGTCCTCGTATTGAGGAAACATTTGAGATGGTTCTCGCCAATCTTAATAGAAGTGGGATTAATAAGTCTCACTGCCCCAGAGCTGTTCTTACCGGGGGGGGCGCCATGCTTACAGGCGCACGTGAACTTGCACAACATATGATTGAACGACAAGTCCGTATGGGCCGTCCTATAAGGCTTTCCGGGCTTCCCGAGGCATCTGCTGGACCTGCTTTTTCAAGTTGTGCTGGTTTGATTGCCTATAAAAAACGGCGTTCAAATGACATGCTGCCGGCCACACCAAACCTACCGTCTTTTCTAGGAAAAGCAGGTAAATGGCTCAAAAGGAATTTTTAATATGGAAAGAGTGCGGATGAATATTGTCTTTCCATTCACGCAAACCGGTTCCGGTTTGTCCCGTTCGGTGGAATTTTGCCGAACACAAATGCTTCAGGTCATGGATCTCACAGTGTATATTACTGAAGGGCCTGATTGCGCTATTTCGACCCCAAATGGGTGTTCGAAAGAAAGGAGAAAATCATGAGTATCCAACTGACTGTCCCCCCAAAAAGGGAACTGAAACCTCGCATTACCGTCATCGGTGTCGGTGGCGCAGGTGGTAACGCTGTAAATAATATGATTACAGCAGGTCTTGAGGGTGTTGATTTTGTTGTTGCCAATACGGATGCCCAGGCTCTTGCAAATAGCAAGGCGGATCGTCGTATTCAAATAGGCGCGCAACTTACTGAAGGTCTTGGCGCAGGCTCAGACCCTGAGGTTGGAAGTGCGGCTGCTGAAGAAGCGATGGCTGAGATTGTCGATCAGATACAAGGCGCGCATATGGCGTTTGTGACAGCCGGTATGGGCGGTGGAACCGGAACGGGTGCTGCAGCTGTTATTGCCCGGGCTTGCCGCGAACAGGGTATTCTTACTATTGGCGTTGTTACCAAGCCCTTCGAATTTGAAGGGCCGCGTCGGATGCGTTCAGCAGATACCGGCATTAATGCGCTTTCAAAAGAAGTTGATACGCTGATTATCATTCCAAACCAAAATCTCTTCCGAGTAGCCAATGAGCAAACCGGCTTTGTTGAAGCTTTTGCTATTGCTGATGAAGTGCTGCATTCAGGCGTTGCCAGTGTAACGGATTTGATGACCAAACCTGGTTTGATTAATCTTGATTTTGCTGACGTACGCATGGTCATGAATGAGATGGGTAAAGCTATGATGGGAACAGGTGAGGCAGAAGGTCCTAACCGCGCTCTTGAAGCTGCTGAGGCGGCAATTGCTAACCCACTTCTTGAAGACGATTCAATGCAAGGAGCTAGCGGGGTGCTTATTAACATCACAGGCGGTCAGGATATGACGCTATATGAAGTTGATGAAGCCGCAAACCGCATTAAACGCGAAGTTGCAACCGATGCAAATATTATTATCGGCGCAATTTATGATGATGCCCTTGCCGGTGTTATTCGTGTTTCTGTTGTTGCAACAGGTATTGACGCTGATGAAACCGTGCACCGCGGCCCCCGCGTAGTTCCGATGGAGCGACCAGAGGCAATGGTTTCAACAATTTCTCATGAAACATCATTTACTGACGAGGATAAATTGGTCAAAGATGATGATGTTGAAATACTAGAAATTGAAGAAGAGTCAGAGCCTGAAGCGGATCAAATGGCCGCAGAAGAGCAGGAAAAAGCATCTGTGCCATCTTTTCTGGTTCCAAAACCAGAAGAGCCAAGTGTTACAAGACATCGTAAACGCTCAAGAGGTTTTCTTGAGCGCGTTTTAGGGGGACGGAAGAATGATGAAGAAACATCTGTTCTTTTAACCCCTAAGGAAGAAGCTCTTCCGGTTGAGGCTCAGCAGATTCCGACACCGGTTCAAGAGACTGAACTTGCCGATACAGCTATTGTCGAAAATGGGGATGTCAGTGAAAAAACTGATCCGACGGACATCAATAATTTATTCGACTCTGTTGTGACTCATGAAGGACCTAGCGAACGCATGCAGGAACCCATTGATAAACACGTGGATATAGAAGTTGATGATCCGGTTGTGCCGCCAGAGGAAGCAATTCCTACGCCCCGCGAAACTGACCATAGCGGGCTTCAAGTGACGGCTGAACCTACATATGCCCCTGAGCCACCAATGGTTCAAACGAGCATGCAACCTAATATGATTTCCGGTTACGAAGACGCACAACTGGATATCCCTGCCTTTCTCCGCCGGCAGGATTAATCATACCCACCCTATGAGGTTTACTGTGAGGATCCATTCAGTTCCTCATAGGGTGGTAACTTTCTGAAACTAAGTAACAAATCGAAACAATATGTTATTTGTAATGACGATAGTCCTTTAGTAATTAATAATACGTGATGTACGCCCAGCGAGTTTTTTGGATACATCAGAAGAAATAAAATCTCATCCGGTATAATCGGAAATCTTAAAGGGTTACTTCTAAATGGCACCTCCTCCCGTATCAGTCGCACAGATACATGAACAGTTTAATGCTGTGCCATTTGCTCGTCTAGCGCCAGCAGAAGGGCGCTTCCAGACGACCCTACTTACCACTGTTTCCTGCGCAGGAACCGGCCTTCATTCCGGTGCCGATGTCAAAATTATCATACGACCAGCACCTGCGAATACAGGTGTTATTTTTGTTCGAACTGATATTGAGAACCCTGAAGAGGCTGTAATTCCAGCACTTTTTGGTCAGGTTTGCCAGGTTACTTTCTGCACAACTATCGGTAATCAATTCGGCCATACTGTTGGTACAATTGAGCATTTAATGGCTGCACTTGCCGGTATGGGCGTTGATAATGCAATTATTGAGATAGATGGTGCTGAAGTCCCTGTTCTTGATGGCAGTTCCTGTGAATTTGTAAGGCTTATCGAAAATGTCGGTCTTCAAGATTTGCCAGAGCTGAGGCGTATGCTTCGCATCACAAAGCCTGTTCGTGTTGAGGATGGTGACAAGTTCTGTGAACTTATGCCGGATGACGAAAGCGTTTACGAAGCACAAATCGATTTTGATAACCCTGTTATCGGGACTCAAAAGGGTGAATTTGTTCTTTCGGGTGATAATTTTCGTGACCAAATTTGTAACGCTCGTACCTTCGGTATGCTTCAGGATGTTCAAGCAATGCACGCTGCTGGTCTCGCTCTTGGCGGCTCTCTGGATAATGCTGTTGTTATTGATGGTGACCGCGTATTAAATGATGAGGGTCTCAGATTTTCTGATGAATTTATTCGTCACAAAATTCTTGATGCTGTTGGTGATCTTTACCTTGCTGGTGTTCGTATTCTTGGCCGCTACAATGCTCATAAGTCAGGTCATGCCTTACACTATAAGCTCCTTTCGGCTCTTTTCAGCAATGATGATGCGTTCGAGATTATCACCCCTGAAGACCGTAATACTGTGAATGTTGTTGCTGCTGAATAATTATCTGAAATTATTCACTTTTTAGTCTTTTAAGGCTTAAATCCCCAGACATTAAAGCCGACTTTTTATTGTGAGAATTTTTTTCTATAAAGGTCTCAAAAGCTTGCTTTCAGTATGAAATGCATTCAAAGTCAGGCTTGCGATTCAAAATAATGCGATAATTGAGAATTATGACTTCTAAAATGCTTTCACGCCTTTCCCTGTTACTTATCATGTTCACTCTGGTTGCTTGTTCTTCTACCATTGATGAACCGGAATATGTCGAGCGGTCTGTTGAAGAGATTTACAATCAAGCATTTGACTCATTAAAGGATAGAAACTTTCGTCGATCTGCGTTGGAGTTTGATGAGGTAGAGCGCCAGCACCCATATTCTATTTGGGCACGTAGGGCAATGTTGATGTCGGCGTATTCTTACTATCAGCAAAATAAATATTCTGATGCCGTATTGACTGCGCGACGATTTTTGGCGCTCCATCCGGGTAACAAAAATGCTCCCTATGCCTATTATCTGATAGCCCAATGCTATTATGAACAAATTTCAGATGTTTCGAGGGACCAGAAAAATACTGAACTCGCAGTTCAAGCGCTTCGCGATGTGATTAGGCGTTATCCTGAAACTGATTATGCACGAGATGCCATATTGAAACTGGATTTAACATATGACCATCTTGCAGGTAAGGAGATGGAGGTAGGGCGTTTTTATATGAAAAACCAGTTTTATATTGCTGCCTCTAAGCGTTTTAGAAATGTCCTCTTGAAATACCAGACCACCTCTCACGTGGAAGAGGCTTTACACCGCTTAACTGAGATTTATTTAACACTGGGTATTGAGTCTGAAGCACGCTCCACGGCTGCCGTGCTTGGCTATAATTACCCTAATAGCGAGTGGTATAAGGACAGTTACCGAATGCTTGTAGACCGGGATTTCAGCCCTGAAGAAGAAGAAACCTCTTGGTTTAGAAAATTCTGGCAATCAATTTTCTAGCGTAGGTGCGCAGGGTTGATGCTCGTAAATCTTTCCATAAGAAATATCGTTTTAATTGAAAAGCTCGACTTAACTTGGCGGGCCGGCCTCTGCACACTCACAGGCGAAACGGGTGCGGGGAAATCTATTTTACTGGATGCATTGGCACTGGCCACAGGTGCGCGCGGCGATGCCGGGCTTGTAAGAAGTGGAGCCGAGCAAGGAACAGTTACCGCCGCCTTTGATATTTTTGAGGATAAACTCGTCACGCGAGTTCTTCAGGAACATGACATACCTTGTGAGGGTCAAATAATC
Source organism: PS1 clade bacterium (assembly GCA_003331985.1). Taxonomy (GTDB): domain Bacteria; phylum Pseudomonadota; class Alphaproteobacteria; order RS24; family RS24; genus Micropelagius. The sequence goes on along the minus strand of QOQK01000049.1, from coordinate 5,101 downwards.
TTGCGACGTGTTCAGAGTAAAGATGGTCGTTCCCGTGCTTTCATTAATGATGCGCCCGTGAGTGTTAATTTGCTTAAAACTGTTGGTTCCGCTCTGGTAGAAATTCATGGTCAGAATGAAAGTCAATCTCTGACTGATGGACCGGTTCAATTATCGCTGATTGACTCCTATGCTGGACATCGGGACAAGGTTTTTCAGCTTAAAGAAAAATATAGTCATCTTAAAGAATGTGAAGAACAACTGGATCTTTATAAAAATGCCAGTGATCGTGCCGCTGCTGAAGAAGATTTTCTTCGTCACGCTCTTGAAGAACTTGAAAAACTTGATCCAATAGAGGGTGAGGAAGCAAAGCTGTCGGAAGAGCGCACGCTTTTAATGAACTCTGAAAAGATTGCTGGATATATTTCTGAAGCTCTGGCTCTAATGGAGGGTGATAAGGCCCTACAGTCGGCACTTAATGGTGCGCTTCGTCAATTGGAGAAAGTTGCTGATCAGGCTGCGGGTCGCCTCGATACAACAATTACTGCTCTTGAAAGGGCCGTAATTGAGGCTGATGAAGCACAGACGCAATTGCTCGATGCATCGCGGGAAATGGTTTATGACCCACAACGGCTGGAGCAAGTCGAAGAAAGGCTGTTTGGATTAAAAGCATTGGCACGCAAACACGGTGTCCAGGTTGATCAATTACCGGCCACTAAGACCATGCTTCAGCAACAAGTTGAGGATATCGAAAGCGGGGCGGACAGGCTGGTAGAACTCCAAAAAAATGTCGCTCAGGCTTTTAAAGATTATGAGATTTTGGCACTGAGTATCTCTAAAACCCGTATAGATGCCGCAGATAAGCTCGATAAGACTGTTATGAAAGAGCTAGAACCTCTTAAATTAAATGGTGGTGGTTTTCAAACATCTTTCAGTCACGTTGAACCATCAATGGGAACGGCTTCGGGAATTGATAGCGTACAATTTATGGCGAGTACCAATCCGGGTATGCCGGCGGGGCCAATATCGAAAATAGCTTCGGGTGGAGAACTCGCACGTTTTATGCTGGCTCTCAAAGTTGCACTGGCCGAAGCAAGTGATCCTCTGACCATGATATTTGACGAAGTTGATGCTGGCGTAGGCGGTGCCGTCGCTGAAGCGGTTGGTAGCCGCCTGAAATTGCTGGCTGAGAACGGTCAAGTCCTTGTCGTGACACACTCTCCTCAAGTGGCAGCATGTGGCAATCACCATTGGCTGATTAGTAAATCCATAGATGATGAAAGTACAATGACGCGTGTCGAAGAGCTATCCACGCAAAATAGAGAAGAAGAAATTGCGAGAATGCTTGCGGGTGCTTCTGTTACAGAAGAAGCACGGGCTGCCGCCGTTAGATTGCTGGGAGGGCAGGTATGAAATGGCGAACTGTCCCAGTTGATAAGCTTACAAGTGAACAGGCTTCGGAAGAACTAATGGCGCTTGCCCAAGAAATGTCTGAACATGATGTTGCGTATTATCAAAATGATGACCCCAATGTTTCAGATGCTGATTATGATGCATTGCGCCTCAGAAATGAGGCTATTGAAGGGCGTTTTCCTGCTTTAAAGCGCGCAGATAGTCCAAGTGACACAGTCGGTGTAGTGCCTGAAAGTGGGTTTGGTAAAATCCAACATTCAGTCCCAATGCTTTCATTGGGAAATGCCTTTGATTTGCAGGATTTGGAGGGTTTTGACACTCGTATAAAGCGTTTTTTAAGTCTGGATGAGTCCGAAATAATCTCCTACACATCTGAACCAAAAATTGACGGGCTCTCAGCCAGTTTGCGTTATGAGAATGGTGTTTTTATTAAAGGTGCCACACGGGGGGATGGTCAAGTAGGCGAGGATATTACAGAGAATCTTAAGACCTTGAGAGATGTTCCAATTACCCTTCCCAAAGGTGTTCCGGATATTGTCGAAATTCGTGGTGAGGTCTACATGGCGCATGATGACTTCGAAACTCTCAACCGTCAGCAATCAGATAAAGGACGTAAAACTTTTGCTAACCCCCGTAATGCCGCAGCGGGGAGCCTTCGGCAATTGGATACCAAAATCACAGCTAGCCGCCCATTGAAGTTTTTTGCTTATACCTGGGGTGAGATGTCGGAGATGCCGGGAGACACGCAATCAGAAATGATGGCTTGTTTTGATGCGTGGGGATTTACCGTCAATCCGGATTTTAAAGTTTGTGAAAATGTTGATGCCCTCAATAAGCACTGGCAGGATATTGAAGAACGCCGGTCTATGCTCGGCTATGATATTGACGGCATGGTGTACAAGATTGATCGTCTTGATTGGCAAAGCCGTCTGGGTTTTGTTTCAAGAGCACCCCGTTGGGCTATCGCTCACAAATTCCCCGCAGAAAAAGCCATCACGAAACTATTAGATATAGATATTCAGGTTGGACGAACGGGGGCACTGACCCCTGTTGCCAAGCTTAAAAAAGTCACAGTTGGTGGCGTAGAAGTCTCCAATGCGACGCTTCACAATGCAGATGAGATTAAACGCCTTGATGTTCGTTTGAATGATTATGTTGTCGTGCAGCGAGCCGGTGATGTTATTCCTCAAATTGTTGAGGTGCTTGTTGAAAAAAGAACTGGCGAACCGCATGCCTTTCAGTTTCCTGACAATTGTCCTGCATGTGGAGCGCTGGCCTTTCACGAGATACGTGCAGATGGTGAACAAGATGCCGTGAGGCGATGCTCCGGCGGTTTAAGTTGCCCTGCTCAAGCTAAAGAAAGACTGAAACACTTTGTTTCTCGTTCTGCCTTAGATATTGACGGGTTAGGGGACAAACAAATTGATGAATTTTGGTCTTATGATTTATTAAGAACCCCTGTTGATATCTTTAAATTATATCAACTGGCGAATGAAGCGCCCGAAATATGGCTTTATACTTCTGGAAAGAACAAAGGACAGCTTAAAGACAGTCTTACGAAATTGTTTAGGGCGATTGAACAGGCTAAAAACCCTGACCTTGATCGTTTTTTATTTGCGCTTGGTATTCGCCATGTGGGTGAAACAACCGCGAGGTTATTGGCTCGGCGATATAAAACACTTGAAGGTTTTAGAGATGCTATTCTTTCCATGTGTAATGGGAATGAAGAGAGTAAAGAAGAATTAGCGTCTATAGACGGAGTAGGTGACACCATGGTGGAGTCTTTACTTACCTTCTTTGGTGAACCACATAATTTGGATATTGTTAACGGATTGATAAATGTTGGTGTGGCTCCTGTCTCCTTACCTGAAGCAGAGAATAATACACCTATATCTGGTAAAATTATTGTGTTTACCGGCACTCTCACGCGCATGACACGCGCTGAAGCAAAAGCCCGCGCTGAGATGATGGGCGCCAAAGTTTCTGGGTCTGTGTCAGATAAAACCGATATTCTGGTTGCAGGAGAAAGCGCAGGTTCAAAGCTTAAGAAAGCAGTAGAGCTTGGTATTGAAACAATGACAGAAGATGAATGGTTAGAGATTGCCTCTACGGCCTGATGTTCTCATTAAATTGCTTTATATTATATTTCTTCGAGATGGTAATGTTAGGTGCACTTTCAAAACATAAATTTTGTAATTTATGAAGTCCATTCATATCTCGCACTTCATCGGTAGGGGATGAAGATTTTCCCTGATATTTTGATAGAGCTTTACTAAGTCGAGTGATTTGTCTCTGTGTCATTTCTCCACTTTGTTTCATATCCCTTGCAACCACAAGAACGCTCAATGGTGGGTAATTATTTTCGAAACAATACTTCAACACCAGATTAAGATGTCTGTAGAGCAGAGGGTAAACCAATGGCCAGTCTTGATCAGGGATTTTATAAAACCGATTAAACTCAATGAAGGAAATAAATTTGCGTTGCTTTGCGCAAGACAATAAAAATTTCACGGATGTTTCAATATCATATTTAAATTCTGGAAGTGGGCGCAGCTTTTTTCTGAAAGCACTTCGTCTATTCATTTTTTTATTCATTATGTTTCTTTGGGGTGTTTATCACCCTTTATTATCTATAATTTATAACAGGTTAGCATAGGTCGGTGCTACCAACTCAAGATAGTGACAAAGATATTTAAACTTTAGGTAGTCTTGAGCTGGGTTATAGTGGCGAACAACTTTGCTGGAGCCATATCAGTGTTTCTGATTTTAATAGTGGGGAGAGCGTATCTAAGACATGTTGATGGTAGTTATTTAGCCATTCAATTTCTTGGGAAGACAACATAGATGCGTCTATGAGTCTTTTGTCAATCGGAGCAAGGGTCAGAACTTCGAACCCCATCATTAACCGTTCTCCGGTTTTAATTTTCTCGGCTGGGGTCACAAATTGCAGGTTCTCTATCCTGATGCCAAATTCACCTTTTTGATAATATCCCGGCTCATTAGAAACAATCATTCCGGGCATTAGCGGTTGCGTGCCGCCTTTAGAAATGCGCTGCGGTCCTTCATGAACAGATAGATAACTGCCAACACCATGACCCGTACCGTGGTCAAAGTCCAACCCACCTGCCCAAAGAGGTGCTCTCGCTAATGCATCAAGCTGAACCCCATCTGTTTTTTCCGGGAACCGAGCAGTCGCCAGCCCGATATGGCCTTTTAATACAAGGGTAAAAGCCTCAACTGCAGTTTCTGGAGGCGATGCGCCATCAATAAGTACTGTTCGCGTTACATCTGTTGTGCCATCTAAATATTGTCCACCACTATCGACGAGGTATAACTCTCCAGATTGTAAAATGCGGTTGCTCTCATTATTGACCCGGTAATGAACAATCGCTCCATTTGGCCCACTACCGGAAATCGTATCAAAGCTTAAATCCTTGAGCTCCCCAGTTTCTTGTCGGCATTGTTCCAAATAACTAACCGCATCAACTTCGGAAACCTTACCTGTCGGTGCAGTGATGTCGAGCCAGTGTAAGAATTTACATAATGCAGCCCCGTCGCGAATATGCGCTGCTATAGCACCTTCAATTTCTACTGAATTTTTGCAGGCTTTTTTTAGATTACAAGGATCTTTGCCTTCAACTATTTTATCTTGCAAAATATTTTTGAAATATTGTGGTGTATGTGACGGGTCGACCAACACAGTGCCTGT
>QOQK01000048.1 GCA_003331985.1 PS1 clade bacterium | reverse complement strand
CAAGCTACTGAAGCGCTGAAGCTAAGCCGTCAATTACCTGCCGACATGCAATCTGATTTGAAAATATGGATGGAAGATTTGCAGGGTTATGTGGAAAGCCGCCGCCTACTGGTAGTATTGAGTGAAGTGGACTACCCCGCAAAGGATAAGGAGTCAGTAGAGTGAGGCGGCCTTTATTCAACATTATTCTCCTTACAATTATTGGTGTTGTGGCCATCTGGCTTGGTGATCGCCCGGGTGATTTGGTATTGCGCTGGCCGGGCTATGAATTACGAACGAGTGTTGCGACGGGTATAGGGGTTACACTTGTCACTCTCTTTATCTTTCTGATTATGTGGCGGGGTTATGCCTGGCTTATAAACTGGCCTGAAAGATTTAAGGATATGCGCCGAAAGCAAAAAAAGGCGCGAGGTGAGTCGGCAATGGCAGGCAGTCTCATGTCTTTGGCTGAGGGTAATGTCGCGGAGGCAAGTAAAGCTGCGCTTGAGGCGCAGAACAATTTGCCAGACCATGCCCTGCCGCTTTTGCTCGCGGCGCAGGCAGCGCGAATGGACGGCAATCATAGTTTGGCTGAAAAAAAATATAAGGCATTGATTGGTTTTCCTGCGCCCACAAACAAGCAAAATAATCCAAAAGAGCTTGGTTATCGTGGATTGTTTTCTATGGCACTTGCAGAAGGAAAACAGGACGAGGCGCGTGAGCATCTCCAACACACGCTCGCCGCATCTTCTGTTAAAAATAAACCTGTTTGGGCCTTGCAGGGTCTTTTTCAAATTGAGGCGAGTGACGGCAATTGGCAGGAGGCGTTAAAGCTTGTTGATCAGCTTGTAGCGCGTGGTGGACTTGAAAAGTCTGACGCGAAACGATTGCGGGCTGTGTTGCTGGTAGCCGAGGGGCAGGCACTTGCTCTGCAATTAGCAGAAAATGAAAACGCTGAGATAAGGGCGCAGGGTTTAAAACTTGTCCAACGTGCCATTATTCTCGTACCAGATTTTATTCCGGCGCTTTTGCTGGCATCTCAGCTTGCCTCTACAAATAATGGTGGTAATTCAGCTCATAAGATCGTCAAACGTATTGAACAGCTTTGGAAGAAAACGCCACATCCTGATTTGGTTTCTGCGTATCTTGCTTTGCAGCCGGGAAAGTCGGCATTGCAAAATCTCAAATTAGTTCAAAAACTCACTGCAAAAAATCGTACTCATTCAGAAAGCCGTATCGCGCTTGCTAGCGCGGCAATCAAGGCGCGGCGCTGGAGCATGGCGCGTGTGGCATTACGAGATGAGGCTGAAACCCCGACCCGGCGTGTATGCCGATTAATGGCTGATCTTGAGATTGGTGAGAATGAGGATGCGGGGCTAGCCCGTGAATGGATGGACCGTGCCCTGACGGCGGCGCCTGATGCGTGTTGGGTTGGCCCGACAGGGGAAGCGGCATCGTGGCAAGCTGTATGTCCCGAAACAGGTCAGATTGACGCCTTTAAATGGGGGCACCCTGGGCAGATCATGTCATCTGCTAGTTCGGGAACTGCGCTTATTGGCTAAGTGCATATCCAAGAGTAAAGAAAATTTAACAAACCAAACCTGTTTGCTGAACAAATAATTTATCCATAGGGTATTTGTGCTAACGCGCCGGTGTAGCTCAGTTGGTAGAGCAACGCATTCGTAATGCATAGACCGGATGTTCAAATCTTCTCGCTGGCACCATCAAAATCAGCATTATCAATAATTGTGCATAAATTATTTTTTGACTTGAAAAAGGCAATGTCTCGTTCTGTCATAAGCTTAATAAGACCAATATTTAATTTTTCATTTTATTGGAGTGTACTATGCGTATTTTTACAATCTTGTGTCTTTTGCTTGTCCCGAGCCTCTCTCAAGCCGAGCATATAGACAATATTTCTTTTACAATAAAACCTGATTGTTCAATGAAAAAATATTTAAGCCTTGTTGATGAGTTTAGGGCTAATCCGACAGTTCAGAAACATGGCTACAAAGTTAAAATTTTAAGCCCGATTGCCAGTTCAAATATGACAATTAATTGGTGGGAAGGGACTACAAAAACTTTGGATGATTATTTGAATTTTGTATCTGACATGCGAAAGAAAATCCAAACGACTGGTAGTCCTGAAAATAAACTTATGGCGAAGTTTAATCAATGCATTACCAATCATGCGCGTGCGACACATGACGAGCCATTTGAAATAGATATCAGCAATGCCACGCATCTGGATGTTTGGGGTATCAAAATCAGAGATAATTGTTCTCTTCAAGAATGGGTGGCGTTCAGTGGGGAGTTTAACGATATCGTGAAGCCCCTTGGTATGCAGGGCAATATAAAGGCTCCTGTCATCACGCCGGATATCAATGGCTATTATTGGGTGAATTATGCAAATAGCCATTCAGCGCTTCAAGCAGCACAGGCCAAGTTTGATGCGGGCTCTGTTGAGGAAGGATCCAAATTTCAAAAAATTCAACAAAAAGTGAATGAATGTATCTACGCCACGAGCCGTGAGACGTTTACTATCATAGATAAATAAATTCCGGTTCAGGATTAAACAATCTGGGGAGTGGTCGTTAATATAATTACCCTCCCTAAAGGAATTTACTTGCCCCGTCTTAATGGCGGGGCTTTTTTTTGGTAGTTTTAATCTATTTTGTAACCTGGCACATCTGCGAACGGTTTTCGACTAACGGCAAAGGCACCGCTACCGCGTCCGATTTGTTTATTTTCATCATTATAGATAACGGCCTCGGCGATATATTGACTTTTGGTTCTACTGACTACTTTACCCACGCCCCTTATTTTGCCGGATTGAACGGGCCTTAAAAAATACAGATTAAAACTTGAGGTCAGGAGGAAGAATTCTTTTTCCATAGAATTTGCGGCAAAAATGGCAACGTCATCCATCATCTTAAAATATACAAACCCGTGAATAGCATTTGCGGCATGATGCAGGATCGGGTCAATTACCATTTCTAATTCCGCCTCGCCCTCAGAGATTTTTAGCTTTGATTTGATTAATTCCTGAAAGGGTGCAGTGTGATACATATTCTCAAGTTTTTTGAAGTGTTGCTCTTGCATGATTAACTCCGGGGCAGGTGACGCATGGCTTATTCTAACTATAGATAAAGATAAATTGATTGCATTAATATGACTTTGTTCCCTATGTTTTTGGGTAGTTCATATTTGTTGAGAGCTACGATGTAGTGGAGTTGGGGGAGAGATATGGAGAATCGGGATATTTTAAAATCATTTTACGCCTGTATTTCCGGCGGCGATGCGGCGGGCCTTGAAAAGCTGGTAGATGAAAATTTTGAACTTATCGTACCAAATGCTGGCGGGGTTTTATCAGGAAGATATATCGGTAAAGCGAGATTTATGGCTGATATTATTGGCACTGTTTTTGGCTGTGTGAATCCTAAAGATATTGTTTTTTGCAAGAATGTTGAGATTATGTGTGCAGAGGGCGACAAGGTTGTTGCCATTGCCCAGAATGACGGTATTGCGTTGAGTGGCAAAAATTACAATCAAGTCTATGCCCATATTGCAACTGTTCGAGATGGAAAAATTACCAAGCTTATTGAGTTTTTTGACACTAATCTTGCCAATCAGGCACTTTGGAAACCCGATATGAATGATGTGACGCCTGATGAAGGTTTCAGTTTTTCTCAGATTTGCTGACTTAACGAGTTTATAGTTGATTTTTGAGGTGAGATTTATCACTAGAATATAGTCTCTAGATTTTTAAGATAATGACACCGTTTATTTGTAGTTGATTGTATGGCCCTTACACCTTTTGAGATATTTACCCCGGTGCATGTTTTGACGATTGTCATTACATTAGGGTTGGCAATTTTAATCCCGCTTGCCGTGCGCGGGCGCTCATATGAGACGCGTTACACTGCAGGCGTTTCAATTGCCGTTCTCATTACCTATCATATTATGAAGCAAACCATCGACACACCTTCATTTGGGTTTCCTTGGCAACAGGCTCTGCCGTTTCATATGTGTGATCTCTCTTCCATTGCGATTGCGGTCTATCTTGTTTCGCGTCAGCGGATTTATTTTATTATCGCTTATTTTTGGGGTATCGGTGGCGCGACCATGGCTATTTTTCAGCCAGATCTGCCATATTTCTACCCTCATGTTGCTTATGTTCCGTTTTTTGTCAGTCACGGTCTTATTTTGCTGGGTGTGTTCTATGCGCTTATTACCCTGCGAGAGCGCCCGGTAGCCAGTGATGTTCTTAAGATTATTGGGATCACGATTTGTGTGGCTCTTATTTTATATCCGATAAATTTGTTTTTGGGAGAGAATGCAAATTTCTGGTATCTCACGGCAAAACCGCAAGGACTAAACCTTATGGCGTTTTTCCCTGATCCGCCATTCCATCTTGTACCGATTGTGCCATTGGTCATCTTTGTGTTCTGTTTGCTTTATTTGCCCTTCGGAATCAGGGATTATATTGCTCAAAACCGGATAGGTGTTTTCTTAAAGAAGCTTCGTACCTGAGCTCATTTCTGATAAACAGTATTCAAGCGCCGGAACTCCGGTTTTTAAAAGAGAGAAGTATTATGGGACGAGTTGAAGGAAAAAAAGCTTTTGTGACAGGTGCAGGCTCCGGTCTTGGGCGGGCTATTTCTGAAATGCTGGCATCTGAAGGTTCAAAAGTTTGCGTTACGGATATTAATCTGGACAGCGCACAAGTGACCCGCGATGCAATTAATGAACGCCATGGTGAAGGAACGGCTTTTGCATTTTCTCATGATGTGACCAGTGAGTCCGAATGGCAGGCAACGCTTGAGTCTGGTGCTGAAGCGATGGACGGCATGAGTATCTTGGTTAATAATGCCGGTATTGGTGACGGAGGTACAATTGAAGGTACAAGTTTCGAGCTTTGGCAAAAGGTGCATAAGGTTGACCTCGACTCGGTGTTTTTCGGCTGCAAATATGCTCTGCCTTATATGCGCGAGGATGCGCCCAGTTCCATTGTAAATATTTCATCTATTGCCGCTCTGATTGCCGGCCACAATATGGCAGCTTACAATTCTGCTAAAGCGGGTGTTTGGATGTTGACCAAATCAGTTGCCCTGCATTGCGCGCGTAAGAATTATAACATTCGCTGCAATTCAGTTCATCCGAGTTTTGTGGATACACCTATTTTGGAGTCCTTCACGGCCAATCTCGACAGAGAAGCCCTGAAAGAAAAACTTATTCGTCAGATTCCTCTTGGATGTATTGGTGAAGTTAACGATGTTGCCTATGCAGTTCTTTATCTTGCAAGTGATGAGTCAAAATTTGTCACGGGATCAGAATTGAAAGTAGATGGCGGCATAAGTGCGATGTAAATTAAGAAGTAAAGCGGTGTCCCAGAGTAAGGTGGCACTGAAAAATTTAACTCATTCCGAACGGAGAATTCTATGCTGGCTCTGTTGAAACTCATCGACACGATCATCACGCTTTATATCTATGTCATTATTGCGAGTGCCGTGATGTCCTGGCTTCTAGCTTTTAATGTCATAAATATACGCAATCAGTTTGTTTATAGTTTTTCTCAGGCAGTTAACAGTTTAACCGAGCCTGTGTTTCGCCGTATCAGGCAGTTTTTGCCGCCACTTGGTGGGCTTGACCTCTCACCGGTGATTATTATTCTAGGATTAATGTTTTTGCGCGATTTCATGTGGGAAATTTTCACGCCTGGCGGGTTTTAAATGCCAGCTGCGGTGATTGATGGTAAAGAGATTGCAGCAAATTTACGTGCGCGTATTGGTACAGGGGTCGCTGATTTACAGGCTACGCATAACCTGACCCCCGGCCTTGCTGTTGTTCTGGTCGGGGAAGATCCTGCAAGCCAAGTTTATGTTCGTAATAAGGGTATAGCGACCAAGGCCGCTGGCATGACGTCTTTTGAGTATCGTCTTGATAAAGATGTGTCTGAAGCTGACTTACTTGCAAAAGTTAATGAGTTGAATGAAGACGACGCTGTACATGGTATTCTTGTGCAGTTCCCCGTGCCGCCGCAAATCAGTCAACAAACCATTATCGAAACTATTTTGTCAAGCAAGGATGTGGATGGGTTGAATCCCATTAACGCAGGGCTCCTCGCCTCTGGGCTGGATGCCTTAACCCCCTGTACGCCTCAAGGCAGTGTCATACTTGCAAAGCAGACATTAGGTAATCTTGAAGGTTTGCACGCGGTGATTGTTGGGCGATCCAATATTGTTGGTAAGCCGGTGGCGCAATTGCTCCTGCAGGAAAATTGCACAGTTACGATGGCACATTCAAGAACACGTGATTTAGCAGGCTTGTGTAAGACTGCAGATATTCTTGTTGCCGCAGTCGGCATACCGGAAATGATAAAAGCGGACTGGGTGAAGCCGGGGGCTTGCGTTATTGATGTAGGTATTAACCGCATTGATGCGTCGGAGCGCGGGGAAGGTAAAACGCGTTTGGTCGGCGATGTGGACTTTGAGGCAGTTGCTGAAATTGCAGGGCATATCACACCTGTTCCCGGTGGGGTCGGACCGATGACGATTGCGTGTCTGTTAAAAAATACCCTCGATGCCGCCTGTGCTCAGGCCGGGATTGAGAAAATAAATCTCTAGCTATTCCGCCTACCAAGAAGTTTCAGCCGTAACGCATTGAGGCGGATAAAGCCCTCGGCGTCTTTCTGGTCGTAAACGGCATCTTCCTCAAAAGTGACATGAGCTTCTGAATAAAGCGAATAGGGTGACTGCCGCGCGGAAACGTTGACAGATCCTTTATAGAGTTTGAGCGTTACTTCGCCCGTCACATGTGTTTGGCTGGCATCAATGGCGGCTTGTAACATCTCGCGCTCTGGTGAGAACCAGAAACCATTATAAATCAATTCAGCATAGCGCGGCATCAGTTCGTCCTTGAGATGTGCCGCCCCCCGGTCAAGAGTAATCGACTCAATGCCACGATGTGCGGCCAGCAAAATGGTGCCGCCGGGTGTTTCATAAACACCGCGTGATTTCATGCCGACAAATCTGTTTTCCACTAAATCTAGCCTTCCAATTCCATTTGCGCCGCCAAGCTCATTCAGTTTTTCAAGTAATGTTGCGGGGGACATATCTTCCCCATTAATTGAAACGGCATCGCCTGCTTTAAATCCAACAGTGATTTCAGTCGGCGTGTCCGGTGCGTCTTCTGGCGCTACTGTGCGTTGATAGACGTAATCGGGACATGGCTGTGCTGGATCTTCCAGCACTTTACCCTCGCTGGAGGTATGCAGGAGATTTGCATCAACTGAAAAAGGCGCTTCGCCCCGCTTATCTTTAGGAACAGAGATTTGATTATGCTCAGCGTAGGAAATAAGTTTTTCCCGCGAGCTTAAATCCCATTCCCGCCATGGCGCGACGACTTTAATGTCGGGGTTGAGAGCGTAATAAGAAAGTTCAAACCTGACTTGATCATTGCCCTTGCCTGTTGCTCCGTGACAGACAGCATCTGCGCCGGTAGCGGCGGCAATTTCCACCTGTCTTTTTGAAATCAGTGGCCGCGCAATAGAGGTGCCGAGTAAATAGATGCCCTCATAAACCGCATTGGCACGGAACATGGGAAATACATAATCGCGTACAAACTCTTCGCGTAAATCCTCGATGAAGATTTCTTTAATACCCAACATTTCTGCTTTTTGCCGCGCCGGTTCAAGCTCCTCGCCCTGCCCTAAATCAGCTGTAAAGGTGACGACTTCACAGCCATAAGTGTCCTGCAACCATTTCAGGATGATGGAAGTATCCAGTCCGCCGGAATAAGCCAGCACAATTTTTTTAATATCAGAACCTGACATAATCGCTCCGCCAAAATTGCCTTTAATTTATCAAGAATTTTTAGTTATAAACCACTTTCGTGGAAAGAAACCAACTTGTTTTTACCATCATCCCAGATATTCAGCAGGATTGTTTTGAGGCTGTCTCTGATGGTTAGCCGATTGGATTCTTTAAGCTCGGGATAATCCTTGAGGACTTGTGTCAGACCATAAAACGGAATGCGACTGCTTGTTAGAGATGCGACAAAAAATAAGCTGTTGCATCGGCGGCAGAGTTTGGGAAAAGCGGTTCCAGATATAAGTCAAAATGGCCACAATCATAATATTTCTTGGTTACAGATCCGCCGGCTTTTTCGGCAAATGCCTCCGCCCCGGCATTATCAACGGTTTCGTCTTGTTCGCAGATTTGCAACAGCAAAGGCGTGGTGAACGCGTCGGCAATCCGTATCGGGTTATTGACCCCTGTCTGCCCTTTAGCAAAACTCAAAACGGCGACTTCATTGCGCCACATTGGGCCGCCTACCTCGTAGAATTTTCCCGACTCGTCGCTGGGAATAATCGACATGCGGCTAGGGTCCGTCACCGGCAGGCATGGCCCCCGCAAACCGACGAGATTCATCAGTGCTGCTGTCACGGCAAGGCGTTTAAATTTGTTATTCTGCGCCGGGCTGCGCTGTGACATGCCTAGCATAATGGTTTTTGGATTATCCATCATCGGGCATTGCGCGACCACAGCACGGATATTCCCGTCATCATGCGCGACATGAGTTGCCAGCCCGCCGCCGAAGGATGTACTCCAAAGCACAATACGATCTGCATCGACATCGGGGCGGTTGCGCGCATAGACCAGAACGTGATGCCAGTCCTCCATCTGCATGGGGACATTGATATATTGGCGAAGCCGCCCGCCGCTAAATCCAAAATTGCGATAATCAAACGTAATGGCAGTCAGCCCCGCTTCCGCGAATTTTTCTGCAAAGGCAAAAAGACGGCTATCCATGGTGCAGGACAATCCGTGCGCCAGAACAACTGCCGCACCATTCAGGCGATTGTCAGAAGGTTTGAAAATCCGGAGCGCGAGCTTGTCCCCTTTAACATTAATCTCATCTGCTTCCATGGTACTTCCTCTTTACTGTCTACTCTAACTTATGGGTCGATTCAGACGTTGGGCAGCAAGTTCGGCTTTCTTGCGATCTGCCGCAGATGTTTTTTCACTGGCAGATTTCAACTGACCGCAGGCCGCCATAATATCACGACCGCGTGGGGTCCGCACGGGGCTAGCATAGCCCGCATGATTAACAATATCGGCAAATTTCATAATCCGATTTCGGCTCGAACACTCATAAGGTGAACCGGGCCATGGGTTAAACGGGATCAGATTAATCTTTGCCGGAATGCCGGAAAGAACCCGCACAAGCTCGCGGGCATCTTCGTCACTGTCATTCACATCTTTCAACATGACATATTCAAATGTGATGCGCCGGGCATTGGACAGGCCGGGATAGGCGCGACAGGCATCCAGCAATTCTTCAATCGGATATTTTTTGTTCAGCGGAACAAGCTCGTTACGTAAATCATCGCGCACCGCATGGAGTGAAATTGCCAGCATCACACCTGTCGCATCGCCCACACGCGCAATGTCGGGAACGACGCCCGATGTGGACAGTGTGATACGCCGCTTAGACAATGCCGTGCCATCCCCGTCGCTCATTACATTCAGCGCGGTAATCACATGATCGGTATTATAAAGCGGCTCGCCCATGCCCATCATCACAATATTACTGACAGCCCGCTTGCTCTCATTGTTTTCCCAATCCTCCAAATCATCGCGCACAGCAACAAGCTGCCCGACGATTTCATGTGGCTCAAGATTTCTGACCAGACGCATCGTGCCGGTATGACAAAACGTGCAGTTCAAAGTGCAACCGACCTGGCTGGAAATACATAATGTGCCGCGATCGGTCTCAGGGATATAGACGGTTTCAATTTCATGCCCGTCATGCAGTTTAAATAAATATTTCCGCGTGCCGTCTTCCGAGATTTTTTTTTCGCTTACGCTAAGTCGATCAAGCGTATGGCGTTCGGCAAGCTGATCGCGGAGAGTGCCTGACAATGTCGTCATTTTATCAATGTCTTGAACGCCATGGACATAAAGCCAACTCCAGATTTGGCGGACACGCATATTTTGTTCTTTTTCCGGTATCCCTATATCGGCAAATACCTGCTTAAGCGCTGTGCGATCTAGCCCGACCAGTGAGGACGGCATTTGAGGGGAAAGGGATGACATACGGTTACGTCGGCTATACAGGCGGGCAGGCTTGATTAAGCCGCGCCAGTGCCTTGGAGAAACCGAGTAAAGAATAAGTGTCGGTTGTCAATGTGCCGCGTGCAGACGTCCCTTTAAAGACAAGTTGGT
>QOQK01000047.1 GCA_003331985.1 PS1 clade bacterium | reverse complement strand
TTCATAGTCACTATTAATCAACCCTGCGAAGAAAAGCTTAAGCATTGCAGATAATTCTGCCTCTAGTTCTTGAAGCGTTTGGTGCGTAAAAAGCTGCGGATAGTGATATTTCATTGTTGCTGCCTGAAGAGTTGCAGCAGTTCTTGAGACGTCTTCGACAACAAATTCACCAGTTTTACGACCATAATCCAGCACAATAGCTATCACTCGGCGTTCCCGGCGCAGGCTCTCAAGCAAAAAGCGGGGTCTTTGCGTGGATACAATCTGTGCTAGTTCTACCGCTTTCGGCTTATTCTCAAGTTTATGGAAACTTTCTCTTAGACCAGAAAACATGACTTCTTCAAGTCGCTCACCGGCAGAGCGGACAGGGCAATCAATCAGGGGACGCAGGCGATCAACTGTCATAATTGACTCTTCACGGGCAATCTCTGTTGCTATATCAAGTTTACCCTTGAAATAGCGGTAAAGATTTCCCGGAGACATATTGCAGTCCGCGGCAACTTCGGCCATTGTGGTCTTAGGATAACCGTAGTGACTAAACCGTTCTTTTGCTGCCAGAATAATCTGCGTTCTGGTGTTCATGTCCAAATCACTCATTGTATACTTTTATGTGCAAAATAATGAATAATCAATAAATTATTTACCGGCATATGACTCAGAAAATGTATTATTCAAAAAACTGCCAAGCGAGAGTAAAATGATAGATCAAGGCTCTGAATTTAAAAAACCAGGAGTTGTTGGCGCTGGTGCTTGGGGAACAGCACTTGCTGAACTGATTGCCCGCCACGAAAAGCCAGTCAAACTCTGGGCGTTTGAAGACGAAGTCATCCAATCTATAAGTCAGGCGCATGAAAACAAGCCCTATTTGCCCGGCACAAAACTCTCCTCTTACATAACACCGACGGGGGATATGGATGATCTCTCCGACTGTGACCTCGTCCTTATGGTGACACCCGCGCAGCACATGGCGCATATACTGCAAAATCTTAAGCAACACATTAGCTCTGATGCCATTTTGGTGTTATGCGCAAAAGGTCTTGAACAAAAATCTCTGAAATTTATGTCTGAGGTCGCATCGGATTATTTTGATGAAAGCCGACTTGCCGTACTGTCCGGCCCGAGCTTTGCCGCCGATGTTGCCAAAGGATTGCCGACAGCCGTCACCCTCGCCTGTCAAGACATGTCACTGGGGGAGAAAATTTCTGCAACCATCGGCCATCCTAATTTTCGCTTTTATATGTGTGATGACCTTATTGGCGCAGAAATTGGGGGGGTCGTAAAAAATATTCTAGCTATTGCATGCGGCATTGTTGACGGGCGCGGTATGGGGGAAAGCGCTCGCGCCGCCCTAACAGCAAGGGGCTATGCCGAAATGACCCGGCTGGGTGTGCAACTCGGCGCCAACCCTCAAACTCTTGGAGGCCTCGCCGGATTAGGAGATTTAATTCTCACTTGCACCAGCACCAATTCAAGAAATTATTCATTAGGTGTCGCTCTTGGAAAGGGCGACCAAAATGCCAATGCTACAGATATAATGGCCTCGCGCAGCAGTGTCAGTGAGGGTGCTTTGAGCGCGTCTGCACTGATAGAACTGGCATCCAAGCATCAGGTGGAGATGCCGATTTGCAATGCCATTGCTGAGATTGTTGCCGGACACGTAAATGTAGATATGGCGATTTCGCAACTCCTCGCACGTCCTTTTACCAGCGAGATGTAATTATCAATTCTTTTCTGATAGAGTTCACTGTCTTAATTATTTGGGACGGCTTAACGAGGAGTTGGTAAATTGAAATTTTGTTTTATCTGCTGGGACAAACCTGACCAGCTAAGACTAAGGGCGTCTACACGTGAAGCGCATCTAACTTATCTAAAAAATGCTGGCAATGTTTTTTTCGCCGGCCCATTTATGTCTGAAGATGATGAAGCTAACGAAGCCTCACCAACACCCATTGGTAGCATGCTTGTTATTGAAGCCAAAGACAGGGAAGCCGCAGAAAACTGGGCGGCCTCCGACCCTTACGCGATTGCAGGCCTTTTTGACAGTGTCGAAATCCATCCTTGGAGTCACTCATTTGGAAGCTTACCAAAAGCCTGATAAACTCCAGTTCAGTTACAGAGGAGATGTCTATGGCTTACTGGCTTTTTAAATCTGAACCGGGCAATTGGAGTTGGGATAATCAATGCGCGCGCGGCAAAAAAGGCGAGCATTGGGACGGCGTTCGTAACTTCCTCGCCAATAAGCAAATGAAGAATATGAAGCTCGGAGATATGGGGTTTTTTTATCACTCTGTGAATGAAAAACGCATTATGGGAATCGTCGAGGTGATTAAAGAACATTATCCTGACCACACAGATGAAACTGGTCGCTTTGGTATGGTGGACATTGTCGCGCTCCAATCAGCTGAAAAATTCGTGACTTTGACCGATATCAAAGCCGAGGAAAAACTTGCCGATATGGTGCTGGTCAATAATTCTCGTCTTTCCGTCCAACCTGTTGCGGCTGCAGAATGGAAATTCGTTTGCAAAATGGCAGGGCTTGATCCCAGCGGGAAAACACAAAACGCTTTTTGATGCCCTCTAAAGACTCAACAAATATAACCGGCGACCCTATCCCCCTGATCGCGCTTGATGATTTGACAGCAGGAGAAACCAAGGGCGTCGAAATTGAGCTTGATGATGTCGCCACCAAATTTAGTGTTAAAAAAGGCAAGCGACTGGATTTAATTATCTGGCATCAGGGGAATGAAATTCGGGTTTTTAAAAATGCATGCCCGCATGTTGGCTTACCACTTGAAACATTTCCGGATCGATTTTTAACAGCAGATAAAAAGCACCTGATATGCTCAGCACATGCCGCAACATTTGACCATGATGGCACGTGTATTGCCGGCCCCTGCCCGGGAAAAAGTTTGACCGAATACAAAACGACGACGCTTGACGGATGGCTAATGCTGGGCTGAAATAGGCTTTACAAAGGGGTTTACCTCTAGGGCGAACTAACAGGACATTATAAAAATTTTGGGGGGTTTAATGGACGAGAAGATTTTTCCGGTCACGGAGGCCGTGGCAGCGCAAGCACTCATCGACAATGAGACCTATCAGGCCATGTATGCTGAAAGCATTTCAGACCCAGAAGGTTTCTGGGATAAGCACGGCATGCGCATAGACTGGATTAAACCCTACACAAAAATCAAGAGCACGCATTACAGCAAAGAAGATGTGTCTATCAAATGGTATGAGGACGGCACACTGAATGCGTGCTGGAACTGTGTGGACCGCCATCTTGACGACCATGGCGATCAAATCGCAATCATATGGGAAGGGGATGAACCTGACCAATCTGCAAATATTACTTACCGTCAATTGTATGAGGAGGTTTGTCTATTTGCCAATACACTCAAAGCCAATGGCGTGCAGAAAGGGGACAGAGTCACAATTTACATGCCCATGATACCTGAAGCGGCTTATGCGATGCTGGCCTGTGCGCGGATTGGTGCAGTGCATTCAGTTGTTTTTGGCGGCTTCTCCCCCGAGGCATTGGCCGGGCGTATTCTCGATTGCGAAAGCACTTGCGTGATTACTGCTGATGAGGGCGTAAGAGGCGGTAAGAAAATTCCACTTAAAGCAAACACCGATGAGGCACTGGCGAAATGTCCGGATGTGTCGGCAGTAATTGTGGTCCAACGCACGGGCGGCGATATCACAATGACCGAAGGTCGTGATGTCTGGTATCACGAGGAAAAGCTAAAAGTACCATCCGATTGTCCCGCTGAAGAAATGTCTGCTGAAGACCCTCTTTTTATTCTTTATACATCCGGCTCGACAGGCAAACCAAAGGGGGTGCTGCACACGACCGGCGGATATATGGTTTACGCCTCCATGACGCATGAATATGTTTTTGATTATAAACCCGGTGAGGTTTATTGGTGCTCGGCGGATGTCGGCTGGGTAACAGGGCATACTTATATCGTCTACGGCCCCCTATCTAACAGAGCCACAACAATCATGTTTGAGGGTGTTCCAAATTACCCTGACAGTTCCCGTTTCTGGCAGGCTTGTGACAAGCATCAGGTTAATATTTTCTACACCGCGCCAACTGCTTTACGGGCCTTGATGCGTGAGGGTGATGCCCCTGTTAAATCAGCTAGTCGAAAGAGTATTAGGCTCTTAGGGTCAGTCGGGGAGCCGATTAACCCTGAAGCGTGGCTTTGGTATTATAATGTCGTTGGTGATGGGCAATGCCCGATTGTAGATACATGGTGGCAGACCGAAACCGGGGGCGCATTAATTACCCCACTTCCGGGCGCGACAGCACTGAAACCGGGTTCAGCTACGCGACCATTTTTTGGC
Organism: PS1 clade bacterium; assembly: GCA_003331985.1. Classification (GTDB taxonomy): domain Bacteria; phylum Pseudomonadota; class Alphaproteobacteria; order RS24; family RS24; genus Micropelagius. Next base: position 6,263 of record QOQK01000047.1, on the reverse strand, counting down.
ATTAAACCTGTCCTAATGGATACCGACGGCAAGGTTTTAGAGGGCGCAACATCAGGTAACCTATGCCTTGAAGATAGCTGGCCAGGACAAATGCGTACCGTTTACGGCGATCATCAACGCTTCATCGACACATATTTCGTGCAATATCCTGGCACATATTTTACCGGAGATGGTTGCCGCCGCGACGAGGATGGCTATTACTGGATTACAGGCCGCGTGGATGATGTGCTGAATGTATCCGGCCATAGGCTCGGAACGGCAGAAATTGAAAGCGCATTGGTAGCGCACCCGGATGTTGCTGAGGCAGCGGTCGTCGGGTATCCGCATGACATTAAAGGCCAAGGCATATATTGCTACATCACGCTCAATGCCGGTCTCGGCGGAGATGATGATTTGAAAAAAACTCTTGTGCAATGGGTGCGCAAGGAAATCGGGCCGGTTGCTGCGCCTGACCTGCTTCAATTTTCTCCAGGCTTACCGAAAACGCGGTCGGGCAAAATCATGAGGCGGATTTTAAGAAAAATTGCGGAAGATGATTTTTCTAATCTTGGTGATACATCAACACTCGCAGATCCGAGCGTGGTGGAAGATTTAATCGAAAATCGCCAAAACAAATAGGCATGAACCAGATTAAGAATCTTGGACTTAAAAGTCCGTGACAATGCCTTTTTTCTCCCAATCCCCATAACGTGTGGGCTCGGGACCTTCCTGTCCACCTTTTTCCGGTGGGAGTTGTGCTTGGATATCATCCTGCCGACGGCGTGCGGCTTCCTCGAGGGCACGCTTTGATGCATCACGGCGGCGCGTTTTCGAATTTTCAGTTTCGGTTGTCATAAAGCATATATGGTATCATAAGGGCAATATGCCAAGGAGATTGGTGAGAGAATGACAAAAAAACCGAATTGCCGTCGCGCCGCCGCAGCTATGCTGGCGGCAATTGAACGTGGGAAAACTATGGATGAAGCCGTTGACCGACTGTCAGATTTATCCCCACCCGACCGTCGACTCGCCAAAGCTATGGTCATGTTTGCCTTACGGCGACGCGGCGACATTACCGCCATCTTGGCAAAATATATTAAACGCAACATTCCCGGACGCCCCCATCTGGCGCGCGCCTTGCTGAATATTGGGGCCGTACAAATTTTATTGATGGATATTCCCGACCATGCCGCCGTGGCTGAAACCGTTAATGCCTGTGGGCGGGGCGAAGCCCCCTATCGCGGGCTTATGAATGCCGTTTTGCGAAAACTCGTCACTGAAAAGAAAAATAGCGACAGTGCTGACAGCACCAAGAACGCCAAAGATAATAGCCATGGGCTGAACTACGACCCTCTATCTAATTTTCCGGAATGGATGGCCTTACAATGGCAAGAAAATTATGGCGCAGAAAAAGCTGAACGCATCGCTGATATGCACTGCCATAAGCCACCATTGGATTTATGTTTTAAATCTGCTGAAGCTGTTACCCAATTTATGGACACACTCACCCAAGCAGAAACTTCCGACATAAACTCACAGCAATTATCTCCCACTGTCTTAAGGCTTAATGATAGTGTTGATTTAGAAACCTTGCCGGGGTTTGATGCAGGTGATTGGTGGGTACAAGATTTCGCTGCCACCCTACCGGGTATCTGGCTTGACAAGCTCCTTGCAGACAATCAACAAACGGACACACACATTCTCGACCTTTGCGCCGCGCCCGGTGGCAAAACCATGCAACTCGCATCTATGGGACATCAACTGACAGCACTCGACATTTCAGCCTCCAGGCTGGGTAGGCTTAGAGCCAATCTGTCACGTACCAAGTTGCAAGCAGACATTATTCAAGCAGATATAATGGCAGATATACCTGAAAGCTCTACACCCTCACTTAGGGGGAAGACATTCGACGCCGTTTTGTTGGATGCGCCTTGTTCAGCAACGGGAACTATCCGCCGACATCCTGATCTGCCTCTCCACCGGAGAGAGAAAGACGTTCTTAAACTGACAGAAATCCAAAAGGATATGCTTGGTCGTGCTGACCAATGGGTCAGAGTCGGGGGGGTTCTGGCCTATGTGACCTGCTCACTTGACCCGCGTGAGGGCGAGGCCCAACTGAATGATTTTTTGGAACATCATCCAAATTATGAAGCCTGCACTCCAACCGGATTGCCTGAAGATTTATGCGGTCATCTGAACCAAGGAAATGAGTTTGGCTATTTACGCACCACGCCGGCAGATTGGCATTACATGGGCGGCATGGACGGGTTTTTTGCAGGTGTCTTAAGAAAAATTAAACCTTAACAAAATAAGTATCTTGCATTTCAAACCAGATTTTATAATTTGGGTTAACTCTTAAAAAACCAAACCAAATAATAAAGATTAATAAAAAAAGTAAATGTCTCAAATTTCAATCGACCGGCTTCATGCAACCGCCAAGAAGCATAAAAAAAGGTGATATTAACGCGCCCAAAAACCAAAAGAGACGATAAGAAAATGATTTTTATTGTTGGCATGCCGCGCTCCGGAACAAGTCTTGTCGAACAAATTCTCACCAGTCATTCCAAAGTGTTTGGGGGGGGGGAACTCAGCGCAATGGGTGAGGCAACAGGCGAACTTTTATATCATTTCTCACTCCAACCTGATGTGAAACTTACTGAAACGGGTTTCGGGTTAATTGGGCAGACTTATCTTGATAATATTTCAGAAATTGAATGTTTTGAGAGCATTATCACAGATAAAATGCCCCATAATTTTTTACGTCTCGGGTTTATACATGCGGCCTTTCCCGAGGCAAAAATTATCCATATTAATAGAGACCCGATGGCAGTCTGCTGGTCTAGTTTCAAAAATCAGTTCAAGTCTCGCGGGATGGATTATAGCTATTCTCTCGAAAACCTGGCCCATCATTATAGGGCCTATCTGGATTTGATGGATTTCTAGCGGGAAAAATTTGGTGATGCCATTTACGAGCTGGACTATGAGAAGCTGACAAAAGATCAGAAAAATGAAACACAAAACTTATTGGACTTTTTGCAATCTTGACTTTGAATCTGCCTGTATCGACTTCCATAAGACTCCCCGCAATGTCAGAACGGCAAGTCAAATTCAGGTACGCAAGAAAATGTATCAAAACAGCTCACGCGACTGGGAGGCCTATGCTTCTCGCCTCAAACCTCTCCTTGATGGGTTAGGTAGTCAAGCGCCTAGACTAGGCTCCTAGACTAGCCCCGTAATAAAACACTGTATAACCCTTCATCACTTGCTTGCTAGAAGCATTAAAGTGCTTTAATCATTACATAATTCACCAATAATTAGGGGAACCCATGAGTCCCAACAGCAGAGTAAAAATTTCACCTTCCATTCTTGCGGCGGATTTTGCCTGTCTTGGGGATGAGGTAACTGCAATATGTGAAGCCGGTTGTGATTATGTTCATGTAGATGTCATGGATGGGCATTTTGTCCCAAATTTGACCATCGGACCGGGCGTTGTAAAAGCAATAAAACCGCATGCTAACAAACCCCTTGATGTCCATCTTATGATATCTCCGGTGGATTCCTTTATCGACTTATTTACTGAAGCGGGAGCAGATATCATTACATTCCATCCTGAAGCTGGGCCGCATCCACATCGAACAGTCCAAGCTATTAAAGCCGCTGGATGCAAGGCCGGTATATCTTTGAACCCGGCAACACCGATTGCCGCGCTCGAAGAGTTGATTGATGACATTGACCTCATCCTTGTTATGTCAGTCAATCCAGGTTTTGGCGGACAGAAATTTATAAAAACTCAATTAGATAAAATTCGTCGCATCCGCGACCTCATCACCTCTACCGGACGACAGATAGAACTGGAAGTTGACGGTGGAGTTAATTCAGAAAATGCCGAGGAAATTATTGCCGCCGGAGCCGATGTGCTTGTTGCAGGAACTGCCGTATTCCAAAATGGAAGACAGGCCTATGCTGACAACATCAAGGCTCTAAGGCCCTCCGGCTAGAACAATAAGCGGTTTTGCTTAATGCATTATACTGATTTGATAGCCGCCTTTATCCTCAGGGTTTTCTGGAAGCTTAAACGCTGGCTTCTCATATATTTGCCCAACAGGCCTTTACTGGATGGTCCTTATTCTGAGCCCGGCATTTCCTACCCTGCATCATTAAGCCCCGGCAATCCTGCAAGAGGAGAAGCTTGGCTTAATGGTGACTATTCTTTGCCAGGGGCGATAGTTCACGCGCCTGGTAATAACCCGTTTTATCTGCGCCCACCCAATGAAGAATGGGCGATGTCTCTACAGAGCTTTGACTGGTTGCAGCATATTATTGCGCTCAACACGCCCAAAACGAACACAATCGCCGTGCAAGCAATTCTGGACTGGATTACCTACACCACATTGAGCAATCGACTGGCTTGGCGCTCAGAAATTGTTGCCCGCAGATTGATGGTCTGGAGTCAGGCTCTACCTTTTTTGATGCCGCTTATGACGACTATAGACCGCGCGAAGGTTCTGGCATCTATGGGGACACAGGCGCGCTATCTCGAACATATGGTCGAAAGCACACTGCCCGGTTATATGCGCATCGTTTCCGCTTGCGGCCTAACCTATTCCGCTTTCGCAATAACAGGCGGAGGTGGGAGACTTCAGACTGGCATCAGAATTTTATGTCGTGAATTAAAAAAACAAATATTACAAGATGGTGGCCATATCAGCCGCGAGCCGAAGCTCCTCGCGCAAATCCTGATGGATCTCACCGCCATTCGTCATGCCATGCAACAGAGGCAGATTCAAGTCCCGCAAGATATCAATACGAGTTGTAACCTCATTTCCTCAGCGATTGATTTTTATTGCTACCCTGACGGTCAGTTCTGTGTCTTTAACGGCAGTACGCAAGGCGAAAAATCCTTAATAGATGCTGCCAAAAAGCTGAAGCAAAAAAAGTCTAAAGGCTTTCAATACGCGACTTCTAGCGGCTATCAGAAACTCACTTCAGGTCAGAGCCATATTATGATGGATGTCGGCAAGACCCCACCGGCGAGCTACAGCCAACAAGCACATGTCGCGCCATTGGCATTTGAGTTTACGCATAATGCTCAACGCATTTTTGTTAATTGTGGGCCTAATCTCGTTAATGGTAACGAGTGGCGCGAGGCATCCCGCACGCCTGCCGCGCATAACACACTGAGCTTCCCGAGTTTGTCATCAAACTTTTTTTTAAAAAGTGAGTTCTCCAAGAAAATGCTTGGCACGAGATTATCCGCACCAAATTTAAAATGTGTTGCCAGACGTATTGAAGATCCGGGCGGAACTTGGTTGGAAGCCTCACATAATCTGTTTGCGAAGTTAAATGGCTATTCCCATCATCGGCGCATCTATTTGATGACGGATGGTTACGACTTTCGGGGAGAGGATTCGCTTCTTCCATCCGGCAAAACACAAACACCATCCAAGTTTGTCATTCGATTTCACCTTCACCCCGATATTAATGTCTCCGCGTCCTCCGACGGGAAATCCGTCTTGCTGGCCTATAAAAAAGGACCAGGCTGGATTTTTTTGTGTAGCGGGGCTCATCTAGAAAATATGCAAGTCATGGAAAGTGTCTATATGGGGGCACATGGTTATCCGGTTCGTAGCAATCAAATCGTGCTGACAGGTATGCCCGATAGCAATGGCGCTTTTATTAATTGGGGTCTAAAAGTTGCCCACGACATTGAACAAAAGTGAGGCGGACTCATCTTGCTCGGCCTGTCGAATCCCGGCATATCGACTCTATATTGCCCGTTTACTTTTGAGCCTGTTATAAGCTCAGTTTTTGAAAATATAATGTCATTCAGAAGGAGATATAGGTTTGGTTAATTCTCTACGTCCGGTTTCAAGAGCCTTGATTTCGGTTTCCGACAAAGATGGCATTGTCACCTTCGCAACAGCATTGGCAGGAAAAAACATAGAACTGGTTTCGACCGGCGGCACGGCAGAAACACTATCAAAAGCAGGGCTTACCGTTCGTGATGTGTCAGAATTAACCGGCTATCCAGATATGATGGACGGCCGTGTCAAGACGCTCCATCCTGGTGTTCATGGTGGACTGCTCGCTATACGCGAGAATGAAACACATCAAGCCGCTATGGCAGAACACAACATCCAGCCCATTGATATGCTGGTGGTGAACCTTTATCCGTTCGAGAAAACCCTCGCGGCGGGTGGTGATTTTGATAAGTGCATCGAGAATATTGATATTGGTGGACCGGCGATGATCCGGGCGGCAGCCAAGAACCATGGTGATGTTGC
>QOQK01000046.1 GCA_003331985.1 PS1 clade bacterium | reverse complement strand
GCAAACCAAGCTCTTCAAGCAGCCAGACAATTCGACCGGCACGCGAGTTGGGTGCAAAATGTAATTTCAGCATGAGTAAGTCTCCTGTTTTACGCGCTTTGTTTTAATCATTAAATCCATGTTGCCGTGTGAGCGCCATCCACGGGCAAGGTCACGCCATTGACAAATGCCCCCGCATCAGACGCAAGCATGATAATCGGGCCGATAAGGTCTTGTACCTCACCCGGCCGACCCGCAGGTGTTTGTTGAAGAAAATTCTGCCCATCTTCGGTCTGGAAATAGTCATGGGTGATTTCAGTATCAAACCAGCCCGGCGCAATCGCGTTCACACGAATGTTTTTACTTTGTAAATCCAGCGCCATAGAGCGGGTCATATTCACAACAGCCGCTTTTGACGCGCAATAAATTGTATGCGCTTTCTTACCGCCCATACCCAAAATTGACGCAATATTAATTATGCTTCCAGCAGCTTGCGCTGCAACCAGGCGGCGCGCACCTTCCTGAGCAACATAAAAAGCACCTGTAAAATTTGTATTCATGACATGGTCGATATCTTCTTGTTCGACATTGAGAATAGATTTTGCCATCCCGACACCCGCATTGTTCACGACGACATTCACAGGCTGACCAAATTTTTCTTCCGCCTTGTCAAAGGCGTTTGTGATCGAGTCGCGTTGGGTAACATCAAGGGCAACTGCAAGAGCTTCGCCCCCTTGCTGTTCGATTCTTTCCACCAGACTGACAAGTCTGTCTTCTCTGCGGGCTGCGGCAACAACCTTCGCCCCCGCCTGTGCCAGCCCAATGGCAACTTCATGACCGATGCCACTAGATGCGCCGGTCACGAGTGCGACAGAGCCGTCTAGTGAAAAGAGAGATAAATCATTCATATTAAATTACCTTTTGTTCGCCATATTTGCAGACCATTCCAACAAGGCTTCTAGAAAGTTAAAGCTTACAGCTAAACAGCCCAACGACAGACAAGACCGACTGACGACCTGAATTTTCAGTAATATTTATAATACCCGTCGGAATGACAACACCTTTCAGCACATTTCGTCCCTGATCAGGTTGCAAAATAACCGAGATTTTAATGTCATCGACTGTGAAGTTCTGGCGGGCAAAAAACCCCTCGACAATTTGTCTGTCGGCAGCGCTGCGCTGGATAATGATATTTTTTCCGTTAACCGGAATGATAGCCCGCGCCTCGGCGGTATTTTGGAAAAAATATAATGGGCGACCTTCCCCCGCGCCCCACAGAAATAGCCCACACTGGCCTTCCGGAAGCGGTTGCGGCGGCAGACTCCCGAACACAAGCTTGCCATCGGGAATCGTCGTTACTGTTTCAATATCCGATTTGCCGGTTGATGTATTTTGGCTGTCACGATTATCTGGCGGAGGGAGAACCATTGGTGTCGTGGCAATAACGACGGGGACAAGTAAATTGGCACAACCCGTCATAAAATTTGCCAAACAAAGCAACACCAGCACCGTTAAGGACTTTGATAATCCGTTCAACTTAAAACCCTCCCTCTAACGGTAACGCCCATCCGTCAGGGCGCGCTTCAAAACCGGAGAAACGCAAAACATTCAAAATGGCATCATCGTTATAGCTTGACGCGGGCAAGCGAACGATAATGTCTGCCTTTAAGCGCATCGCTTCCAACGTGCCAGCTATACGAATATTGTCAATCTTTGTCGTCTGATAAGCGCCAGGCGCTAAATCAGCAGTCAGGTCAAAACGCATCACCCCATCTGCACACGTGGCTTTTCCGCTCCATAACAGGCTGGCGGGCAGCAAACTACCGATAATTGCATTGTCTGTTGATAGGGTGAGCATCGCCGACCCGTCGTAACATGTGCCAGTTTTGTCCAAATTCAATTTATGTCCTTCAATGGTAACAGTGACCGGCATTTGAATAGTTTTGGCATTGATTTCAGTAGACTGAAAATATGAGCTGAATTTTCCATCCAGACGATGAAAAGCAACCCTGTCCGACCCAGCATGTTTTATCGACCCATTGAAAACACCGCCCGCCCCTGACAGCGAAAAATCGCCGCCAAGGCGACCAATTAATAAAGGCAAAGCTGCCAGCTCGAAACGTCCTGATGACCATTGTCGACCCGCATAGACAAATTTTTCAAGCCGAATGTCCCAAAAACTGCCGGATATGCTCTGCGCATAAAGACCTTGTGGTTGAAGCATGCGCATCCCAAGCGACGCCGGTAATTGGATTATCAAGCTTACCAGAAAAACAACACCAAATAGTTTAGCTAGGCCAGCAGCGCTCAAGCTCATTGCGGACATACGACGCATAAGAGGTTCAATGCGCGCTCTTATTACCGAAAGATTCTTTAAATAAGCCGAAGCACGCCGCATTATATCTTTCATCTAGCTGGCTCCTATTGTCTTATTTTCGGCCAAAAACAGCGCGCACATTCAGACTTTTTTCATTCATATTTTTCTGAATCAAAACCTCATCTGCTTGTAGTCCTTGCTCAGATTGAAGCGCTGATAGCCATCGCATAAGCGAGGCACTACTGGTCTTATTGATACGCACGGTCACACTGCCATCATCACCGGGCTGAATCATACTCAATCCGATATTGACGCGTTTGGCTGTTTCCGTAAGCGCTGCCCTTAACGGCTTATCGCCATGTGAAACGACCTCGGATTGATTTCCGGCACGCGAGAGAAGCCCGGTAATGCGATCAAAACGGACTTTTTCAGTTGCAAGCGATATACGACTTTTTTCTAGGCTCATATCCAGCGGTCTTATCAAACCAACATAAAGCAAGAAGAGAGCAATAGCTGTGCCCGCAACTAAAAAAGCGATTTGCTCGCGCAAGGTCACAGATTGCCAGAAACCAACAAAATTTGCCTTCATACGCCCCAACATAATTTTTAGCGTTTCCATCATTGGCCAATCCCTAGTGTACGGGACAGAGAGAAATCTCCGGTCACGCCATTCTCGACTTGGCTGCTTTTTCCTTCACTGACAGCAAAACCTGCATCGACAAGTTTTTGTCTGGCGCGTTCCAGTGCTGAAAAATTTTGCGCCCGAAGCGTCACCTGTAGGGGGCGTATATCCGTCCGATCAAAATTCAACCTGTCTATTCCTATATTTTCAACATCTTCAAACGCTTGAAAAAGCGTGTCGGTGAGAAACAAAAAATTTCGTGCCGGTAGAGCATTGGATGACATCATTTTATTCATAAGTTGAGCTTCGACATTCACCACACGGGTTACATCAGGGAAGGCCTGCTTGAACAACTGTATCGAAGCATCTTCATAATCGGCGCGTGCGGCCTGATGTTGACCAATTTGTGCAAATGAACCAATGACCCAAATTAACAAGACTGTTGCCGCCAAAATCGCAGGCCGTTTGAGAACAGGCAGATAACTCATAAATGGAAATTGAGCGCCATAGATACCAGTCGCAATGCCCTGCCCTTCTTCTGGCGGCGAACCGCGCGTGCCATTCCTGCGGTCATCCTTTGTCACATCCGACAAAGCAGCTTCGGCGAGTTTCTCCGGCATGCGGAAGCCCGTTCCGTCTGCACGGCGGCATAAGATATCGCCATCTTCGTGCAGGATAGTAACCCCCACATCAGGTGGAGCAATCAGCATATAGTCAGGCCATGCAGCCTTCAGGGATAACTCTTTCGCCAGTGCCGCATCCTGCATCTCACGCATGATAGTTTCGGCACAAGCCAGCAAGAGATAATCATTTGGTGTTTCCGTCTCGACCAAACAAAGATGCATATCCTCAATATCTGTAACCATGAGGTCAGAGACCAAATAGGGGAGCGTCTTACGCAATTTTGCTGCAGACAATGCAGGCAAGGTCACACGGAAACAGCTCACCGTATCACCAGCTATGACCGCCACGGCATTACCGCCCAGATTACCACTCAGGTTTTCAGCTATTTTTATAAATTCGATTTGTGCGCGCGCCATAAATTTTTTTCCTGAGTGCCTGAGTGCTTATGCACCGAAATAGCGAGAGATAATAATATATGAGCCATCGGGATTAAAGTGTAGCGCTGAATTCAATCGGGTACGCGCCGTGTTCAGTCGTACATCTACAGTAAGAAGAAAACGTCTCGGCGTGGTGATAAATTGCCCACGCACTGCCTCAGGTATCGCCTTACCCTCAAATATTTTCATTTGCCAGAACCGACGATTATGGTCATAGCCACCCCGGGGGCGTAACGCTATTAATTGCGACGCCTGTTGTATTGTAACCGCATCGCCGAGCAATGCTTTAACCAGCACTGAGTGATGTGGCTGAAGCGTATTAATATTAAGCACGGTTTGCGTATCCAGCGGGTCAATACAAACCAAGGGGGTCAGCGCGTCGATAAGATCAACCGAGAAATCCCGAATTAAACGCAAGTCCTTGATACTGACCAATCGACTGTCGGATGTCCGATAAGGCGGGTCAAGACGATTATAGGCAGCACTTTCAGCTCCCATAGGAAGCGGCCGTGTGTCACTATCCTGCCAGTCCGTCAGCGCAGCCGTCAAAGATGCCGCCTCTGTTTTGCCAATACCCATGGCTTGTAACAGGTTTGAAAATTGCTGCATGGCCATCACATTGGCCACATATGACCCATTCGGCAATTTACTCACCAATGTCGACAGATTAAAGCAATTTGTATTTTCCTTTAACGCACCTTTTATGCGTCCGCCATCAATCGGCATGTCAACTTTCAACCCGTTATCGGTGTCATTAATGGCATCACTAACGCCAAATAATTCATTTGCTTTGATGACGGCACCGGCACGCTTTGCACCGAGGATTTCTCCCGCCAGCGCATATTCACGCGCTTGCGACATGATTTGACTATTGGTGGTTTTACGAACAAACATGCCAAACATATCAAAGGCCACAACTGCTGTCACACTCATGACAGACACCAGACCCAATACAATAATCAGAGCCGCACCCGTTTGCCTGCTATGCTGCAATGTCTCTGAACCAACAAAAAATTGTTTATCTCTGACTGCCATCATACGCCGCCAGAACTGCTGCCGCGATTCCGGCCGGTTCGAAAATAATGCACATAGTCCCGCGACACGCCATCATCTGTCACCGTCCACCTCACTTCCACGAGACTGGGCAAATCATCTGCACTTAAGCCGCTCACTCCTTTAGGGTTAAACGCACTTACATCCGTTTGCGCATAAGCACTGGGCGTGGCAATTCTCCATTCGCGCACCCAAGCATTATTGACAAGAAACCTGATTTCCACTGTCTCTATATTATCTATAAGTTTGTAGCGGCGCTGGGGCGTATCGCGCACCGCATCAGGGCGGTCATAAGCCTGACGCATCAAGGTGCCATCCTCTAAACAATAGCGAACGGACTCGATATCTGTTCCGCGTGAATCATAAATCGCTACCGGCCCGGCGCGTCGGGTCAGGCGCAAAAAACACGAGGCGCGCATATCACCGTAAAATATAACCGGCATATCTGCCGCACCGGAAGGGCGTATTACAGCATGCAGCAAATCATCAGCAAGTTGCTCACGCGCTGACATCATTTCTGAAAGTCGCGTGCTTGCCGACCCAATCGCCGCTGATCCACGAAAATAACCGTTGAGCATGACCAGGGCCGTCATCGACACAAGGGATAACAGAAACATAGCCAAAAGCGTTTCAACGAGACTGAAGCCTTTTTCTGACATTATTGCCCTGCCTCTCTAAAGCCAGTTAAATGCGCCAGCTTTATTGCGCTTTCAGGTCTTGACACCGAGACCGACATCATGAGAGGGCCGCCATCTGTGGTTCGGGAAATATCTGCCTGCCATAAAAATACCGCCCCTCCCTGCCGCTGTTCGCCCGACAAAATCCCCGTGCTGACGTTGGCCTTAACCGAAAGTAAGGCCACCGTGTTTTCTGCTACGGTATGTGCCAAGACTTTTTCCTGCACATGTGACGCCATACGCACGCTTTGACTTTGATTAACAAGTATCGGGATGGCCGCAAGAGCCAAAATGGACACAGCGACCAGCAATTCGAGCAGAGAAAAGCCCTGCGCGGATGTCGGGGTGCCGGTCATCATAATTACTCGTCCAGCCAGTTGCCGATATCTGCGTCCAATCCGCTACCGCCCAGTCGTCCGTCGGCACCAAGAGAGAAGACGTCATAAGATCCGAATTCTCCGGGTACAAGATATTGATAGGGATTATTCCAAGGATCTTTAGGAAGAGATTTGACAAACCCCTCCTGACGAAATGTGTCACCTGCTGGAGCACGGGTCAGCGCATCCAAACCATCTTCCATAGCCGGATATCGCAAGGTCTCCATTCGATACATTTCAATCGCCTGCGATATCAGAGCCACATCACTGCGGGCTTTTTCAACCATGGCGCGGTTTTGGCTCGGCAGCACATTCAACACCACAACGGAAGTCAAAAGCCCCATAATCACAACAGCAACCATGAGTTCAATAAAGGAAAAACCATTGGCCTTGGGCCTTTTCAGTGTCGGTTGCGTATGGCTATTTATGGTCATTTTTTCTTTCCCTAGGATAAAACAAGACTGTTAAGACGCATAATCGGCAACATAATAGACATGACAATCACGCCGACCATAAGGCCCATAATCACGACAATAGCTGGTTCAAGAAGGTTCATCAGGGTGCGCGTTACCCCGTCAAATTCGCTTTCGAGATAGTCGGCTGTTTTTGTCAGCATATGAGGTAGTGAACCGCTTTTTTCGCCCATGGCCACCATATAAACCAGCAAAGGAGCAAAAATACCGCTTTTACGGAATGCAGAGGCAAGAGCGCCGCCTTCACGGACATCTTTATAAATCCCATCAACAGCGTCGCGCACCACTTGGTTGGACTGAGTTTCACGAGCCGCCAATATTGCTTCCGGAACAGGACTTCCACCCTCCACCAGCGTCCCTAATGTGCGGGCAAGTCGCGCGCTCGCAACCACACGCAATAATCTACCGACCAGAGGGAGGCGAAGCCAGAAGCCATGCACCTTGAGGCGTAACGGCTGGCGGCGCAAGGCAGCTGAATAACCGATAGCTGCCGCGATGAAAATCAACAAAAAAGCTGGGCCAAAGCGCGTCAGAATATCTGACAAACCGATAACAAAGCGTGTCAAAGCCGGAAGTTCCGCATTGAAGGACTCGAATTGCACGGCAATCTTAGGCACGACAAATGTCATTAAAAGGACAAGAACACCACTGGCGATAACACTCAGAGCCGCCGGATAAACCAGAGCCGCCTGGACCTTGCTTTTCACATCTTCAGATTTGTCGCAATATTCAGAAATCCGCGCCAAAATCCCGCCTAAATCGCCGGACGCTTCACCGGCGGCAATCATCGCGCGATATAAATCATCAAAGGATGCGGCTTCCACTTTCATAGCTTCCGAGAGTTTCTCACCTTCGACAACACGACTGCGAATATTGGTTAATACATCACGTATTAACGGTTTCTCACTTTGCGCGGCAATAGCCTGCAAGGTTTCATCTACGGGTAAACCTGCCCCAATCATCGTTGCCATTTGGCGTGTCACCATGGCCAGATCGCGCGATGATATTTTTTCACGACGCGTTAAGAGGGCACGCAGTGACGGCAGTAAGGATAGGCGCGAAATAGTTGATGTCGTCACCGAAGCATCTGACGCTTTAGTTCGACCACCCTCTGTTAAGCTGACTGGAAATAATGTTTTCGATTGCAGACGTTTTTTTGCATCACGCAAACTATCCGCAGCGATAACGCCTTTTTTCTTTTTCCCCTGCGCATCCAGCGCCTCATATTGATAGGCAGGCATTATTCCGGCTCCTTGAGCCGAGAAACACGGAGGACTTCCTCCAGCGTGGTGTCACCCGATAGGACCAAATCGCGCCCACTATCTGCAAGAACCGGCAAACCATCTGCAATGGCGCGCGCCTCAATATCCAATTCTCCGGCGCCATCCTGAATCATGCGACGGATATCGTCATTCACCATAATAAGCTCATATATTCCAATCCGGCCGCGATAACCTGTATTCTGACACTCGGAACAGCCGGTCGGTTGATATAATTCAAGCTGTTGGCTTTTTAGGCCCAACTTTGCCGCTGTATCTTTAGAAGCCTGATAAGGTTGCTTACACGATGCACAGAGTTGCCGTACCAATCGTTGAGCCAGCACGGCTTTGACGGAAGACGCCAATAAAAACGGCTCTACACCCATATCTACCAATCGTGTAATGGCCGCAGCTGCGCTGTTTGTATGGACAGTCGACAAAACCAAATGCCCCGTCAAACTGGCTTGAACGGCAATCTCGGCAGTTTCGGCATCCCGTATTTCCCCGACCATCACCACATCCGGGTCCTGACGAAGAATAGACCGCAAACCACTTGAGAAGGTCATACCGACTTTGTTGTTTACCTGTGTCTGACTAACCCCTTTCAGGGCATATTCAATCGGGTCTTCAACGGTCATAATGTTGCGTGATTGATCGTTCAAAAGTCCCAAAGCAGCATAGAGCGTTGTGGTTTTGCCTGCACCTGTCGGGCCCGTTACCAACAAAATACCGTTTGGTTCAGATAAGGCGCTCTCAAAACGTGAGCGTATCGTCTCTACCATACCGAGATCGCCAAGGCTTAAAAATGCCTGATCCTTGTCAAGCAGACGCATGACCACGCGCTCACCATATCGGATTGGTAATGTGGAAACCCTTACGTCATAGCTTTTACCGCCAAGTGTCAGAGACAAACGCCCGTCTTGCGGCAGGCGTTTTTCGGCAATATCAAGCCGGGCCATCACCTTTACGCGCGACACCAGATAGGGCGCTAGCTTAGCTGATAAAGCTGCGATTTCTGCCAAAAGCCCATCTACCCGTAATCGGACGGCGACTTTATCTTCAAAGGGTTCAAGATGAATATCCGACGCCCCGGCGCGAACCGCTTCGCTGAATAAGCTGTTAAGAAGCCGGATAACCGGCGCATCATCATCCCCTGCAAGTAAATCAGCAGATTGCTCAACACCCTGCAAAACACTGTCGAGGTCATCGCCATTGGTTTCAGATAAACTATCAGCCTCAGCGTCGATTCCTCGGCTGGCATACATAGTTGAAAGCAAACTTTCAAAATCTTCATCAGAAAGCGTCTTAACCATACTAACGTCGCGACATACCCGAAACACTTCGGCAATCATGGCTCGGTCAGCAGCTTGCGACAGGTTCAGACACAGACCTTTTTTTTCTGGTGATAGCGCCAACCCGTAATCCCGCGCGAAAGCATAAGGCAACATATCAGAAAAACCTTGAGCTTCTTTATTTGGGGAATTGCGGGTTAATTGCACCATGTGGAGGGTTACTCCCGTTCCGACGGAACGCCCATGACATCTTGCATCATGTCATCCAGTGAGAGCTTAGTTTTAGCTTTTTTCTGGCTGTCAGAAATATAGCCATATTTAAGTTCTGTCACCGCACGGGCATCTTCGGTCGTCCTGACAATTGTAGGGCGCAGAAACACCATCAGGTTAGTTTTGGATTTTGATTTTTGCTCTGAACTAAAAGCTTTTCCAAGAACAGGAATACTGCCGAGCAAGGGTATTTTATCAACGGATATGCTCTCATCCTGCTGGATTAATCCACCGAGTACAATGATTTCTCCATCACCGACCCTAACCGTGGTTTCCATTTCTCTTTTATTGGTAATCAACTCAGAAGAGTTCGCTGTAATCGGGCCAGAGACAGAGGATACTTCTTGCCTTATTTTAAGACGAATTTCATCCCCTTCATTAATTTGAGGAACAACCTCCAACTGTACACCAACATTTTTGCGGTCAATCGTACGGAACGGGTTGGCATTGGACGATCCAAGCGCCTCGCCTGTGGTGATAGGTATTTCCTGACCGACAATGAATTTGGCTGGTTCGTTATCCAAGGTCATAATTGACGGTGTGGAGAGGATATTACTTTTCACATCACCGGATAGTGCATTCAGAATAACACCAAAAATGCCGCCATCACTGCGTGTACCCGCCGCACCGACCGCCAGCCCATTAATGCCGAGCATGCTATCAATAGCGGCAGAGCGCAGGAAGCCGGAAAGATTATCTGCCGTATCAGAGCTACTGCTGTCTGACGCATTATCCAGCACCAATGCCCCGGTCGCAGCCAGGATGTTTGGTGACGTATTGCTGTAATTAGCAACTGTGAAAGGTACTTTACTGTCTTTGCCCCCCGCAAGAACATATTGCACACCTAGTGACTTGGCCGCATTGTTGGACACTTCCACAATAATGGCTTCGACAAGAACCTGTGCACGCGGTAAGTCGAGGGAATAAATCAAATCAATGAGCTTCTTCTGGGCATCTGCGCTTGCCTTAATAATGATGGCATTGGCTTCCACGTAACTTGAAATAATAATTTTCTCTGGAGAAAATTTATTAACCCCTGCATCAGGTGCGGCAATGCTGTCTGAAAGAGCCTGTAAAGTCGGTAACAGAGTTTCGGAATTCGCATATTTCAGCTTCACCACTTTCAGCGAACCATTTGAGGCATTTTCGAGATCTAGCTTTTCAATGACTGGGAAATAACGCGCCACTGCCTGCGGCTGGCCTTTCAAGATCAATGAGTTACTGGCAATGATGGGTATCGCTTTAATTGCTTCATAGCTTGCGTTTTTACTGGAATTCTCACTGGCTATTTGACGGGCAACATCCGCCATTTCACGGGCAGATGTGTTTTTCAACTTAACGATTTTAACAACGGAATTATCGACATCAATCTCGGCAATAATTGACTGAATACGCGCCAGATTATGCGCATAATCCGATACGACAATGGCTTGCAATCCCTCACGAGCGAAACTTAATCCCTTGGGATTCACATATTGTTGCACAACCCCCAAAACCTTTACCGGATCGGCATAACGAAGGAAAAAGACTTTGGTGGCGATACGATCGCCCTTCGCATCCTCCTCCACACTATCTTTAAAAGCGATATCTACAGGGATGATTTTATAGCCGCCATCAATGGTGGATGTCG
>QOQK01000045.1 GCA_003331985.1 PS1 clade bacterium | reverse complement strand
CCTGACAGAACTGAAGATTTCCGAACGAGACACGGTTCAACCGCCTGCACGATACCTCCGTCTGAAGACGAGATAGAAGAAGCATCTTTAATTATCTTTTTTTCAGCCCGCGCAATAAGTCTGATAACCGCGCCAAACCCTTCTGCGAATTCAAAATCCAGGGCTGCTACATCGCTAATACCGCGCGTGGTGACATCGTTTTCATTAGGTTTTTGACCAAATGCAATAGCGGATAGCAAACTTAGCTTTTGAGCCGCGTCAATGCCTTCAACATCGAAAGTCGGGTCAGCTTCGGCATATCCGAGTTCCTGAGCAATACGTAACGTCTCTTCATAACCCGCCCCTTTTGTTTCCATCTCGGTAAGGATGAAATTACATGTTCCATTCAAAATACCATTAATACGATAAATATTATTGGCCGCCAGCCCCTCTGATAAGGCCTTTATCACAGGGATACCTCCTGCGACTGCCGCCTCATAACCAAGAACACAATTGTTTTTTTCTGCCAATTCAGCCAACTCAACACCATGCTTTGCCAAGAGGGCTTTATTGGCTGTTACAACATGCTTTTTATTCGTTAATGCAGTGCGCACCAAATCCAGGGCAATACCATCAGCGCCGCCAATTAGCTCAATAACAACATCAACATCATCTGCATCCGCTAATTCAAGCGTATTTTGGGTCCATTGCGCTTCAGGTAGAGAAAATCCTCGGTCTTTTTTGAGATCACGAGCTGCTAATCGAGTAATGGTTGCGCCCTGAACAGCTTCAGCTAGCAGTTTGACTGCAACACAGGCGCCAACTGTTCCAACACCGGCAATACCAATCTTCAAAGAATCCATTATCTTCTCCAGAGATTAAGCGGCTGAAATCTGATGTTTATCAAGAAACCTTTTCAAGTTTCGTGCAGCTTGACGAATACGTTGTTCATTTTCTACCAACGCAATTCTGACATGGGTATCGCCATATTCACCAAAACCTATGCCCGGCGATACGGCAATATCAGCCTCCTGCAATAAAAGTTTTGAAAATTCAAGCGAACCAAGCTTTTTCAAAGGCTCTGGAATTGGCGCCCAAGCAAACATGGTTGCTTCAGGCGCGGGCACATGCCACCCGACCCTTTCAAAAGCGTCAATGAGAACATCTCTGCGATGCTTATAAACATCGCGAATTTCTTGAATAACGCTATCAGGGCTATCAAGCGCAGCAGAAGCTGCCACCTGAATAGGGGTGAAAGCACCATAATCAAGATATGATTTAATCCGCGTCAGCGCTCCAATGAGGCGCTCATTGCCAACAGCAAAGCCCATGCGCCACCCCGGCATGGAGTAAGTTTTGGAGAGAGATGTAAATTCTACAGCGATATCTTTCGCTCCCTCCACCTGCAAAATTGAGGGTGGCGGGTTATTGGAGTCATAATAAATTTCAGCATAGGCAAGGTCTGAAAGAATCAAAATATCGTATTTTTTACAATAACTTACAACCTCTTTGTAAAAATCCAAATCAACTACTTCAGCCGTTGGATTGCCCGGGAAATTCAAAACCAAAGCTTTAGGAGGCGGAACGGAATTACGAACATTTTGATCCAAAACTTCAAAGAAACCATCTGGAGTAGACATAGTGTCAGGAAGAATTGGCAAATGCTGGATGGTTGCACCAGAAATGATAAAACCAAATGCGTGAATTGGATATGTTGGATTCGGTACCAAAATAACATCGCCCGGATTAACCATAGCTTGTGCCATATTGGCAAACCCTTCTTTGGAACCGAGAGTGGCGATAATCTCAGTATCAGGGTTCAATTTTACCCCAAAGCGGCGTTCATAATAACGAGCTTGCGACTGACGTAAGCCAGGTATGCCTTTAGAGGCAGAATATCTATGGGTTTTAGGGTTATTAACTGTCTCTACCAGCTTATCGACAATATGCTTAGGGGTTGGTAAGTCCGGATTTCCCATACCAAAATCTATAATATCGGCCCCATCTGAGCGCGCCTGATATTTGAGCTTATTTACCTGCTCAAAAACATAGGGTGGGAGTCTTTGTATTCTTTGAAAATCTTGAACCATGTGAATTTCTTAATTATCGATAATGAAACATTTAATATACTCTTAAATGCGGCAAGCTTATGGCAATTCTACTGAACCACCCCAGATAAACCTGGAAAGGCCGGATTTTTATCCTGTTTTTGAGTTTGATCGTCTATTTGAGGCTTTTCCTCAATATTAGAAGTTGGCTCAGCAAGAGGTTTTGTCTCAACCGGCTCGGATGGCTGCGGGGTAATCCCCTCATCAGTTTGTAATGATGGTAATCGGGAGAGTGATCCACCGCGTAATATGAAATCTGAATGGGCGCGATTTTCAACATCAGCTTTTAGAACATCCGAACGGGATGACTTATTTTGGAAAATATCACTGTAAATATTCCCGGGGTTTAAGGCACTCGTTAACGACGAACACCCTGCCAGCCCGAACGAAATAACAAGCGTTAAAATCAGAGGTTTTAGAGAACGAGCAAAACCATAAATTGAAAATATCTTCATAGAGCGTGTGTCCATTTCTAAATTATGGGTAAAGTGGCAATTGCGTTAAGCCGCTTGTTTCTTCAAATCCGCACATTAAGTTCATATTTTGTATAGCCTGACCGCTAGACCCTTTAACCAAATTATCTAGCGTTGCCACCAATATAACCCTATTAGGCACGCGGTCATCATAAACACCGACATGGCAATAATTTGAACCTCTTACATGACGAGTAGCCGGTGTTTCATCCGCGCCAACAATCCGCACAAAAGGTTTATCGTCATAAAATCTATCCAACGTAGACCTGATTTCATCTGCATTTTCACCATTCGTCTTAGCGTAAATGGTTACCAACTCACCCCGGTTCATTGGCACTAAATGCGGCGTAAAGTTTATCGTTACATTATCCAAACCGGCTGCAAATCCAAGCTCTTGTTCAATCTCAGGTGCGTGGCGATGATGCGCGATACCATAGGGTGAAATTCCTTCAGCAATTTCGCTAAACAAATTAGTTTCCTTTAAACTCCGTCCAGCCCCAGTTACACCTGACTTGGCATCAATTATTAAATCCTCACAGATCACCTGCCCAGCCTTTATGACGGGCAATAAAGCCGTCAAAACTGCAGTTGGGTAACATCCCGGACATGCGACAAGGCGCGCCGAAGATATGGCATCGGCATAATGCTCACTCAAACCATAAACTGCCTCGGATAGTAAATTAGGAAAGTCATGCGATAAACCATACCAGTCCTGATAGGTCGCCGTATTTTTAAGCCTGAAGTCCGCTGACATGTCGATGATTTTCACACTATCTGGAATAGCGGCGATAAGCTTTTGTGATGTGCCATGTGGCAAGCCACAAATCGCAACATCAACCTTGGACCAATCAATCTCATCAGTTGTCTGTAATATTTGAGGCGAAACGCCCGAAAATTGAGGATAAATGTCGGATAAATTTTTCCCGGCGTGCTGATGCGCCGTGAGCGCCATAATATTGGCAAATGGATGCTCAGCCAGCAACCGAATAGCATCGGCGCCGGTATATCCGGAAGCTCCAATTATCACAACATTTACTGCGGGTTCCATCAGCTCATCTAACTTTTACTCTTTTGGTTCATAATTCATGGCAGACACCTCGGCTTGTGCACAAACAACATCATCAACCTTAGCGACACCACTATATTTCCATACCGCCCCCCTACGATGAATAAGGTTTACGTCAATCTTAATATCGGAACCTGGAAAAACAGGCTTCCTGAATTTAACCTTATCAATGCCGAGGAAATAAATGACTGAGGCGTTGATTTCATCTTTTCGGTAATGAGCTACAAGCGCACCGGCAGTTTGAGCGATAGCTTCAATAATCAAAACACCGGGCAAGACCGGGTGCGCTGGAAAGTGGTCGGGCACCCAAAATGCATCCTCAGATACTTTGAATATACCTGTGCAACTATCTTCACCATTTAAATTTTCTAATGAATCAATAAGTTGAAAAGTCCCACGATGGGGCAGAAGTTCTAAAATTTCTTCACGTTCAACCCGCAATTTATTTTCTTTTTCATCACTCATTATAAAGTTTCACCATATAAAAAAAGGAGCCTCAAGGCTCCTTTTTAAACGAGTCTTGAATATTTCACTAGCGTTTAGAGAACTGGAAGCTTCTACGCGCTTTGGCACGACCAAACTTCTTACGCTCAACAACCCTACTGTCACGGGTTAAGAAACCACCAGATTTCAATACACCACGCAACTCAGGTTCATAATAGGTAAGCGCCTTTGAGATACCGTGGCGAACTGCACCAGCCTGACCAGAAAGCCCACCGCCACTTACTGTAGCGACAACATCATATGATTCAGGACGACCGGCAGCAACCAATGGCTGACGTAAAATCATTCGGAGCACAGGGCGTGCAAAGTAGATATCTTCGCCTTTACCATTCACGGTAATACTACCTGCGCCAGGCTTAATCCAAACACGAGCAATCGCATTTTTACGTTTACCGGTAGCATAGGAACGACCTTGAGCATCAATTTGGGGTTCAACAGGTGTTGAAGGTGCCGCCTCAACCACATCGTCAGTAGCTTGTGAGGGTGTTTCGCCTTTAAGGGCCTGATCAAGATTTTCGAGAGTTGTTTCTTCGCTCATTATGACGACCTCAGATTTCTGGGAAGGTTTTTGTTATTCATGGATAAAACATCCAGAACTTCGGGGTTTTGAGCTTCATGTGGATGCTCTGAACCCTGATAAATTCTTAAATTTGTGAGTTGCTGACGCGTTAGCGGGCCACCCGGCATCATTCTTTTGACAGCCAATTCCAAAACTCTTTCAGGAAACTTACCCTCAAGAATCTTTTCAGGCGTTGTCGACTTGATGCCGCCCGGATAACCGGTATGGCGGTAATAGGTCTTATCGCCGGTTTTATTACCGGTGAATTTTACCTTGTTGGCATTGATAACGATAATGTTATCACCACAATCCATATGAGGCGTAAAAGTAGGTAAATGCTTACCCCTTAAACGCATTGCGATAATGGAAGCCAAACGACCGACAACCAAGTTCTCGGCATCAATCAGCACCCATTTCTTTTCAATATCAGCAGGTTTTGCAGAATAAGTTTTCATAAGTCAAAATCCAATAAATTTGAACGAAACAAATTTTCAGAGTTTGTAAGCGGTCATTACATTTATGTCAACATAGGAATTGGCAAAATTATACAGCTTTATCAGCTATTTATAAATATGGTAATATGTTACCTTCATATAACCTATTGGAGTTAAACAGCTTGATTTGCGTATGGCGTATGCCGCAATTTGTAAACGTGATAAACAGTAACAGCCAACACAAAAACAGCTCCTAACTGGTGAAGCGCACCCAAATGCATGGGAACAGCCTGCATTAATGTGATAATTCCAAGTATAGCCTGCCCGACAACCCCAAGCATCAGTAACCCAGCCGTTAAACGAGTTGGTGCGTTATGTTTAAACTGCGACCAAAAATGCAAGACAACTAAAATTAACAGTAAATATGCACCAATGCGGTGATCAAATTGAACCGTTAGATGGTTTTCAAAAAAATTATTCATAGTCGGTTGCATCTCTACCAAACCAGACGGAATAAGGTCACCATCCATATAAGGCCAATCTGTGTATGTTTTCCCTGCATTCAACCCCGCCACCAAAGCACCAAGCAAAGACTGCATGAAAACCATAAAAATTAAGAAATATCCGAAATAAATTTGTTTTGAGGATCGTGCAATAAATTGTGCGGGTTGCAACAAACGTAACGCTTGCCAAAAAACCAAACAAAAAATGATAAGCGCCAATCCCAAATGCATGGCAAGGCGGTACTGGCTAACATCTACGCGGTCTGTTAAACCACTTTGCACCATATACCAACCCATAAAACCTTGAAGACCACCCAGAAAAAAAATGCCTGTCAGAGGTAAAATATTTTGTTTGGCTATAAATCCTCGCAGGAGAAAAAACACAAAAGGAATAAAGAAAACGAGACCAATGACACGGCCAAGTTGACGATGTCCCCACTCCCACCAGTAAATATATTTAAATTCTTCAAGACTGAAGTCTTTATTGATTAACTGATATTCTGGGATGGCTTTGTATTTATCAAATTCTGACATCCAGTCTGCCAGCGATAGAGGCGGTAAAGCCCCTGTCACTGGTCTCCACTCAGTAATGGACAACCCAGAATCCGTCAGACGGGTGAGCCCACCCACTAAAACCATAAGAATTATCAGTGCGGCAACGCTGAGAAGCCAAACACCAACAAGACGATCCGCTCGTGAAGCATGATTTTGTGAAGACATGATATCCATGTTACGGATTTAAACCTGTGCTCATATCAGGGCAAGATGAAGACTTGCGACAAATTAACCAAGTTCAGCATGAGGTGATGAATTGTCAAACCTCAACCGTCTGCTATATCAGTTGCAGGAGATTAATATGAGATTACCTGTTCGCCTTAGAAAATTTATTGGCATGTTGCTGTTGCTTGTTGTGCTGTTCTTTTATGCCATGATTGTCATGACAATCGCAGTAAGCGGGTGGATGCCTAAAAACGGCTTTATTGAATTTATGTTTTATTTGATAACCGGACTATCTTGGACATTTCCGGCAGGGCTTATCATATGGTGGATGCAGAAACCTGAAAAAAAGACTGACAAAGAAGCCGTCTAAATTATTCTACTAATCTATGCTACCGAACTGTGTAATGTTCAGCACAATGATGACGGCAATAAAGATAACAATTGGCAAAATAGAAAACATAACACACACCAAATCTATACATTTTTAAACTGGTCACGGGTTACCATGCGCCGAATACCTCGGCAAGAAGATTTTATCCTTCAAATTCTTCGCGCAATATTTCAAGCTCCAACCACTCCGCCTCTGCTTCTGCAAGACGCGTTTCCGCCTTATCAAGGGCCGTAGCCGTTTTACTGAATAACTCCGGGTCTTTTGTGAAAAGGGAACTGTCAGATAAAAGTTTTTTGCTATCGTCAATAAGTGTTTCAAGTTCACTTATTTCACGCGGCAATTGTTCGAGCGCGTATTTTTGCTTGTAGCTTAATTTGGTGACAGTCTTGTGAGTTGCGGGTTCACTTATCGCGTGTTTTTCGTGATTTTTATTATCGAGTAATTTGGATGAATCTTTTTCAGAATTCTCTGACCCGTTTTTGCGTTGTGACAGCATATCACTATATCCACCGGCATATTCAATCCATTGCCCCTCACCTTCCGAGTTAATAACGGAAGTCACTGTGCGATCGAGAAAATCTCTATCGTGGCTAACTAGAATGACTGTACCTTGATAGTCTGCAATCAATTCTTGAAGTAAATCCAACGTCTCTAAATCAAGATCATTGGTTGGCTCATCCATAATTAATACATTAGATGGATGCCGTAATCCACGCGCCAGCAAGAGGCGAGCCAACTCCCCGCCCGATAATACATTGGCAGGTGTTCGCATTTGCGAAGGGTGAAATAGAAAATCCTTCATGTACCCAATGACATGCATTTTATCATCGCCAATAGTGACGTAATCCCCTGCCCCATCCGTCAATGCATCTTTAATTGTCCAATCCCGCTTTATACCTGCTCGCGCTTGATCAAGCACAAGCATTTGAAGGTTCTTGCCAAGACGCACATTTCCATCATCCGGCTCCAATTCACCGATTAGCATATTTAGCATCGTGGTCTTACCGGCCCCATTTGCGCCAACAAGCCCAACTCTGTCTCCACGCTTAATTTGAGTTGAAAACTGGGCGACAATTTTTTTATCCCCGAAGCTTTTAATAATCTTATCAGCTTTGACCACAAGCTTTCCGGACATTTCAGCTTCGTTGACTTGCGCCTTTACATTGCCCGTCGGACCTTGATGATCGCGACGTTGTTTTTTGAGAGATGCTAAATCAGCGAGTCGCTTCACGTTCCGTTTGCGACGTCCGGAAACACCATGTCGCACCCAATGCTCTTCGCGCTCAATTTTCCTGTCGAGTTTTTCAACTCGTGTCATCTCAAGTTCAATCTCCTGATCCCGCCAATCCTCAAAATGGTGGAAGCCTTTTTTAAGCAAACTTGTCTTCCCTCTATCCAACCACAAAGTTGACCGGGACATATTGCTTAAAAACCTTCTGTCGTGGCTAATAAGAACCAGCGCAGAACGCAATGATTTTAGTGCATTTTCTAACCATTCAATCGCCGGCAAATCCAAATGGTTGGTCGGCTCATCAAGCAAAAGAATATCAGGATCAGGTGCCATGACTTTCGCCAGCGCCACGCGTCGCCTTTCACCTCCAGAAAGATTTTCAAGTCCCTGCTCAGGAGACAAACGCAAATCAGCCATCAACTGAAAAGCCCGTTGCTTATCTTCATTATCCATAAGCTCAGCCAGAACATAATCACCAATGGTCGAAGACCCTTTGAATGTAGGGTCCTGATCGAGATAACTGACCATAATTCCGGGCTGAACAAATCTCTCACCACTATCCGGCTCAACCATTCCAGCAGCAATTTTAAGAAGCGTCGATTTGCCCGACCCATTTCTTCCGACAACGCATAGCCTCTCCCCCGGTGCTATAGAGAAATCTGCGCCCTCAAGAAGAGGCGTCACACCAAAAGTCAGATTTACATCCTGAAGATACAAAATAGGTGGGCTGGACATCACTATTTCTCAATTATTCTCTATAATTCTGAAAGGGCTTCATATCATGTCCTACCAATCCATCCAATGCACCCAATGCGTCATAGCGCCATTAAATAATAAGAGTTTGTAGAGTTGTCTAATGATTGTGCTAGCTCTCAAAATTTGAAATTATTCTCTGTAAATGTTATGTGCCTATCACACTATAGATAAATCTGAGTCTCCATACATGACGCAAGAAACAAACCTATCACTTGGAAATGATTTCCCGGATGCCGATAAAAAAGATTGGTTAGACGCCGTTGATAAAGCTCTTCGGGGAGCCGCTTACGAGTCATTACAAAGCCGCCATAATGGATTAAACAGGGAACCTCTCTACACAAATGAGACAGTCAAGTTACCTAAATCTGCTCATGGCATGCCAGGCCAAGCCCCCTTTTTGCGGGGAAGCCAATCACTTTCAAATTCATTTCTGCCTTGGCATATTGCATCGCGCTTCACCCCCGGGCGTAAAGGTAATGGCAATGAAGATGTTCTCACTGACCTAGAAGGCGGTGTAAGCGCGTTACTTCTGGAGTGTCGTTTTGATGACGTTACGTCTGCGCATCTTGATAAATTGCTTCAAGGTGTAGATTTGAACATTGCACCTGTATTTTTGCGCGCTGACGACAATGCCGTCAACCTTGCGCTTCATCTTGCAAGCAAAGCAGGTGAAGAAGCTTCAATATATCTTGATCTCGACCCGCTGGGATATGCTGCCGCTTCGGGTTTAAAGATTGACGATGATATCGACACAATTTTCTCCGGTATGGCGGGGCTTATTTCACAAACTCAATCATCAAAAAATATTCGTCTTATGACTGCCAGTGGGGTGCCTTATCATAATGCAGGAGCAGATGCGATAACGGAACTTGCTGCCATTATCGCTACCGCCACTCATTATATGCGCTATCTCGAACAATCAGGGCTTGATGTTATAGACATACTCAGTCGTCTGACTTTGACAGTAAGTTCTGACACTGATTTCTTTGGCTCTATTGCCAAGCTCCGTGCCTTGCGCCTCCTTTGGGGGAATGTTTGCGCTGCACTTAAACAGGATAAAATTGTCCCGCCTTTTATTCACGCTGAAGGGTCTGAAAGATATTTCTCACTCGCTGACCCATGGGTCAACATGCTGCGGGCTACGATGTCTACGCTTGCCGCAGGTATTGGGGGGGCAGACGTAGTGACCGCTCTGCCATGCACATCAATTGCCGAAAGTGATAATCTCTTAACCCGGCGTGTCGCAAGAAATACGCAGGTAATTTTGCAGGAAGAAAGTCATATTGGCCAAGTTATGGACCCCGCCGGTGGCTCTTGGTATGTCGAGTCCCTTTCCGAAGCACTCGCCTCTGATAGCTGGTCACTTTTCCAGGACATAGAAAAAGCGGGCGGCATTGCTTCCCTTGAAGGCATGCACATAATCTCCTCGCGGATTGAGGATAATCAAGTTTCAGAAAATAAAGATGTAGCAAAACGTAAAATGCCGGTCCTGGGTGCCGGTGATTTTGCCAATCTGGAAGAAGCTTTACTAAAGCCCCGTCCAGCTTATGGGAGTGGTATCCTTAGAGAAACTCGGCCTGCATCAGCATTTGAACAATTACGTTTTGTTGCTGAAACCCATAAGCCTAAAGTTTATTTAGCTGTACTTGGGGAAACTGCAGAATTCACTGCTAGATCAAATTTTGCCACAAACCTTTTTGCGGCTGGTGGGATTGAAAGCCATCTTGGCTGTGGTGGAAGTGACCTCACTAAAATTATTGATGACTTTACCGCCAGCAGGTTTTCTGTCGCAGCTATTTGCGGCACAGATGCCGCTTATGAAGAACATGCTGATACTCTTGCGCAAAGCCTCGCTGAAGCGGGGTGCGCACATGTATGGCTCGCAGGAAAATATGAGTCAGACGCAATTAACGGAAATATTTTTATGGGCTGCGACACGATCTCGGTTTTGCAATTAACGCTGAGCCTTTCAGGTATTTCATTTAAAGAGGGTCAATCATGAGCCAGTTACCTGATTTCAGTAACATCTCCTTTGATGCCAGCGCAGCTATTGAGCCGGAAAACCAAAAACAAGATTGGCAGGAAGCTATCAACCAAAATAATGATCGCAAATCCCGCGAAACGCCGGAAGGCTTGTCTCTCAAAAGATTATATACTGAGGAAGATACTAAGGATTTGCCGCATATGGGTGGGTATCCCGGTATTCCTCCCTATATTCGCGGCCCCTATGCGACCATGTATGTCAACAAACCATGGACAGTCAGGCAATATGCAGGTTTCTCAACTGCAGAAGCCTCTAACGCCTTTTATCGCCGTAATCTAAAAGCAGGACAAAAAGGTCTTTCGGTAGCCTTCGACCTCGCAACACATAGGGGTTATGACAGTGACCATCCACGCGTGGCTGGTGATGTCGGCATGGCAGGTGTCGCGATTGACTCGATTTATGATATGCGCATGTTGTTTGACGGCATTCCGTTGGATGAAATGAGCGTTTCCATGACCATGAATGGTGCGGTTCTTCCGATTATGGCGCTCTATATTATCGCCGCTGAAGAGCAAGGCGTTGGGCCTGAGAAACTGGCCGGTACAATTCAGAACGACATCCTCAAAGAGTTTATGGTTCGCAATACATATATCTATC
>QOQK01000044.1 GCA_003331985.1 PS1 clade bacterium | reverse complement strand
GTCAGAAATTAATTGATTTACTGGTGAACCGCGCACGTAGTTTCGTTTATTCAACCGGACTCCCCCCCATGAGCACGGCAGCAGCACTTGCGGCATTGGAAATTATCGAACAAGACCCAAGCTTGGTCGATAAACCTCTGGCTTATGCAAAACAGTTCTGCGACAGAGTTGGTTTACCCATGCCGCATAGCCCGATAGTTCCAGTCATATTCGGTGGCAACGACACCGTCATGACTGTGTCGGAAAAACTTGCCGATGAGGGGTTTCTAGTCAGTGCAATTCGACCACCGACTGTCCCAGAGAATACGGCAAGATTGCGTATCGCTTTTAACGCGTGTCATAAATCCTCAGATATTGACCGCCTCGCAGATTTGGTATGCGAAGCCAAAAAAGAATATGGGGTCAATTAATGGGGCTTACTTTCATCACCGCAACCGGAACAGATATCGGCAAAACCTATATCACGTGTCTGCTCATAAAGACTGCTGCCAAGATGGGAATATCCGTCAGGGGAGTGAAGCCTGTGATTAGTGGTTTTGACGAAAATAAAATTAATGAATCCGATACTGGCAACATTCTTGATGCCATGGGCTTATCGCTAACAATGAATAATGTGCGCGACATCTCGCCTTGGCGCTTTTCAGCCGCCCTCTCGCCCGATATGGCTGCCACTCGTGAAAGCGCAACTATCCCGCTTCAACCACTGATAGAGTTTTGCAATAAACAAGCCTCTGATACACCAACGCTTGTGGAAGGCGTTGGCGGAGTGATGGTCCCCTTAAATGAAAAAGATACAACATTAGACTGGCAGGCAGCCTTAAATGCGAAATGCATGCTTATAACAGGTAGCTATCTTGGGACATTGTCTCACACAATGACAGCTCTCAAAGCATTGGAACAGCGCGGCATAAAACCATCAGCAATCATCATAAACAGTTCGGAAACCGCTCCTGTGCTCGAACAGGAAACTGCAGAAACGCTAGGTCGGTTTGTACCGGATATCCCAATTTATATCGTCGCCAGAAATGCCGAAACCTTACCGGAAGAACTGGTCTTAACATTGTAACAAATTCTGGCTAACCTATTAGTTATTACGAGAAAACAAAGGCTATAAATGACGATTTTAAAAGTTCTGGCAGGCCCAAGGGCTTTTTCACATATTAGAGCACATGGCCTAAATCAGGTGGATGTGCAGAGCGTTGTTTGTGCCTCAGGCGCTGCCAAGACCCTGACAACAATCGGACTGGACAAAGTGATACTGGGGCAATGGCTAAAAAACATAGACCACTCGGTTGATTTACTCGGAACATCTGCAGGCGCATTTAAATTGGCGGCTGCCTGTCGCAATGACACACAAGGCTGGCTAGATCAATTTGCCAATATTTATTGCACCCAAATCTATGCCGACCGGATTAATGAACCCGATATAAGAGATATTATCAGTTGGGCGCCACGGGAACTGATTGATAAAGTCATGGCAGATGGTGGTGATGACGAGATACTCTCTCACCCGAATTTCAGGCTACATATTGGCACTGTGAGATCATTCAATCTACTCGCCAGCGAGAATGTTAAACGTCAGAAACAAGCCATTACAAAAGCTGCGATTTTATCTCTAAAAAGCAGCCATGGCCTAAAGGGTATGGCAGAACGAGTTGTATTTTCTGACTCAAGAAGTTCAAAAGCACTCAGGCCGATAGACAATTATCCGACCCATAGCGTAGCGCTAAACAAGAATAATTTAGGTCCAGCTTTAAATGCATCCGGGGCTATTCCGGTCATGATGCATGGTATAGAAATTGAAACTGAAGATGGAATTCATCTTTATCGCGATGGCGGTATGCTGGATTACCACCCTATTCCTTCACAGTTATGGCCTTCCAATGAAGGGATTGTCCTTTACCCACATTTTTACGATTATCTTAAATGGCGCTGGTTTGATAAATTCTATCCTTGGCGCAAAGTATCCGCGAGCAAGCTAGATAATGTTGTGATTTTTGCACCATCGGATGATTATGTGAAATCTCTTCCCTATAGCCGCATTCCCTCTAGAGGTGATTTCAAGAAATTTATCAAAGATGAGTCAAAACGCAT
Organism: PS1 clade bacterium; assembly: GCA_003331985.1. Classification (GTDB taxonomy): domain Bacteria; phylum Pseudomonadota; class Alphaproteobacteria; order RS24; family RS24; genus Micropelagius. Next base: position 9,463 of record QOQK01000044.1, on the reverse strand, counting down.
TGAGATTTGGCAAACAGCCACCAGGCGAAGTGAAGAACTCGGTGAGGCATTTCTGGAACTAGTGCAGTCCGGGCGTATTGCAGATGAGATGGTCTTGCTGAAATAACTCAGCAGTCCTATACAAACACATGGTCAGAATTTTATCCTATTTGAATAATCAGGAACTGGTTGACGGCATTCATGCCGCTATACCTGACGCCGAGATTATTTTTATCGACCCGAACAAAACACTTGAAGAAAATTTGGAAGCTGACTGCCTTCTATGTGTGGCCTCTTTCCTGGATGGAGTGGAACAAGTAATTGCAGCGACCAACGGGTTAAAGTGGATACATGTTTTCGGAACCGGCATTGACGGCTTCCCCCTGGAAGCTTTGGGAGACATAATTTTAACCTCCGCGCGCGGCGCAAGTGCTGTTCAAGTTGCAGAATGGGCGTTCACCTGCATTTTGGCGGCCAGAAAAAATCTGCCGGAAAACTGGATCAGCGCGCCATCACCTCTCTGGTCCATCGCCGATAATATTGGCGCGGTACAGGGGCAGACACTCTCAATTTTTGGCTTTGGCTCCATCGGGAAAGAGCTTGCTAAACGCGCTTTGGCGTTTGATATGAAAGTTATGACCATGACGCGGCAATCATCTGTTTTTGTGGACGGGGTGGAAACAACAGACAGTCTCGAGGCACTTTTTGCAAAAGCCGACCACCTGGTTCTGGCTGCACCGGCAACCATCGAAACAGACAATATTGTTAATACAAAAACTCTCAGCTATCTCAAACAGGACGCTCATCTGATCAATATCGCCAGAGGATCATTGGTTGATGAAAATGATTTAAAGCTGGCTCTAGACTCGGGAAAACTTGCCCGTGCCTCACTTGATGCCGTCCAGACCGAACCATTACCCGCAGATCACTGGATTTACGGGCATGAAAAAGTGTTTCTCAGCCCCCATCTGGCCTGGTGCGATATGCGGGTTATTGACGCTATTTCCACTTCTTTTCTGGATAATCTGGTACTTTTTGCTAAACAAGAACCCTTGAACAATGTCGTAGATAAAAAGGCGGGATACTGATGGTTAAATTATTGCTTTGGCGGCATGCCAAATCAGATTGGGATACGCCCGAACTTGATGACCATGAACGTCCACTCAATAAGCGAGGTCGTCGTGACCGCGAAATCATGGCGCGCTATATAGAAAATAATTTTGCACCGACTTTGGTGATTTGCTCAACCGCACGCCGAACACGTGAAACCGTTGTCACGCTATGCAATCACGACATCATTACTTATTCCAGCGACCTCTATCAGGCCATGCACACGGATCTGATGAATATCGCCAAACGTAATGGCGGTGACCATGACTGCATATTGCTGGTTGCTCATAATCCGGGCATGGAAATGTTTGCCGGACGCATGGCTCAAACGTCACCTGAGATTGCTGAGAGATTTGCCATGAAATACCCTACTTGCTCAGTTGCTGGCATTAGTTGGGATTGCGATTGGGCTGATATCTCTTTTGATAATGGTGGCGTGATTGATTATGAAAACCCAGCTCGCCTTATCGGGCATGAATAACGCTAAATATCACCCATTTCTTGACAATTCTTGACAGGCCAACCTGCATGACATAATGTTTATGTTCACGTTATGTTCTTTTTGGTTGCGTTATGTTATTGCGTTCAGACATCACATTAGAGGTGCGACGCCCGGTTTTTGCGTCCCGTATTTCTGCCGGATTTCCGAGTCCGGCTGATGATTTCATCGAAGGTAGCTTGGATCTCAACAAACACCTTGTTGCGCATCCGGCGGCTACATTTTTTCTGAGAGTTGTTGGAGAGTCGATGCTGGGTGCGGGCATTCATCCGGGTGACCTGCTGGTTGTTGATCGTAGCCTAACGCCGACAGTCAATGATATTGTTATTGCCGTTCTGCATGGTGAGCTAACCGTCAAGCGGCTCTTACGAGATCCGGACGATAAGCATCTGTGGATTTTACACGCCGAGAACCCCTCTTATTCGGATGCAAAAATGCCACCTGACAGTGAGATATGGGGTGTGGTCAGTCATTGTATTCGAGGCTTCCGCGCATGACGCAGTCGCATATCGCAATCGTTGATTGCAATAATTTCTATGTCTCCTGTGAACGGGTGTTTAACCCGCAACTTTGCAACATACCCGTTGTCGTGTTGTCCAATAATGATGGTTGTATCATCGCACGTTCGAATGAGGCCAAGGCGCTTGGCATCCCAATGGGTGCGCCTTATTTCAAGTGGAAGCGCATGATTGAAGATTCTGGCGTCGCAGTCATGTCGAGCAATTATGCTCTTTATGGCGATATGAGTAGCCGCGTAATGCAAGTATTAGCCGCCACCGCGCCTGCCATCGAAATATACAGCATTGACGAGAGCTTTCTCGATTTCAGTAATCTACCGACCACACTGAATCCGGTTGATTTAGCAGATCGGCTACGCCAACAAGTCGCGCAATGGACAGGCATTCCCGTATCCATCGGCATGGCAAGCAGTAAAACGTTAGCAAAAATCGCCAACCGCCTTGCCAAGAAAAATCCTAGCAAGCACGGCGTTGCCAATCTGACTGATCCAACAGAAATTGCCACCACCCTTGCTGCCACAGATGTTGGGGATGTTTGGGGCATCGGGAGGCGCTGGGCGCGTATGCTGAAAGCCCGCAACATTATGACCGCCGCAGATTTTCGTAGCTGCTCTGATAGTTGGGTCAGACAGAAAATGGGAGTGGTCGGCCTGCGTACCTTGCACGAACTCAGAGGCATACCTTGTGTATCACTGGAACTAGAGAGCCCAGACAAAAAAAGTATTTGTGTGTCACGGAGTTTTTCAACACCTGTCATGGAGCGTGCTGCCCTCACAGACCGGCTCAGCGATTTTGCTTCACGCGCCGCCGCCAAAACACGTAAGGCCGGGTTGGTGGCAGGATATATGACTGTCTTCGTCCGTACCAACAGGTTTCAAAAAGACCGCCCCCAATATAGCAATGCCGTCACCCTTACTTTCCCTGAAATGACTGCCCATACGGCTGATATTCTTGCTGCCATGCGTCAGGGGCTGGCGCATATTTACCGGCCCGGTTATGAATATAAAAAAGCAGGTGTTCTCCTGACCAATCTGGTGCGGCAAGATATGGCACCGCAAAGCCTCTGGACCCATGCCGGTTCAGCTAAACCACTTATCGCGCAGGAAAAGAGCAATCAACTTATGCAAGCTTTTGACGGAATTAATGGTCGCTTCGGTCACGGCAGCATCGCTTATGGCATGGCGAAACGGCAAAATAACTGGTTCATGCGACAAGAAAAAGTATCCCCACGGTACACCACACGCTGGGAAGATTTACCCACAGTCTGAGCAAAAAAGAAACTTGCGCCAGCGGAATAAAATAATAAGTTTAAAAGCAGGGCTATTAAAAGTCAGGTGGGGCATGACAAAGTTACAAAGCAAGCATGCAGAACATAACGGCATAAAAAATGATTTGGGTATCAAGAAATTGGACCCCAACATGAATGATGACAGGCCTGGCCATAAAGCAAAAAAACTTGCCAATGCAGGAACCATCCCAATCAGACGAAGAGGTAATGAGTTTGAGCTATGCGTCGTGACATCGCGGCGCTGCAAAGACAGATTTGTTTTCCCAAAAGGTAAAGTGGCACAAAACGAACAACTACAACAAACCGCCCTTAGAGAAACAACAGAAGAAGCCGGAGTTTCGGGAGAGCTCGTGGATTATCCTATTATTCACAGAGTCAAAGGGAATGGAAATAATAGTGGTGGCAAGACAGTTTGTTTTTACCCAATTCTGGTAGATGTCGAAATGAAAAGATGGCCAGAGCGCTTCATGCGTCAACGAAAATGGGTGTCCTTAGAGAAGCTTAAAAAGAAGAAAAAATACAGGCATCTCCGAGAACTACTAAGCGCCCTTGAAAAAGCTAAACCGAAACAAAAGAAGAAAATATTTAAAAGACTTAGACGAAATATTGCTTAGATTGTTGTCTTAACTCAAAAGCCGTGCCGCTCGTTTACGATCCGCCGAACTGGGGATACCAATAGCCTCACGATATTTAGCAACTGTGCGACGGGCAATATCAATGCCGTCATTTTGGAGCGCAAGTGCTAAAGCTTCATCAGAGAAAATTTTCGGACGCCCACTTTTTAGATTATTTGTTTCCCCGGCAACCAAGTTTTTAATACGCTCTTTAACGGCCCTCGCGGAATGAGATTTATCGCCTTCTTTGGCAGAAATTCCGACAGAGAAGAAAAACTTTAAGTCGAAAATTCCTCTCGGTGTTTCCATCAACTTATTGGCAGTGACTCTGCTCACTGTACTTTCATGAAGGTCCAGTTCCTCGGCGATGTCACGCAACGTCATAGGCTTAAGATCATCAAGCCCCTTCTCAAGAAACTCGGGCTGTTGCTTCACAATTTCTCTTGCAACACGCAATAAAGTTATTGCCCGCTGGTTCATCGACTTTACGAGCCAATTGCCGGAATTATAACAAGCATTCAAATATTCCCTATCTTTGGATGGCATTTTTTTGGCGGCAAGTTCTTCCCAATACCGGTCAAGAACCAGAACTTTAGGAAGCGTGTTATCATTTAACTCAACCCGCCAGTTACCATATTCTTCATCGGTCATATCACTTTCAAAAACAAGAATGTCCGGTTGGCGCTCTTGTGTGGCTTCAGACTTAAAAGATGAGGTGATTTTAGGGTTAAGTTGCCGAATGGTTTCAATGCGATCCAAAAGAACACGCGAGCGGATTTTGCCTTTTTTTGCCAGCAAATTAACTTCACCTCGCCCAAGAAGATCAAGATTATCAATAATAACTTCGAAATCAGGATGCCAAAGCCCCTCATAATGTAATTGCATGGATAGCCTGTCAGCCAATGAATTTGCAGCAATCCCTACAGGCATAAGCGAACGGAGTTCATGCTGTGCAGCCTCAACCCTATCCAATGAAATCTCAAGGCGGGTTTCTAACTCCTCGGCATCCTCGAGCAGATAGGCCTCATCATCTAGCCAACCCAACAGTGTCAGACAATCCTCTTTCAAAGGACTACCAAGCATTTTGTCAAAAACTTGTTGCTGAACAAAATCTGTAAAAGAAAGCGCGTTACTGACGCTTTGCTCAATTACATGACCCGGATTAATTTTGCCATCGCCAGGGGAGGATGCCTCACCTTGATCAGCAGGACGGTTTTGTAAATCCTGACGCGCATCAGAGTCCCAGAGGCTTTCATAAAAGCTGTCTGTGATATGCGTTTCAGGTAAATTGCCGCTTTTAAATGAATTATCCAGAAAATCGCCATCTAAGTTTTGGAAATTACCGCCCTCACCTCCACTGGTTTCATGGAGATTACTACTGTCGATATTTTCTTGATCGGAAGCGTCTAAGGTTGAATCAAAATTCTGTGAATTATGAATTTCAAGAAAGGGATTTTCGTTTACCTGTTCAGCAAGAAATTCATTGAGCTCAAGATTATTCAACTGCAATATGTGTATCGCCTGCCGCATTTGCGGTGTTAGAACGAGAGATTGCACCTGCCTGGACTGTAATTTCAGCTTGATACTCATAAAGCCTCCAAGTTTTTTACTTTTTGGCCTGGTTCTTGCTTTGTCAACAAAAACCCTAAAAACTCTAAATCGTAGCTTTAGAAAAGCCACCTATGTGATAAATTTGTCATAAATTTAATGTAAGGAAGATATGCGGCGCAATGTCACAAAACTAACATCGGCTGTATCATTTTCTCCGGCTTGAACAGCTTCCACAGTTTCTTCGCGCCATGCGACAGGATCTGAAAGGCGAAAATATGTATCACCCTCTGGCGTGGCGTGAACTTTGGTGAGGTGTAAAACATCGGCCTGAGATTCGAAGGCTTTATAGATTTCCCCGCCCCCAATAATCATAACTCTTTTTGAGCCTGTTTTCTCGGAAGCCATGAGAGCTGCTTCAGGTGAGTTGACTGCAATCACCCCCTCAGGCAGGTCAAATTTGGAGCGTGTAATAATAATATTCAATCTCCCGGGCAATACCCCCGGAAGCGACTCCCATGTATGGCGTCCCATTATAATAGGTAAGCCCATTGTTATTTTCTTAAATCGCTTAAGATCCGTGGAAAGACGCCAAGGCATTTTCCCGTCATGCCCAATAACGCCGTTCTCTGCGACAGCAACAATCATCTCAATCTGCATACGTCACACCGCTATTGGCGCGCGGATGTGGGGCTGCGCTTCGTAGTCTTCCAGAGAAAAATCTTCAAACACAAAGTCGAAAATATCTTTCCTCTCAGGATTGATTTTCATTGTCGGCAAAGCCCCGGGCAAACGGGAGATTTGTGTTTGCGCCTGTTCCAGATGATTCAAGTAGAGATGTGCGTCTCCCAAAGTATGAACAAAATCTCCTGACTCTAATTCAAGCACTTGCGCGAGCATCATGGTTAATAGCGCATAAGAAGCAATGTTGAATGGTACTCCAAGAAATATATCCGCAGAGCGTTGATAGAGCTGACAAGAAAGCTTTCCGTCAGCAATATAAAACTGAAACAAGCAATGACAGGGCGGCAAGGCCATGTCATCTACATCCGCAGGATTCCAAGCTGAAACTATGTGGCGGCGGGAGTCAGGGTTATTTTTTAATTGCTCAACAAGGTTTTTGATTTGGTCAATCTGGCGACCATCAGGGGCATGCCAACTCCGCCATTGATAGCCATAAACAGGTCCAAGACCACCATTTTCATCTGCCCAGTCATCCCAAATGGATACGCCATTTTCCTTCAAGTAGGAAATATTTGTGTTACCCGATAAAAACCACAAAAGCTCGTGAATGATAGACCTTAAATGAAGCTTTTTGGTTGTCAGTAACGGAAAACCCTCGGATAAATCAAAGCGCATTTGGTATCCGAAAACACTTTTAGTACCTGTACCCGTTCTGTCATCGCGGGTGGCACCTTCATTCATGACTTTTTCAAGAAGCGTTAAATATTGAAGCATCACACATAATTAAGGGATTCAGCCCTTGGCCTCAATCAGTTTATCAATTGCCCCTACTCATTTGCTGTGAAAAAGACTATATATAGGGTGTCGGTTTACCGACTATGGCGATAAACGGGCTTCATAATAAACCCATCGGACCCGGGGGCAGTACCCGGCGCCTCCACCATTCATTCTCACAAGTATTTTGGGGGGGCGAAACAGGATCGACGAGGGCGTAAAGGTTGTTTCCGTCGCTCGGTATTGTACCACCGTTATCGGGCTGTTTTTTAGTTGCAAATGACAACTATGCGGAAGTTGCTGTCGCTGCGTAAGTAGCGCCAACACTTCAATTCAAGCCCTTATCCGTCGCAGGATAAGGCGGGGTTCGGCGGGCACCTGGCAACAGAAGCCCACCACTTCGCTTACTGGACTCTCACTCAATCGCATCGGATAACTCTTAAAAATATGAATGAAATCGATTACGAAAAATTGACCCACAAAGCTATGTTGAATCTTATCAGCGACATCTTATCTTCTGTTTCTGAAGGGGGATTGCCTGGAGAGCATCACTTTTACATCTCTTTTAAGACCCAAGCCCCAAAGGTCTCTATATCTGATAGCTTGATGGCGCAATATCCCGAAGAAATGACAATTGTGCTGCAAAACCAGTATGAAAACCTTATCGTCACGCCTGATGGTTTTTCTGTTCGGTTGAGTTTCAATCATACGCCGCATGATCTTTACATTCCTTTTGCAGCACTCACAAAATTCTATGACCCTTCAGTATCCTTTGGACTGGTGCTGGACGATATGACTGTCAGTGCAACTCCTGCACCGGCATCAGACAATCTTTCGGAAGGTGATTTTGATGATAGTGAAGAACAGAAAGAAAATAAAAATCAAGAACCAGAAAATAATCCAACCGGCGAAGTAGTTAGTCTTGAAAACTTCAGAGATAAAAAAGACTGAGTAACTTGGCGAAAAAACCAATAAATGCTAAATCTTCAAGCACATTTTTTTACTTACATTAAATAATGTTTTTTCGTTTAAAAGAGGACAACAATGACCCAATCTCGCACCGAAACCGACAGTTTTGGCCCTTTGGAAGTGCCGGCAGATAAATATTGGGGCGCACAAACACAGCGCTCGCTCGGTAATTTCAAGATTGGCGGAGAGACTATGCCAGAGCCAATGATAAGAGCTCTGGGAATCGTCAAAATGGCAGCAGCAAAAGCCAATATGTCCCTTGATAATCTTGAAGGTGATATAGGACAGGCCGTAGTATCAGCTGCAACGGAAGTTGCTGAAGGAAAATTAAATGACCACTTCCCTCTCGTGGTTTGGCAAACCGGGTCTGGTACACAATCAAATATGAATGCCAATGAAGTTATCTCCAATCGTGCGATCGAAATTCTTGGTGGTGAGATGGGTTCCAAATCTCCCGTGCATCCAAATGATCACTGTAACAGAAGTCAGTCCTCGAATGACACCTTCCCGACTGCCATGCATATTGCGGCAGCCGAAGAAGGAAGCAATCGCCTTTTACCTGCGCTGAAACATCTATATGCCGCACTAACCGCAAAGTCGGAAGCCTGGAAAGATATTGTAAAAATCGGACGTACGCATTTACAAGACGCCACGCCCCTTACCCTTGGGCAGGAATTTTCAGGCTATGCCACCCAACTTAAGTATTCAATTGAACGTGTCGAAACATCTATGCCGCGCCTATTGGCATTGGCACAGGGCGGCACGGCAGTTGGGACGGGGCTGAACGCCAAACCCGGATTTGCAGAAAAATTTGCTTCAGAGGTGGCTGATTTCACCGGTCTTAGTTTTGCGACTGCAGAGAATAAATTCGAAGCCCTGGCAGCCCATGATGCTTTTGTTGAAATGTCCGGCATGTTGAACACAATTGCCGCTTCCTTGAATAAAATTGCCAATGATATTCGGTTGCTCGGTTCAGGTCCTCGTTCGGGACTTGGAGAGTTAAGCTTACCGGAAAATGAACCGGGTTCATCCATCATGCCTGGTAAAGTCAATCCCACGCAATGCGAAGCACTCACTATGGTATGCGCACAAGTCATGGGTAATCACACCGCCATCACGATTGCCGGCGCACAAGGGCATATGGAGCTTAATGTCTTTAAACCAGTTATGGCTTATAATTTATTACAATCAATGCGTCTAATAGGTGATGCTGCTGTGAGCTTTACGGATAATTGTGTTGTCGGCATTGAGGCCAATGAAACCAATATCGAACAGTTGATGCAGCGCTCACTTATGCTGGTTACAGCTCTGGCACCAAAAATTGGTTATGACAATGCCACTACTGTTGCCAAAACTGCCCATAAGAACGGTACAACACTTCGTGAAGAAGCTGTGGGCCTTGGTTTTGTAACAGAAGCCGAATTTGATGAGATTGTTCGCCCCGAAGACATGATTGCACCTAAATAGGGTGTTTGTCGGC
>QOQK01000043.1 GCA_003331985.1 PS1 clade bacterium | reverse complement strand
GGCATTGAAAGCACTATTCCGCTTTTTGAGGAATTACTCGAAGCTGATGATTTTAATAATGCCGATTATGATATTCATTGGCTTGAGCATTGGCTGGAAAACTCTACAAAAAACTAAATGAGCAATCGCACCAAACTTAACATCACACCCGATGTCATATTGCGAGCCTATATGCTTGGTGTGTTTCCTATGGCTGAAACAAAAGAGTCCAAAGAGATTTTTTGGGTCGACCCTGAAAGCCGGGGTGTGTTGCCTTTTGATAAATTTCATATTCCTAAAAGTCTCGTTAAGACGGTAAAAAAAGAAAAGTTCACCATTCAAATTGATAAGAATTTTCGAGGTGTCATGGAAAATTGCCGCGCCACCCGACCCGACCGACTTAACAGCTGGATTAATGACGAAATTCTCGACCTTTATTGTGACCTAGCAGAACGCGGCCATGCCCACTCGGTTGAAGCGTGGCTGACTGATGGTGAAGAAGAGAGATTGGTTGGCGGGCTTTACGGTGTCTCTATAGGCGCAGCCTTTTTTGGCGAAAGCATGTTTAGTTTTGAAACTGACGCCAGTAAGGTCGCGCTTGTCTACCTTATGGCACGCTTACGACATGGTGGGTACACCATGCTGGACACACAGTTCACAACGGATCATCTTTCTCGATTTGGTGCTGTTGAAGTACCTCGCGGGCGCTACCATACCTATCTACAAGATGCACTTGAACAACCAGCTGATTTTTATTCTTTACCGATCAGCACATCATCAGCGAGCATTTTACAGCTTTCAGGCCATAAATCATAAACTGGATGTTCTAAGCCATTTAGCCCTGGGCTGGATGCAAACATCCAGCCAGAAAACAGACGCTCGGTTTTATTCTCACGACTTTCATCAATTTCAAGATAAACACTTGTTTCCGGCGGCTCTTCCGGTGGAGTTGTTTTACAAGTCCGTACGGTAATGGTCAGCGGGCCAAGAACTGTCGGCAGCCCAACCTCTGCCTCAAGACTACTTATTTTTGCAGTCACTTTATCAAGAGTTTTAAAGGTCACCATCTGAGCCAGAGCCGGCGACATAAACATCACCGCGCCCAGAAGAAGGCCAAAGAATTGAAATTTATTCGCTATCTTCATTTTGTGTGCTGAACATCGCCTGACTGACAAGACCTATTAAATCAACAGAGCCTTGCGTGTATGAGATTTCATCACCATCAGCGAGCAAATCAAAACTCCCACCAGGTGTAAGAGAAACATAATTCCCACCGAGCAACCCTTCCATCGTGATTTTAGCACTTGTGTCATCAGGAAGTTCAATATCATCATTAATGGAAAGCGTGACAGTCGCGTAGAAGTTTTTCTTATTTAACTCCTGATCAATCACGGTACCGACTTTAATCCCCGACATACGAACATCACTGCCAACAGTTAAACCATCAATACGATCAAATTCGGCGACTAGCTTATATCCGGATTTAGGCGACATATCACTCACAGAATAACCATAGGATAGAAAGATTGCAGAAACGGCAACGACAAATGCTCCGACCAAAGTTTCTACGAGATTATGTTGCATGGCTTTAATCCTGTTAAATTATTTTTCTAGTGAACCTATTCGGGCTTCCAAGCCTGATATCCGACACCTTCAGCGGCTTCTGGAACATCGTCCAGCAAGCTACCTTTAGGTTTATGTGCTTGTGAAGTGCCGGTCAAATTAACTTGATGCGGCTTTTCCCAACTATTACGCTCCGGCATCGCTTCGCTTGGCGGCGTATCAACAGTGTAATGCAGCCACGCATGCCATTCTGGAGGCACACGGCTCGCTTCCACATCACCATCATAAATCACCCAACGGCGAACTTTGCCATTTAGCGATTGGTTTTTCTTATCGACATAATATTTATTGCCTTGATCATCCATTCCGATGAGGCGCCCACGACGGCTGGTAAATAGTGCCGTGCCAAGTGTCGCGCCGTTCCACCAAGTGAAAAGCATTTTTAAGAACTGCATAGACCGACTCTCTTTCTAGCTACAGTTTGCCATTTAACCTATCATGCGTCCAGTCAGAGAAATTAATCTTTCTTAGTTTCAATAACTCGCAGACCCAATTCAAGAAGCTGAGCATTTGTCGCCGGGCTTGGCGCCTGCATAAGCAGGTCTTCGGCTTGTTGGTTCATTGGAAATGCAACAACTTCTCGAAGATTTTCCTGTTCCGCCAGAAGCATCACAATCCGGTCAACACCTGGTGCAATTCCACCATGAGGCGGGGCGCCAAATCTAAAGGCGTTTAGCATGCCACCAAATTCCTTTTCGACAACTTCCGCTTCATATCCAGCAATCTCAAAAGCCTTCAGCATAATCTCCGGCTTATGATTCCGAATAGCGCCTGATGACAACTCAATGCCATTACATACAATATCATATTGGTAACCAAGAACATCCAGTGGATCCATGGTTTCCAAAGCCTCCATTTCACCTTGAGGCATGGAAAATGGGTTATGCGAGAAATCGATTTTCTGCGCCTGCTCATCAAATTCATAAAGTGGAAAGTCAACTATCCAACAAAACGCAAATTGATCAGCATCAATAAGTTCCAAATCATGCCCGAGCTTGTTTCGCGCTGCACCTGCAAAGCTCATAAAATCTTTTGGCACACCGGCACAGAAAAATATGGCGTCGCCATCTTCAAGCCCAAACTGAGTACGTATTTGTTCAGTTCTCTCCGGTCCAATATTTTTTGCAACCGGACCCGCTCCTTCACCTTCTCTAAAGAAAATATAACCAAGTCCGGCTTGCCCCTCACCTTGAGCCCAACTGTTCATACGATCACAAAATGTCCGGCTTCCGCCCGTTTTGGCAGGAATACCCCAGACCTCTACGTTGTCGTCTTTTTCAATCATATTGGCAAAGATTTTAAAATCCGAACCGCGAAAGGCATCCGTAACACTTTCCATTTCAATAGGAATACGCAAGTCAGGCTTGTCAGAACCATATTTCCTCATTGCTTCTGCGTAAGGAATTCGCGGGAATGTTTCAGTCACACGCTTGCCATTGCCAAATTCGACAAATATATCGTGAAGCACGGGTTCAACTGCATTGAACACATCTTCTTGAGTGACAAAGCTCATTTCTATATCCAGTTGATAAAACTCACCGGGTGATCTGTCTGCGCGCGCATCCTCATCTCTGAAGCAGGGCGCAATCTGAAAATAACGGTCGAAGCCCGCCACCATTAAAAGCTGCTTAAACTGTTGCGGCGCTTGCGGCAGGGCATAAAAACTTCCCGGATGCATGCGTGAAGGCACAAGGAAATCTCGCGCACCTTCCGGGCTGGAGGCCGTTAAGATAGGCGTTTGATATTCGGTAAAACCTTGTCCAATCATTCGCTGTCTAAGCGACGAGATGATCTGCGAACGAAGAACGATATTTTTGTGAATTGTCTCCCTGCGTAAATCCAGAAATCTGTAACGCAGTCTGATATCTTCAGGATAATCAGGCTCACCAAAAACCGGTAAGGGTAAATCGCCAGCAGCTGAAAGAAGCTCATATTCGTCCAGGCGAATCTCAATCTCTCCGGTCGGTAGATTGGGGTTCATGGCCTCGCCGTCACGTGCAATCACCGTACCCGCAATTCGGATAACGCTCTCTGCGCGAACATTTTCTACATCTGCAAAAAATGGACTTTCCGGTTCAATGACCAACTGCGTCAAACCAAAATGATCTCGCAAGTCGATGAAAAGCAAACCGCCATGGTCTCTTTTACGATGCACCCAGCCTGACAGGCGCACTGTTTCGTTAATATTCTCTTTGCGAAGTTCTCCGCAATTATGAGTCCTGTAGATGTTCATAAAACCTCCGGTCGGGTGGTGGTAAGAAGACTCTCTGTGTGCCGGAAATCACATGCCGGAGGCTGTTTTGTCAAGCACCTTTCGAGACTCAATTTGCTTTTAGAATACCCCCGACTGGTCTATAAACCAAACCGATGCAATTACTAACCACAACTTCCGAGCTTAATCAGGCCTGCGCCCAGTTTGAAACAAGCAGATATGTCACCATTGACACTGAATTTCTTCGCGAAAAAACATTTTGGCCCAAGCTTTGTCTAATTCAAATAGCCATGCCAGGCTTCGAGGTATTAATTGACCCCCTTGCTGAGGACATTGATTTATCTTCATTTTTTGAGATTTTAAAGAATCCAGATGTCATTAAAGTTATGCATGGTTGCCGTCAAGATATAGAAATCTTTCATAAAGAAGCCGGTGTAATCCCTACCCCGCTTATGGACAGCCAAGTCATGGCAATGGTGTGCGGTTATGGCGACTCAATTAGCTATGAAGCGTTGGTAAAGCGTATCGCACAGGGAACTATTGATAAGGGTTCGCGATTCACAGATTGGAGTCGACGCCCCTTAAATGAACACCAGTTAACTTATGCTCTCGCTGATGTAACCTATTTAAGAGACATTTATGAAAGCCTTGAGAGTGAACTTAAAAAAACTGGACGTCTGGCATGGCTTTCAGAAGAAATGGATATTCTCACCAATCCTGAAACCTATAATCAATCTCCGGAACTCGCTTGGAAACGCTTGAGATATCAAGATAAGCGGCCCCATATTATGGGGGTTATTATTGAACTTGCTAAATGGCGTGAAACGCAGGCACAGACCCGAGACCTCCCGAGAAACCGGATACTTAAAGATGACGCTATTCGAGAAATAGCGCTCCAAAACCCCAAAACACCTGAAGACTTTGATAAGTTACGCTCAGTTCCTAGAGGCTTTATCGCCTCTCGAAATGCTGCAGGGCTTATGGAAGCGATTGAAGCAGGACGTAAGCTAACAAAAAGTGAATTACCGCCGCCCCCACCCGTGGTGGACAATCGCCCTGGCATCGGCCCTCTGATAGATTTATTGAAAGTTCTTCTGAAATATTGTTGTGAAGAAAACCAAGTCGCACCTAAGCTCATTGCCAATGTTGCCGACCTAGAGCGTATCGCGAGTGATGAAAATCCCGACGTCAAATGTATGGAGGGGTGGCGCAAAGAAGTTTTTGGTTCTGCAGCTATGGATTTAAAAAACGGAAAACTGGCGCTGGCTTCCGAAAATGACAAAATCGTTATTATCGCCCGAGACTAATTACCGACTTTAACTAAGCTGTATCTTGTCCGCCCCGATGTAAATTTCCGGCTGTAGATTTAATGCATCTGCAAGCGCGCATACGCGTTTCTCAACAATTGGGCCGTAAAGACGGCTTCGCCCTGCATCCATTTCAAAAACAAGTTTTTTCCCACGCCGAGAAAGCCGCGTATCATTAATTAATCCATGCAATGAACCTGATAGACAATGCGCTAATCTAAACGCCAACCCCAAGGCTCGGCTCAAATCAAGGGTCGTGTCATCAACGGGTTCCATACCCAGAGGCAATTCACTCTGGCTCCCGTTATGGCGCGTATATAGGGCATGAGCGAGAAAGCGACGCCCCTTATGATTGATGCAATTTAAAGGAGCGCGTAAAATCGTATTCGCAGCAAACCAGCACCGATAATCATTGTGTTGATTCCATGCCATATCTCCAATGAGACAGGCAGCCCTCCGAAGGCGATTATATTTCTTTAATTTTTTAGGCGACAGCCCCTGCCCGTTAAATAGGCCCGCAGTCCATTGCTGAAGTTCCGCACCATAAAGCGGATCTTTAGTCATTCGTTTCGAAATATCTTCGCAAGCAACCATTAGCGGATCTTTGTCTTTTAAAGCTGTCGATAGGGAATTATAAATAATGCCTTCACGCAATCCGTTTGCAGAGACAATAAGCTTGTTACAGCCTGTCAATTTGGCAATACGATAAAGCACCATAGCGCTAACGGGAAGATAAGGGCGCCGCACCGCATTCGCTTCATGTATATGCTCCACTGACTCTGGAGATAAATTACCGATAAGCTTTGAGAAATCTAAAATGTCAGCAGAACGCATTTGATAATGATGCAACATTTTAAGGTCATATTTTTTTTGTGCCATATGGATGCGGGCTAAAGCACGCCATGTTCCTCCGACCATATAGACCGGTTTATCAGAAGATTTTTGTAGCCACTGAAGTGACGAAATTTGTTCTTTGATATGAGCCGCCATTTTGGCTTTATCATCACCGAACTCCGCAGTTAGACGCAAAACACCCAGCGGAAGAGTTTCAGCATCAATAATCTCGCCTTTGACAACCCTTACAAGCTCAAGGCTACCACCCCCAAGATCAGCAACCACGCCATCTACTTTTTCAAAACCCATCATGACGCCCTTGGCGGCATATTTGGCTTCCATTTGACCAGAGATAACTTGAATATCTGTTCCTAAAGCAAGGCTGGCATCTTTAACAAATATATCACTGTTTTCAGCTTCACGAACGGCTGCAGTCGCGACGACACGATAATCAGAGATACCAAGGCGCTTACCGATAGCCCTAAACCTTTTCAGCGTTGCCAGTGTCAACTCCAGCGATGAACCTTCTATCCGACCGGTCGCTGCAACACTCTCACCAAGCTTACAAAATATTTTTTCGTTATAAATTGGCACTGGAGACCTCGCAGATCCCCCAAAGGCAACAAGACGCACGGAATTCGACCCAATATCTACAATTCCAAGTGGTGCTTCCGGTGACCTAAATTGACGGCCGAAGCTAATTTTTGGGAATTTGAGACCGTTTTTAGACATTGTATTATAATTTCCGGTCAGTCTGTTTAATCACAAGTCGCTTTGATTAGCTGATTTACCGCGTCCCGAAAGACTTGGATTGATCATAAAATAATCATGAGCATTTACCGATGATTCTCCATCAGCGACCACCCCCCGGCTATAAGTTCCATCTGGTTGCATATACCAACTCTGTTGATTATCCAGCAAATTGACATGCATAATCTGATGCACCACTTGTTCATGAACTGTCGGGTTGATAATAGGTGTGAGCACTTCAACGCGCCTGTTCAGATTTCGGGGCATCCAGTCAGCCGAGGTAATAAATGCTAATGCATGCTCAGAGGGCATTTCATGGCCATTCCCAAAGCACAATATCCGAGCATGCTCCAAAAAACGCCCAACTATGCTTTTCACTCTAATATTTTCTGAAAGACCTTCAACACCGGGTCGTAAACAACATATACCCCGCACAATCAAATCGATTTTGACACCGGCATGGGAGGCTTCATAGAGTTTATCGATAATGAAAGGGTCAACAAGCGAATTCATTTTTGCCCATATAGAACCGGGACGCCCTTCTTTGACATGCTCAATTTCAGCATCAATTTTTTCTACTACTGTTTCTCGCAAATTTACCGGGGAGACAGCGATATGATGTAAATCGTTCGGTTCGGCATAACCGGTAAAGAAATTAAAAACCTGACCGGCATCACTGGCAATTTCAGGATTGCAGGTAAATAAAGATAAATCAGTATAAACTTTGGCTGTAATTGGGTGATAGTTACCTGTGCCAAGGTGCACATATGTTTTTAGTCCAGCCCCCTCGCGCCTTACAACCAACGAGACTTTGGCATGGGTTTTCAATTCTATGAAACCGTAAACAACCTGAACACCTGCACGTTCCAAATCTCGTGCCAGCCGAATATTCGTCGCCTCATCAAAACGTGCTTTCAGTTCAACCAACGCAGTGACGGTTTTACCAGCCTCAGCGGCTTCAATTAGAGCTTTAACAATCGGACTGTCTTCAGTGGTTCTGTAAAGCGTTTGCTTAATTGCGACCACATTTGGGTCTGCGGCTGCCTGACGAATAAATTGAACAACAACATCAAAACTTTCATAGGGGTGATGAACCAGAATATCCTTTACTTGAATGGCCGCGAAACAATCACCGCCATGTTCACGTACACGCTCAGGAAAACGCGCGATAAAAGATTTGAACTTAAATTCAGAGCCAATCGCCTCAACAATTTGATCTGTCTGTGAAACACCCACCAGCCCGTCAACAAAAACCACATCCTCGGATTGCACTTCAAGTTCATCCACCACGAGGCGAACTAAGTTTTCCGGCATTGATTTATCAATCTCCAGACGGATTACCATACCGCGACGCCTGCGTTTTAATGCTGTCTCAAATAATTGCACAAGGTCTTCAGCTTCCTCGGCAACTTCTATATCGCTGTCTCTCAGAATTCTAAAAACGCCTTGTCCTAGAATTTCATAGCCCGGGAAAATACGTTCCAAATAAAGCGAGACAAGATTTTCTAAAGGCAAGAATACAGTTTTGTCTGCGTTTGTAGGTAGTTTAATAAACCTCTTGAGTTGTTGCGGTAATGGTAAGAGCGCATTCATTTTCTTGCCATCTGTCAGACGAGACATTTGCAAGACAAGTGCAAAACCAAGATTAGGAATAAATGGAAATGGATGAGCCGGGTCAATAGCCAGAGGTGTTAAGACGGGCAATACCTCAGATAAAAAATAAGACTCCAGCCACTCTTCGTTTTCTTCGGGAATATCATGCGCCTCTTCAACTTCAATATTATGCGTCTTCATTTCCTTGAGAATAGTAAGCCAGCTATTTTGCTGACGGGTCATCAATTCACTCGTGCGTGAAAGGATTTTTTCAAGCTGTTGAGCTGGCGTCATGTCTTCCTGACTGCGCTTCTCAACACCTGCAAGTTTTTGCCCATGCAAGCCGGCAACCCGAACCATAAAAAATTCATCAAGGTTACTGCCAGATATGGATAAAAACTTAAGACGTTCCATCAGGGGGTGATCTGGATTATCAGCCTCTTCTTGAACACGAGTATTAAAGGCCAGCCATGAAAGTTCGCGGTTTATGAACCGATCAGTGCGGGAAAACCCAAACAGATTATCAGGCGGATCACTGCTTTTGCGGATTATACCAAGCCGACCAGCGAGGTTTTTCTTACCACCTTTTTTTGGATGATCATCTTTAAATTTTTTGTCATTCATTAGGTCTTTACCCTATCCGTCGTCCATCAAATCATTATTAAGCGCTATAATTTCTCGTACCATGGGCACAGTTATAGGCACCTTTCTGCTCAGTGTCGTTCGGTCGATTTTTGAAACAATCTCGTTTAGGCTCAAAAATGATCTTTCCAATCTTGAGACAAGATACGCCACAACCTTTTCATCTGTTTTAAGCTGTCGGTCGGTAAAGAGCTTCACCAGAACCGCTCGCATCAACATATCACATGGTGGCAACATCGTAGCAACGACGAGTGCGGATAGCCGTGACTTTAAATCAGCAAGTTCAATCTGCAAATGACCAGGAGCCATATTAGCTGTCAACAGAAGTGGATAGCGTCTTTGGCGCGCATTATTGATTAAATGGAACAACATCTCTTCATTAGCCGATTGAGTAAGCGGATCACGCCGGATATTCTCAACGCCGTCGACCACTAGCGCTTTTTCATCCATTAATTTATCGAGTGCATGAAGATGTAAATCTGTGCCGGTAAGAATAAAGGCACCCGTTTTAAGCCCCCAAACCGCTGCCAGATGAGATTTGCCGCATGCCGGGGGACCGCAAATTATTTTAACATAATCTGTTTCTGACCCTGAGTAAGACGGCCAATTGTCAATCGTGTCGACTGCCCGAAAATTGGAGTCGGAAACAAGAAAATTCTCCCTGTCTAGGGCTGGGCGAAATGGCAAATCAAAAACAAGCTGCTCACCTTTCAATTCATGCATTAATCTTGTCCAGTTGGTAAGGCGTTATCAGTTTGGTTTTCTGATTGATAGCTTCTGATTGTGTAACGAACCAAAACACCTATAACAGCCGCAGCCGGCACAGCGAGCAACAGACCGATAAAGCCAAGTAAAGAACCAAACGCGAGTAAAGCGAACATAATCCAAACCGGGTGAAGTCTTACCCGTCCACCAATTAATCGCGGTGTGAGAAAATTCCCTTCAATAAATTGCCCGACTGCAAAGACCATTGTAATCAGTAATAGGCTTGTAACATCAGGCCAGAATTGCATTAAACCAAGAAGCCCAGCCAGAACACCGCCAAACAATGCACCTACATAAGGGATAAAACTGACAAGCCCCGCTAATACGCCAACGGCTATACCGCCTTTTAAGCCGACCCAATATAAACCGGCGGCATAAAACACAGCGAGGAACACACAAATAGTGGCCTGCCCATGAATAAAGCCATCGAGAACTTCCTCAACCTCGCGCGCAACTTCACGAATAGCCGTGGCATGTTTTGGAGGCAGAATAGAATTAATTTGCGCAATCATTTTGTCCCAGTCGTTTAACAGATAGAAAGAGACAATCGGCGTGATAAAAATCAGTGTCAAAATATTCAGAAAAGATAATCCACGCATCAAAACGCCTTGCCCCACAACTGCGATGTTATCGACAGCAGAGGAGGAGAATTCTTTAAGAGTATTGTGAATGTCTTCATTGTCTTTGAGATATGTGTCTTCAATCCCGGCAAACCAAAGTTTGAATTTTGCATATTGCTCCTGCAAGGCGGCAATGGCTTCCTGAACACCCTCAGCAAGAACAGGCATTCCCACAGTTAATAAAATTATGATGAGTAACATAAACGTACCCATCACCAGTGAACTGGACAAAAGTCTTGGCAGGCCAATTTTCTCTAATCGATCAACTAAAGGGTCTAGCAAGTAAGCTACGGCGAAACCGGCAATAAAAGGCAACATAATGTCCGCAAGAGAAACGAATAACCACACGCCGAGTGCCGCTGCTATAAGAAGTAGAAGTTGTTTCATTGTGATGCTTTGCATTTTTTTCCCTTTTATTAGCGTCTCAATTTAAGTCGCCATCCATTTTTTTCTTCACGTAACAGCATATCACTTTGCGCCAGATTTGATGCCAATTGGTCAACAGACCCAGTATAAGCCAATGATAAAATGGCACCTTGTGAAGTTAATACATGGATGTCCATTGATTTTATAAAGCTCGCCGCTTCGAGACGTTCAAGCATGGTGAGCCAGTCGCCCATACGCTCGTAGTCCGCTGCGACAGTGAAGGTGACTTGATCGCCAACCTCAACAACGGATGTCTGTTTCCATTCAATCGCAAAGGCTGAGAGAATATCGTCAACAGCCTCACCTGCAAGCTCTGCTGAATTACGACGCCCCTTATAATTTCTTACAAATAATCGACTACCTGCCGCTGAATATTGATAGACCGAAACATCCAGCCTTCCTGCTTCTGTTGCCAACGCATGGGCAATAACAACCGTATCCACATTATATCTTTTAGCCAGCGCAGCCATGCTTTGCGTATCACTGAGAAGAACATCCTCTACATCGAGCATTGCGCGGTCTTCGGGATCACCTAGCGGCAAAACCATGGGAGCAGGAATATTGCTTAAATCCATTTGTGCCCAACTTTCGGCCCACCAGTGATTGTCCCAAAGGCGATAACCATCAACATCTTCCAATACAGGCAATAACAACATCGGGCGCGCCTGTGTCTCGGAAAACGGAATATTGAGATTACGTAGTAAATCCAGCACGGTTTCAGGCTCAAAAACCACTGACATGGAGGCTAGATAACGACGCGTTGAGGTTTTTTCATCCTGCAAACGGAAACGGCGGACAAAGGTTTCTATTTCTTGCTCATTAACTATAGGCAAGACTGGCCAGTCTTCAACGCGGGTTAGGCGTTTTA
>QOQK01000042.1 GCA_003331985.1 PS1 clade bacterium | reverse complement strand
AGTAAAAATATTCGTGTGAATGCAATCGCGCCGGGCTGGTTTGATACTGAAATCACCCATGATTATTTCCAGACTGAGCACGGGCAAAATTTTCTTCAACAAACACCTGCGGGTCGGCCGGGTGAAGTTAAAGACCTTATCGGCCCGATTATTATGCTTGCGTCTGATGCGGGGGCATTTGTCAATGGTGTGACCTTGCCCGTGGATGGCGCTCATACGGCAACATGGATTTAGTGATTAAAACAAAGCGCGTGAAACAGGAGATTTACAAATGCTGAAATTACATTTTGCACCCAACTCGCGTGCCGGTCGAATTGTCTGGTTACTTGAAGAGCTTGGTTTGCCTTATGAACTCAATAAGATGGCTTTCCACCCAGAAGCATTAAAATCTGATGAGCACCGACAGCGTCATCCGCTCGGGCGGGTGCCGGTTCTGGATGATGGAGATGTCTCGATTTACGAGTCCGGTGCGATTGTTGAGTATATTCTTGAGCGTCACAAAAATGGCGGCTTGAAGCCGGCTGTTGAGGCACCTGAATTTCCTGAATATCTACAATGGTTTCATTACTGTGAGGGCATGACCATGCCCCCGATTAATACGATTGTCGTGCATACGCTTATTCTTCCTGAAGAGCGCAGAGATGCGACCGTTCTCGGGCAAGCGCAGCGTCTCCTGACCAAATCACTTGTGCCTGTCAATGAAACTTTGGCTGACAAAGATTACCTTATCGGTGACTTCTCGGCGGCAGATGTGATGCTTGGTCACTCTGTTTATATGAGTAATCGATTTGGGTGTGTCACGGATGATATGGTGAATATCAAAGCCTATATCAAACGCATTGAATCACGCCCGGCTTTCCAGACTGCCATTACGATGAAGTAGCCTATTGCGGCAAAGTTTAAGGCCAATCTTTATCCGGCTTTATGCATCTGTATTTTTTCTTCTATTTGGCTTCTTCCATCTGGCGGCGGAATTTCTTGCGTTCATGTTCCAGCAAATAACGTTTGCGCAGCCGCAGGCTGGTCGGGGTGACTTCCAGCAATTCGTCAAATTCGACATAGGCCATCATGTCTTCCAGTGACATACGGCGTGGCGGTGTCAGGGTTACAGCTTCATCAGTACCTGAGGCGCGCATATTGGTCAGTTTCTTGCCCTTAAGTACATTAATTTCCAAATCATTATCGCGGCTATGCTCGCCGACAATCATGCCGTGATAAACGGGGGTTTGCGGATCAATAAACATGACGCCACGGTCTTGCAGATTGAAAAGCGCATAGGCAACCGCCGTGCCGGTTTCACTGGCAATCAGTGCGCCATTTCGGCGACCGGGAATATCACCGCTATAGGGCGCGTATTCGTGGAATACACGGTTCAAAACCCCTGTACCCCGCGTTTGGGTCAGAAAGCGGCTCTGATAACCAATCAAGCCACGAGACGGCGCATGAAACACAATCCGTGATTTTCCTGCACCTGCTGAACGCATATCCATCATTTGAGCTTTGCGGCGGTTCATGCTGTCGACCACGGTGGACGAAAATTCTTCATCCACGTCAATCGTGACTTCCTCAACCGGTTCAAGTTTCTGCCCATTTTCATTGCGAAGCAGAACTTTCGGGCGCGAAACATTCATCTCAAACCCTTCGCGGCGCATGGTTTCAATCAATACGCCCAGTTGTAATTCGCCACGCCCACCAATTTCAAACGCATCCTTATTGTCGCTTTCGGCAAATGTGATGGCAACATTGGTTTCAACTTCAGCAAGCAGCCTCTCGCGGATAACCGTGGAGGTCACCTTTTTGCCATCCTGCCCTGCAAAGGGGCTGTCATTTACCGTGATGGTTACAGACATTGTTGGTGGGTCAATCGGGGTCGAGGCGAGCGCATCGGTGATGCTCGGATCACCGATTGTGTCAGCTACAGAAGCTTTGGTCAGACCTGCAATACATATCAAATCGCCGGCTTGGACCTCATCAACCGGCACACGCTTGGTGCCTTCAAAGCGCAATAATTTTGTCAGGCGACCCGTTTCAATTTGGTCGCCATTAAGGTTTATGGCCTTCACCGCAGCATTGAGTGTTGCTTTGCCTTGCAAGACGCGCCCTGTCAGGCAACGACCAATATAAGGGTCGCTATCGAGCAATGTTGCGAGCATGGCAAAGGGCTTATCAGGTTCAACCAAGGGTGGCGGCACATGGGCGAGGATAACATCCAAGAGCGGATGCAGGTTGTCACGCGCATCATCCAGTTCAGTGACGCACCAGCCATCACGACCGGAGGCATAGAGAATGGGGAAATCAAGTTGCTCGGGGCTGGCATCCAGCGAGACGAATAAATCAAAGACTTCATCGACAACCTCATCAGGGCGTCCGTCAGGTCGATCAACCTTATTGATGACGACGATAGGGCGAAGCCCTTGCGCGAGTGCTTTACCGAGAACGAATTTGGTTTGCGGCATGGGTCCCTCTGCGGCATCGGTGAGCAATATCACGCCATCTGCCATATCCAGAACGCGCTCAACCTCACCACCGAAATCGGCGTGACCAGGTGTATCAATAATATTAATACGTGTGTCTTGCCAGGTGATGGAGGTTGGTTTGGCAAGAATGGTAATGCCGCGTTCTTTTTCCAAATCGCCGGAGTCCATGACGCGTTCATCGACCGCCTGGTTATCACGGAACAGGCCGGATTGTTTCATAATCGTGTCTATGAGTGTGGTTTTGCCATGGTCAACATGGGCAATAATGGCAATATTGCGCAGATTTTGCGCCGGAGTGGCGGTCATAAGAGAACCTCAATAATTGGAGCTATCCGGCTTCTATCGCTTCTTGCCCTGTGAGGGAAGCAGAAACTCGGTTTTTATATTTTTATATCGGCGGCCTTAGCGTCTTCGACAAATTGATCCAGCCCTTTTGCAGTGAGCGGGTGGTTGAGGAGTCCCCATAATACGGCAGGTGGAACGGTTGCAACATCAGCACCATAAAGCGCCGAGTCCCTGACATGAAGCGGGGTACGGATGGAGGCGGCAAGGATTTGAGTGTCAAAATCGTAATTATCATAAATTACACGCAGGTGATTAATCAGTTCCATGCCATCCGTATGGATATCATCAATTCGCCCGATAAAAGGCGAGATATAGGTTGCGCCTGCTTTGGCAGCCAGCAGACCTTGATTAGCAGAGAAACATAGAGTGACATTGGTTTTAATACCCTCTGATGTTAATGCACGGCAGGCTTTTAAGCCGTCGCCGGTCAGAGGTAATTTTACGACGACGTTATTGGCGATTTTGGCCAGAACTTTCCCTTGCTCAATCATGCTTTGCTGATCAAGAGCAATAACCTCAGCACTAACATCACCATCAGTGACCTGACAGATTTCAGCGATAATTTCTTTGAAATCCCGTCCGGCTTTTTTAATCAAAGAGGGATTGGTTGTGACACCATCAATCAGGCCGGCTGTATTTAATTCGTTAATTTCTCCGATATCGGCTGTATCAACAAAAAATTTCATTTTTATCTCCTCTTTATTGCCTGCATGTCTTCGGCATTTTGACACTAGCTCAGTTTAGTTTCTTTTGCCGTATATTTCACTGTTTTCCTTTGAAATCATTAAAATTAGCCATCGGGACTTGTCAGGCTAAGATTTCAAGCACACAATTGTAAGATGTTAAGTTTTGCCTTATGTGTTTTGAAGAGAGGGCAGATTTGTTGCTCGATTTTGTCGTTAAAGGGTTTGTTCTCAACCCTGACTGTCCTTCTAGTTTTGCAAGCCTTTTCACAAGAAAACAAACAAGAGGCATCACCTCACTTATTACATGAGGATTTTCTGGTACTGGATGCACATCTTGACACCCCGCTTGTATTAGACCGCCCGGGTTTTGATATTTCCTCACGCAATGACCCTATGCATGATTATGCCCAGATAGACTTGCCGCGTATGCGCGAGGGTGGTCTGGATGGAGGCTTTTGGGTGATTTATACCCCGCAGGGTGATTTGACACCGCAGGGATATGAGGATGCGCTGGCCCACGCTTGGCATCGCAACGGCGTCATAGACAAAATGCTAACTGACCATGGTGATGATTTTATGCCCGCGACGACAGCAGATGATGCAGTTGCCATTGTCGCGCAGGGTAAGCATGTTGTTTATAAGAGCATTGAAAATGCCTATCCACTCGGTATGGATATAACGCGGCTTGATGGGTTTTATGATGCAGGTGTGCGCATGATCGGGCTTGTACATATGACGAATAATCAGTTTGCCGACAGTTCTACTGATCCGAACGGACCTAAATGGAACGGCTTGTCACCCTTGGGGCAGGAGCTTATTCGCCGTGCCAATGCGCTGGGTATGATTGTTGATATGTCCCATGCGCATGATGTGGCTCTGGCGCAAGCCATTGACCTGTCGACAACGCCCGTCATTCTATCCCATTCAGGGGCAGGTCATTTATATGAGCACCCGCGCAATGTTGGTGACGCATTATTGCTGGACCTTGCTGCGTCGGGCGGTGTCATGCATATCAATTCGCTCTCTGCTTATCTCAAAGATCTTGATACGGATCCGGCAAGAGGGTCTGCTTTATCTGCGCTTTTTAAGAAGTTGCATGAAAACCCGCTTAAGAGCGAGGCTGACACGAAAGCATTCTTGGAAGCACGGCGTGATATAGATAAAAAATACCCTCCAGATTTTGCCGGCTTTGAGGATGTAATGTCTCATATTTATCATGCGCATGAACTGATGGGTGCTGCTCATATTGGCATCGGTCTCGATTGGGATGGCGGCGGGGGTGTTGACGGATTACAGGATATAACGGGGTTGCCCAAAATTACCCTAGCTATGCGTGAGGCAGGTTTGTCTGATCAGGATATCGGTGCGATGTGGAGCCAAAACTTATTGCGTGTCCTGCGACTTGTTGAAGATGCGCGTAACTTGCCTTAAGGTTTTATTATGAGAATGATAGAAAAATGAAAACTTAAACGCAGCTTATAGTGTACTTTTTTTACGATAATTTTTCCAAATAATTAATCAGCCAGTTCGACAGGAGTTCGTTTTGGAAAGAAGAAATTTTTTTAAAGCCTTAGCGGCAGGTAGTTTCTACCTCTCAATCCCGACCGCGCGAGCCGCCACCAAGAAGGACCTTGCCAATCTCGATATGATTGACACTGCTGCCGAGGTTTCATCAGGCCGGGTTTCAATGTTTGAGATTAATAAAGCGGCAATGGATAGAATTGATGCGCTAAACCCTCATATCAATGCATTGGTCACTAAAACCTATGATTATGGTGTCCGGCAAATAGCTAAGAATCCGACAGGCCCCCTTGCTGGTGTGCCTTATATGCTCAAGGATTTAAACTCGCTTGCCGGTGTGAGAACCACGCGTGGTTCTCGTCTTTTTACAAGTCATACATCATCGCGCCAATCTCCTTATACGGATAATATTTTGTCTTCAGGCGTTATTATCCTTGGGAAAACCAACACACCGGAATTTGGTTTGATGCCGACTACTGAACCTGTTGCAAATGGCGCGACACGTAACCCATGGAATCTTGGCTATTCATGTGGTGGATCTTCGGGGGGCGCGGCAGCCGCGGTAGCTTCTCGTATGATTGCTGCTGCACAAGCAAGTGATGGCGGCGGGTCGATTAGGTTTCCGGCAGCTGCATGTCATCTATTTGGCTTAAAGCCATCCCGAGGTCGGTTTGGTGATCAGGGTTATGAAAACCAACTGGTTAGTTTGTCAATAAAGCATGCGATTAGTCGGACAGTGCGGGATAGTGCCTTTATGCTTGCGCTGACTGAAAATGGGCCGGGGGCGACATTGTCGCCTGTTGGCTATGTTGAAGGTCCAACCAATAAGAAAAGAAAATTTGCGCTCTCTATGAATGCTGGAAATGTTTCACCTGATTACGATACCCGGCGCTCAGTGCAAAAAGTTGCGCAGCGTTTGGAAGGTCT
Organism: PS1 clade bacterium; assembly: GCA_003331985.1. Taxonomy (GTDB): domain Bacteria; phylum Pseudomonadota; class Alphaproteobacteria; order RS24; family RS24; genus Micropelagius. The sequence continues at coordinate 5,879 of QOQK01000042.1, read as the reverse complement.
GGGGCATGAAGTCGAGGTGGTGAACAGCACCCCACATGACAGCCCGTTATTTCAAGACCTTTTCGCAGGTCTATGGGCGCAAGGCGCAGCTAGACTTCTTGATGTTGCTGAACGGGTAACAGGTGTGCCTGCCGCGCAAAGTGGTCTGTTGGAGTTTGCGACATTAAAAATGATAGAGTTTTATGTCGATAAGCCAATAATAGAGGATGCGCGCATTAAGGAAATTCTTGGTGATTTGGAAAACCAAATGGAGACATTTTATCGTTCTTATGATGGGTGGATTTCACCCATGTCGCCTATACCTTCGCCTCCCCTCGGATATTTTACTGAAGGTTTAGAGGAAGGTCTCGCAAAAGGGACTCAAGAGGATAAAATCATGCAAATGCTGTTTGATAGAATGGCTGGCTTCACTGCTTATACGCCGATTAATAATGCGCTCGGGCGTCCCGCGATGTCGGTGCCGGGCGGATTTAGCAGGTCTGGAATTCCTATCGGGGTTCAAATTGCTGCCAATACAGGTCAAGAAGCTCTGCTTCTTGATATTGCTTACCAGTTAGAGAGTGATATGCCTTGGATTGGGGACAAGCCACAAATGTCGGCTTAGGCTTATCTGGTGAGGGCATGAGGGATGATTGATATTGATAATTTTACCCCCCTAACGGCTTTAGTTGGTGGCGGGTTGATTGGTCTGGCGGCAGCTATTTTATATGCCTTTAATGGGCGTGTGCTGGGTGCCAGTGGCATTACGGCGTCTGCGCTGGAAGGCGTAATTCATCCCGCGCTTCGTGAGGGCTTATCTTGGCGCGTTGCATTTCTTGTGGGGGTTATAATCGGCCCTGCTGTTTATATGTTGATGACGGGTGCCTTGCCGCAAAGTGAGTATATCGCACAAGATGGCAGGTTGGTGATAGCCGGTCTAATAGTTGGTCTTGGGACAGGTTTAGGCTCTGGTTGCACATCTGGTCATGGCATTTGCGGTTTGGCGCGGTTTAGTAAGCGATCTCTTGCCGCTGTCATTACCTTCATGGCGACAGGCTTCCTTACGACTTTTGTAATGAGTCATTTGGTTGGACTGTGATGCAGCTGGTTGTGGGCCTGGTAAGTGGTATAATTTTTGGGCTGGGATTGTCAATTTCAGGCATGTTGAACCCTGTTAAGGTTTCGGCTTTTCTGGATCTTGCCGGCGCATGGGATCCTTCCTTGGCATTGGTCATGGGCGGAGGACTGATAGTCAATATACTTGCTATGTTGGTCCTTAAAAAACGCACAAAGCCATTTTTTACTGACGCTTTTTCATTACCCCAATCCAAGGTCATTGATCGTCCTTTATTAGTTGGTGCGGCTTTATTTGGCATTGGTTGGGCTTTGGGAGGTTTATGTCCGGGACCTGCCATCGCCAGTCTGGCTTACCTATCAGGCGATGCATTGATGTTTTTCATCCCTATGCTGGTAGGCTTATATGCCGCCAGATTTATTTTTTCTAAAATTTAAGGTTTGATTTTGTTTTGATTTTTTACCTTGCATGACATGTATAAATTACATAAAAAAAATGTATAATAGGGTAAATGAAAAGTGCCAATTTTGATATGACCTCAAATCCTGAAATACACGCCTTTTTTGATATGGCGACGAACACAATCAGTTATATTGTGCACGATCCGGGAAGCCAGCATTGTGCCATTATCGACAGTGTGATGGATATTGATTACGCCGCTGGGCAAATTTCCTATGCGCATGCAGATCACCTCATTAGCTTTATAACCGATAAAGAGTGGGAACTTGACTGGCTGATTGAAACTCATGTTCATGCAGATCACTTATCCGCCGCCCCCTATATTCAATCCCAAATTGGCGGTAAGCTGGGTATTGGTGCTGGTATTAAAACTGTCCAGTCAGTATTTGGAAAAATTTTTAACGAAGGTACTGACTTTGAGCGTGATGGGAGCCAGTTTGATTATTTATTCCAAGAGGGTGACACCTATAAAATTGGGTCATTAGACGTCACAGCCATTGATACGCCCGGTCACACACCGGCATGCATGACGCACCTTATTGGTGATGCGGCGTTTGTTGGCGATACTTTATTTATGCCTGATGGCGGCACGGCGCGTGCAGATTTCCCTGGCGGGGATGCACGTGCTCTTTATCAATCCATACACCGCATTCTCTCACTACCGGATGAGATGCGATTATTTATGTGTCATGATTATGGCCCCAATGGACGCGATTTTATGTGGCAAACAACTGTACAAGAACAGCGACGGATGAATATTCATGTCCGCGATGGTATAAGCGAAGACGAATTTGTCGCCATGCGGCAAGAGCGGGATGCCGCGCTAGATATGCCCAAACTGATAATGCCATCCATACAGGTAAATATGCGGGCGGGTCATTTTCCTGAAGCTGAAAAGAATGGCAGCATTTATTTGAAAGTACCTGTTTCAGGCATCAAAAATTAATAAAGTTTCGAAGCGAAGGGCGGCAATAGATTTGCGTAACATCATGCCAATATTAAGTTGGGGCAGAACCTATCGTCTGCCGCATTTATATCAGGACATCTCGGCTGCCGTTATTGTGACTATCATGCTGATACCACAATCTCTGGCGTATGCTTTGCTGGCAGGTCTGCCCCCTGAAATAGGTCTCTATGCCTCCATGATGCCGCTTGTCGCTTATATGATATTCGGCACAAGCAATACGCTGGCTGTTGGCCCTGTCGCCGTCATATCGCTTATGACGGCCTCTGCGATTGGTAAGCTCACAGTCAACGGTGACATTGATTACCTGTCGGCAGCGGTGATGCTTGCCCTACTATCCGGCATTATGCTTCTTCTTCTCGGCATTTTTCGATTAGGCTTTCTTGCAAATTTTCTTAGTCATCCGGTGATATCCGGCTTTATTATTGCAGCAGGATTATTAATTGCTACCAGCCAGTTTGGTCATATTTTAGGGATTGCCACCTCCGGTCAGACACTTCCTGCTCTTTTAATATCGCTGTCTGGTGGGCTAAATGACATTAACAGCGCGGCACTTATCATTGGCTGCGCATCGCTGGTATTTCTCATTTGGGTGCGACTTGGCATGAAGTCTTTACTGGAGGCTTGTGGGTTGTCTTCTGGGCTAGCTGGTAATATTAGCCGAGCCGGCCCTTTATTGGCTGTTTTTGTGTCTATCTCGGCTGTACAATTTTTTTCTTTGGGGAACAGCGTTGCGATTGTGGGGGCAATTCCTCAAGGCTTGCCATCTTTCACACTACCAGCCTTATCGTTAGATATGGTTGAAGTGCTTTGGTTGCCGGCACTTTTTATTAGCATTATCGGTTTTGTAGAGTCTGTTTCTGTCGGGCAGACACTCGCTGCGCGTAAAAATGAGCGCATTGACAGTAATCAGGAATTAATCGGGTTAGGCGCAGCAAATATCGCCGCATCGGTTTCTGGCGGATATCCTGTTACAGGAGGGTTTGCGCGGTCAGTAGTAAATTTTGATGCCGGAGCTGTAACGCCGGCTGCAGGTGGTTTCACGGCAATTGGAATTGGTGTCGCGACGCTGGTCTTCACACCTTATTTGTATTTCTTGCCAAAGGCTGTTCTGGCAGCAACCATAATTATTGCGGTGTTATCTTTGATTAATTTGTCTGTTCTCAAAAATAGTTGGCGTTATTCTAAATCAGACTTCTTCGCCATTTTCGGCACAATTATTGTCACGCTTTTTATGGGTGTCGAGATTGGGGTAAGTTTTGGCGTCACCGCTTCAATTGCGCTTTATCTTTATCAAACTAGCCAGCCTCATATTGCAGAGATTGGGCTTGTGCCGGAAACACAGCATTTCAGAAATATTTTGCGCCATAATGTGATGACCAGCCCGCTAATTCTGTCGCTACGGATTGACGAGAATTTATATTTTGCGAATGCTGAATTAATCGACAGGATGATTAAAGAGCGGCTGGAAAAGTCTCCAGATATCCGCCATGTGGTTTTGAACTGCACCTCTATAAGCCTCATAGATGCATCTGCACTTGAAGTTCTCGAAAATCTGAATAAATTTCTTACGTCATACTCTATCGGTTTGCATTTCTCAGAGTTAAAAGGGCCAGTTGAAGATCGTCTGCTGAAAGCAAAATTCCTTGAGCATTTAAATGGGCAGGTTTTTCTTCATCATTTTGAAGCTGTGTCGCAACTCGACCCGAAAACCTACGTTAACCCGAAAGCTTTAGCGGAGGCCGACCAAAGTGCCCATGATGGTAGTCATATATAATTAACCTAAAGACCTGAACTGTGGCTAATGATATCAGTTCCAGCAGGGAGGGACAAAATCATACCATCTTTGGCGACAGTGATTTTATCGTCATATATTTCTTTTGCCTGACCTAGAAAAAGTGTTTCCAGCAGATCAATTGGGAGTGGGGGAACAATATGGTGCATCAGCAACTCCCCAACATTTGCTTTGGCGGCAATACGAGCTGTCTCCTCGGGTGTTGTATGGTAATCTGGTACATCCCTAAAAACTTTTGCCAGATGATTTTGCTCTTTTGCTTCCAATACATCAGCCATTTGTAAAATCATTTCGGGGTCTAGCGCCTCATGTATCAACAAATCTGCGTTTTGAGATGCCGCTAAAAGATTGTCATCAAATTTTGTGTCGCCACTGATAACCACAGAGCGGTTTTTGTAATCCAGCCGGAAACCAAAAGCCGGTTCAACAGGTTCATGGGATACCAAAATGGCTTTTAGACTGAGATTTGCTTGCGATACGGGTAAAAGAGAGGTGGCAGATGCGTCGGGATATTTTATTGGGATTGCTATTGGAATGCCAACTCCGCCTGCTCCTTCGGGAGGCGCAATGCCCTCGCCATGATGTGCGGTTCTGAAACCTGCATCAATCTCATAGGCGGTGTTAAAACCATTGACAACTTTTGTCACGCCTTTAGGGCCATAAATTTTGACAGGCGTTTGGCGTTGCCCAGCTATCCATGTCTGAATCATTAATTGTCCCAGACCGTCTATATGGTCTGAGTGAAGATGGGTAAGATAAATCGCCTCTAACTTATGAAATGGAAACCCCATCAAAACCAGATTGCGCACATTCCCTGAACCGGCATCAAAGATATAGGATTTATCTCCCGCGATAATCCCAGTGCAGGGGCCTGAGCGCCTCAGATCAGGTAAGGGCCCGCCGGCGCCGCAAATAAGCACATGCAACCCGTCAGGTAAGTCTGACGAGATATCCCTTCCGAGATTTTGTTCCAGCGCATGGGAAAAGATGTAAGAAGCAATTTGAGGCTTTAAAAGCTGGGCGGTGATAAGCAGAGACACTGCAGTTATAACCAATATCAGAACTATTCTTTTTATTATATTGTACATCATCTATTTCCTTTATGACTTGCAAGACAAAAAATAACATAGGCATACTCATTTAAGAAGGGAAGTTTAGGATAGAGGCATGTCTTTAAAATCGCTCATTGTCCCCCCGCTTGCGGCTTATAAAGTTAGTGAGGGGAAATATCTCGCCAAGCGCAAGCGTTTTGAACGCCAGAGACAAAAAGCGGGTGAGCCACATGTCATTGAATTTTTTCATGATGTCTCTGATCCCTATTCGCAATTGCTTGCAAAGGTATTGCCTGAATTTCAGGCGCGCTACTATGTGACTCTTAAAGTCTGGCATATATCACCACCTGTCGATGACTTTGTGCCTGAGCGTCAGAAACTGGCGGATTATGCGTTCACCGATGCGAATAGGTTGGCGGCACAAGCAGGGATAGACTTTCAGGTTAAAAAAATTACCCATGTGGCATTTCAAGAAAAAACCTCACCGGAAAATCTTGATGCCGATACACGCCTTGCCAATCTGGGGCATTACATGGGTGGCATGCTCTTTTATGG